>DASRSM010000228.1:0-9197 GCA_035656415.1 Vulcanimicrobiaceae bacterium | reverse complement strand
AAAGGTTTTGGAGGTAATGGAATCACCGAAAGGGGAACGGGTGGCGCAGTTAACCCGAATTGACCACGTACAGCTCGCCATGCCGGCAGGCGAAGAAGCCGTGCGCGTGAGTTCTACGTCGGCGTGCTCGGATTTGAAAGCGTCGTTGCTATATCGCGGATCCGTTCGGCAACAGAATCGAACTGATTGCGTGCCGAGCAGGGGCCGCCTCAAGCGTGCAGCTATAATGGACGCATGATCTTTCCGATGGCCGCGATCGTACTTCCCAACGGTTGGGAACTTCAGCAACCGCCCCGCCTGATGACGCTTACCGACACGATGCCGCAGGGCGCGGCTGCGTCGCCCGACGGCAAAACGCTGGCGGTGGTCGAGTCGGGATTTAATCCGCCGACGCTGCGGCTGTACTCGACGAGCGACCTCACGCAGGTTGCGTCGGTTCCGCTCACCGGTGCGTTTGGGCGGCCGGTGTGGCTGGACGGCAATCGGGTTCTGGTCGCCGGTGCGAATGCCGATGCGATCTTCGTGGTGACCGTCAAGCCGCAAGCGGTGGCGTCGATCGCGATGGGCAAGGGTTCGTATCCAACCGCGGTCGCGGCGTACGGAGAAGAAGTCGCGGTCGCAACCGACACCAACGGGTCGGTATGCGTCGGGACGTTGAAGGACGTTGGGTCGGCGAAGCCGGTGCGCGTCGGGAAGCATATCGGCGGACTGACGTTTGCCGACGGCGGGCGCGCGGTCGTCGCGTCGGATTGGCCGAGCGATAGCGTCGTCGTTATCGATCCGCGGACGCTCGCAGCGCGTCGTATCGTCACGCGGTTGCATCCTACCGACGTGCTGGCGATTGGGCGCGCACTGTACGTTACGGAAAGCGATGCCGATGCGGTCGGCGTGTACGATCTGGGCAGCGGAAAGGAGCGCGCGCAAATTCCGGTCGGCGACGCAACGTTCGCCGGCGCGTCGCCAAACGCGTTGGCGGCGTATGGCGGCTCCGTGTTCGTCACGCTCGGTGCTGCCAATGCCGTGGCGCAAATTCAGAACGGTCGCGTGGTAAAGCGGTTCGAGACGGGATGGTATCCGACCGACGTCGTTCCGGTTGGCAGCCGCCTGTTCGTCATCGACGGCAAAGGTGAAGGCACGCGGCCCAATCCGCTGTTCGATGCCAAGCATCGCAACTTTTTGTATTACATCGGGGCGATTGAGTACGGGTCGATTCGCGCGTACAATCTGGACGCGCTGCCGGCGACGGGTACGACGATCGGGCAGACGGGCTGGCAAGCGCGGCCGAGCGTTTCGGTGGTTCGCAAAGATGGACCGATTACGCACGTGCTGTTCATTCTCAAAGAGAATCGCTCGTACGACCAGGTGTTGGGCGATATGCCCCAAGGTAACGGCGATGCGAAGCTGACGTGGTTTGGCGCGAACGTGACGCCGAACGAACACGCGATGGCGGCGCGCTTCGGTTTGTTCGATAACGCGTATGCGAGCGGCGAGGTGAGCGAAAGCGGGCACAACTGGGCCGACGGCGCCTTTGCCAACGATTACGTCGAACGCTGGTGGCCGGTCAACTACGGAAATCGCGGGAACGTCGACGACGTGGCCTCGGGGATTGGCGCTGCCGTGCCGAGGAGCGGCTACGTGTGGCAGGCGGCGCAGCGCGCGCACGTGAGCTTCCGCGATTACGGCGAGATGACGGATACGCCGAACCTCACCGGAATTGGGACGTTCAACGCGCCCAGTCTGGCGGGCTTGTACGACACGCGCTACGTCGGCTGGAACTTGGATTACAGCGATTTGGATCGCGTGAAAGAGTGGAAGCGCGAGTTCGACGGTTTCGTCGCGAGCGGAACGTTGCCGCAGCTCGAGTGGATGTGGCTGCCCAACGACCACACGTATGCCAGTAAGAAGGGCAAACCGACGCCGGAGGCCTACGTCGCGACCAACGATTACGCCTTAGGGCAGATCGTCGATAGCATTTCGCACTCGAAGGTGTGGGGTTCGACGGCGATCTTCGTGATTGAGGACGACGCGCAGGCGGGACCGGATCACGTGAGCGACCAGCGCACGACCATGTTCGTGATTTCTCCCTACGCTCGCGGCGGCGTGCGCCACGAGCATTATTCGACGGTCGGCATTCTGCGGACGATCGAGCTGATGCTCGGCATGCAGCCGCTCTCAACCTACGACGCGATGGCGTTACCGCTCGACGCAGCATTTACCGGAACGCAGGACTTGCGGCCCTACACCGCGATCGCACCCAAGATCGACGTGCGGGCGCGCAACGTCGCATCGGCCTTCGGCTCGAAGGTGAGTGCGACGATGGATTTCAGTCGTCCCGATTCGATAGATGCGAAGCTGTTTGAGGAGATATTGGCGCACAATATCTGACAAGCTCATGGCGACAGTGAGATTGTCTTCAAAATCATAAGATTCTGAGCGACGGCCCTGGCGTTGCGCCATAGGATGAGCGCAATGGGAGGTGGCTCTTATGAACCGTCGTGCAGTATTCGGGATCTGCGGTGCTTTAGCGTTGGAAGCTTGTTCGTCGGCGGCGGGCACACGATCGTTGCCGTCCGACCAGCTTACGATCCGATCGCATCAAACGTATTCGATTCACATTCTCGGATCGCTGGGCGGTACGAACAGCGCCGCCAACACCATCAACGATCTCGGATGGGCGATGGGCGTTTCGAGTCTCAGCGGTAACGCGACGATCCATGCAACGATCTGGAAAGGTCATGCCGCGATCGATCTCAAGACACTCGGCGGACCCAACAGCGCGATCGAATGGCCGGTTTTGAACGACGACGGGTACGCGTCGGGCATTTCGGAGACGTCGACCAAAGATCCGCTGGGTGAAAGCAAAAGCTGGAGTTGCCATGCGTTTCTTCCGGACGGTGGAAGTGCGGGCGATACATGCGTCGGCTTCGTGTGGCACAACGGAACGATGAAGCCGCTGCCGACGGCCGGCGGCAACAATGGCTATGCGGCCGGTATGAATCAAACCGGCACGATTGCCGGATGGGCGGAAACGAGTCAAAAGGACTCGACGTGCATTGCCCCGCAGCAGCTGCAGTTCGTGCCGGTGACGTGGGACGCGTCGACGCAAACGGTGCATCAGCTGCCGACGCTAACCGTTAACGGGAAGACCGATCCCGACGGCGCGGCGACGGCGGTCAATCGCAGCGGCGAAGTTGTGGGTATTTCGGGCATCTGCGATCAAGCCGTCGGGCGGTTTACGGCGATCCACGCGGTTGCGTGGATCGACGGCGTCGTCACGAAGCTCAAGACGATCGGGGGCACATCGTGGAACACGCCGTCGGCGATCAACGATCGCGGGCAAATCGTTGGATTTCTCAACCAGCCGGGAAAGGCCGACAAGCAAGGAAGTCCAAACTTCACATCGGCGATATGGAACGATGCGTCGGCCGCGCCGACGGTGATTCAGCCGCTGCCGGGCGATGCGCTTAGCGAACCGACAAGCATCAACAACCATGGCGTCGTGATTGGCGTATCGTTCCCGAGTTCGCACGTGTGGCTGTGGAAGAACCGAAAGACGACCGACCTTACCAAACTCGTTGCGACGTCGTTTCCGAAGTGGCAACTCGTCAGCGTCGGCGGCATCAACGACGACGGCACGATTGCGGGGCAAGCGTGTAAGCTGGTGAGCGGCGGTTGTCCTGCGTCGGGTGCAATGTTGGCGACGTTCCGAGCGACGCCGGAGAACCAATAGGTGCACGTTGCGGCAGCTGTGCTTCTCGCGGCGTGCTTGTCGCCGTTTTACAATCAGTTCGATTTTTGGGTGGGCAACTGGCGCGTCACCGGCGTGAGCGGGAAACCGCTGGGTCGCGACTATGTAACCAAGCGCTTGAAAAACTGCGTGGTCTTCGAGGAGTATCACGATGGCGGCGATCCCGGCATCGGCTACGGCTTGACCGCGTACGACGCGGCGTATGGGAAGTGGCATCAAACGTTCGTGGATACCGACGGCTTCGTGCTCAAGCTCGACGGCGGGGTGGAAAACGGCGCGATGGTTCTCGAGGGCACGGACTACGTGAAGGGCCACCGGCGGCTCAACCGCGGCGTGTGGACCAAACGCGGCGACGCGGTCGAGGAGTTGTGGACGATTTCGCTCGACGGCGGTCGCACGTGGACGACGCGCTTCGACGGCTGGTTTCATCGAATGCCATGAGCGTCACACCCCTCTGCCGGCGCGTGTTAATACGTTCGATGGAGGGGTCGTACGCCGAAAAAAGCTGGCTCGAGAGACCGATGGAGATTCTCTCGCGGGTCAGTTCCGAGCGGCGCGGATGGAACGGCTTTAACGCCGCACTCGTCGAGGTCGCGGGCGGAACGAGCGAACCGATTCCGCTCGCGCGTCACAACGTCACGATGCTGGTGAGTTCGCCGCTGTCGACGACCGTTCGCTGCGACGGCGCATCGGCGGTGCGCGTACAGCAACCGGGCATGTTCGATATTCTGCCGGTACGTTCGTCGGTCGGATGGACCGACGGCGGATACGGCGTGTTTCTCGCGGTCGGTCTCGAGCACGGGTTCGTTCGCGAAATCGCCGACGGAATGGGCGCGTCTCCGGATCGCTTGAGCTTCGCGCATCGGTTGACGTGCCGCGATCCGAAAATCGAGTATCTTTTGTGGGCGCTCAAAGCCGAGCTCGAGCAAGAGCAGCAGTTCGGGCGGATGTATGCCGAGAGTCTCGGTATTGCGCTTGCGACCCAACTCGTTCGGCGCTGGAGCGGGACGGCTAGAGAAGTCGTCACGGGCGTCCTTCCGGAGCGGAAGCTGAAACGCGCGCTGTCGTATATCGACGATCGGCTGGCGCAGGATCTTACGTTGCGCGACATTGCTCGCGACGCCGGTTTTAGTGCGTCGCATTTCGGGGCGTTGTTTAAGCAAGCCACGGGCGTATCGGTGCACCGGTATGTGATTTCGCGGCGCGTGCAGCGCGCGGTCGAACTGATTACGAAAACGCGCGTGCCGCTAGCCGACGTGGCACTTCAGGCCGGATTTGCGAATCAAAGTCACATGGCGTTGGCAGTGCGTAGATCGCTCGGAGTCACCCCGAAACGCTTGCGCGACGCCTGTTGACGACGGTCGCTAGACTAGTTAAAACTCGTCGGTATGGGAAGTACGAGAACGTGGAATCTCCAAGACGCCAAGGCGAGGCTTTCGGAGGTGGTGGACTTGGCTCAGGCCGGAAAGCCGCAAGTAATTTTGCGGCGCGGCAAAACGGCGGCGGCCGTGGTTTCTATCGACAAATTTGAGGCGTTTCGGCCGAAGACGTCCTTGATATCGTTCTTGTTGCACTCGCCGCTACGAGGTTCGAACCGCGATTTTTCGCACCCGGACGAGCCATACGAGCCGGGCCGGACTTTTTGAGGAGAGCGATTGCAGTCGCCAACGATCTTTCGGTTGTTACGCGAAACGTACGCCATTTTGACGGCGAGACGTTCACCGGCCTGAAAGCGATTAACCCGTGGAGTATCTGATCGTTGAAGCCGTGCCCTTCGGGCGCTACGCTCAAGATGACACGCGGGCGCTTTTCGCGTATTAGAGCAGCGTGCTCATGTTCGTGCTCGCGCAAGTGCTCGTTGCTGGGTGGCCTTTCGCCACGGCCGAACCTGCGACGCCGCCTCCGGTGCAAACGCCGGGATCAAACATCACGATTACGACGTGTCACGCGCAATTCGATCCGCCGCCGCTGCGCATCGCGTACGTGAATACTGCGGCCGCGACGGTGACCGAGGTCGATTTTCAGGTCAACAGCAACGCGGGACCGATCGAAGCGATCAGCGACCGCGGGACCTTTGAAAGCGGCAAGCCGATCAATCACGTCTTTGCGCTTCCGCCCAACTCGTCGCCGCTTGGGCTGAGTTCGGCGCGCTGCATCGTCACGAAGGTCGTTTACGCCGACGGCACAGTCTGGAAGAACCCGAACCCGTAGCGGTTCGATTCCGGTTGGCGCTACCACGAGACGCCGGGTAACGCGGGCTTTCTGTTTTCGCACCTAGGGTTTCGTTGCGGAATGTATACGTCAGCGTTCCAGATTCGCTAGACGGTTGGCCACCGGCAACCTCGAGGATGGTCATCGGCTGGACAAAATAAGCGTCGGCCGCGGAGCGTTGGAACTCGCTAACGCGAACGTTGCCCAACATGATATGCGCGTGCTTCTTAATCGTGAATGCTTCGACGGTGCGCCACCACGCGACTCCCGCTAGTTTCAAAATGGGGTCGATAGATCCGCTTTAGCCCAGTAGCGAAGCGACCCTACGCATTTGCCGATGTCAAGCGGAAGGTCAGCGCAAGCAAATCGCAGCTCGACGGGATCGGGGACTACCTCGATGAGATCAAAGGCCAACTCGCCGCCGCGCTGCATGCGATCCGCGTGCTAGTGATCGATGCACAACCCAAGGGCGAGGCGGCCTGAAGGCCATGCTCTTCACCAGATCGCCACCAACGCGAGCCAGGCAGTCGTAACACCGGGGAAGTCGGGGGATCCGCATTCGGTCCTCCGACCCTTGGAGTTCTGCGGTCTAGCTAACGAGAAGAGGGCATTATCGATGCCAAGGCAGTCGCTCCGTTATCGAATAAAGCGTGACCGGATCCCACCGTGATGGGCACGGAAGACAAGCACTCGAACACGCAGGCGAAGCAAGTGCAGTTCCAAAGACCTGCGTTCCAATGGGAACGTAAGAAAAGCGCACCGGGGCCCAGAAGGGGGACGTATGCGGCCGACTATATTCGCACTCGGTGTCCTCGCTTTGGCGACGGCGTGCAGCGGTGGTTCTCCCGTTCCGAGCGCCTCACTCTCCCCGTCGGCTAACGGCGCGCGGTATACGTTCGTGAGCAGTTCCTACGGGGTAGAACCAGGCGTCTACGGAAAGCCGATGCCGATTCCAACGTCGAGCGCGAGCGAGCGAAACGTCGTGACCACAAACGTCAGCTTCGGCGGTATGCACAGTTTGGTCGAGATCGCGCGGACGCCGGTAGGTGCGCAAGGCAAGCCGACCTCGAATGAGTATTTCGCGATGACGAAGAGCAACGGCATCACAGAGTTCGAGGAAGTCGCCGCCCGCGACACGTCGGATTCGGGGTTTCGCAAACAGCGCTTCATCGGCAAGCATACGGTGACGTTTACCATGCCGTTCGTCGTAGTCGAGCTGCCGTTTTCGGCAGGCCGAACGTGGAGCCGCAGCGCGGCGTACCGCGATATTTCCGACTACCGCTCCTATCATCCGGCGAACGTGCGCGAAAACGGTGAAACCGTCTACTCCGCCGACGGCTCGTACTCGACCGTAGCAACAGGCGCGGAGCTTGGGAAGGTTCTGCACAGCCGCGTAACACTCGCGAGCGACGGATCGTATCGAGAGCAAGCCCGCCTCGGGCCATGTCGGCAAACGCTCGACGTCGACGTGCCGGTGATGAAGTCGGGGACGTATGTGATTCCGTACGAGGCGACGGCAAAAGGCTGTATGCCCGCTCCCGCGCCGGCCGCGACGTCGCTTCCGGATTGGTATCCCGGCGGCGCGCTGCCGCCTTCACCGCTGCGCACCGCAAATGCCACCGACATGGGCGCGGCGGCGATTCCGGCAAGCTGCGGCGTTGCGCCGTCGATCGCCACGCGCGGTGAAAAGATCGCCGTCACGCGCACGGACTTCAGCCCGTTAGGCGTCGTCACGCACGGCGTCGAGACGAGCTACTTTGCGACCGGCATCGGACTCGTCTGCACGGAGACCGTTACGATCTCAGAGCAGTTCGCCGTGCAGCCGCCCGCCGCGAAATATATCGGTCGCAGCGTCATTCACACGGTTCGATCGTTGGTCAGCTACACGAAGGGCAGCACCGTGGGCGCGCCGGCGGGATTTCCCGCAGCGCTGGAAGCCCGCGGAGAGATACTGCGCGTCGGCGGCATGGACCGTATTCCGTAACGAACTGCACGGACCCATGTAGCAAAGTCGGCGCAGCTTAGAGATACTATCGCACAGTTTGCCGTATCTGCAGGGTTCATTCTCCAGTCCCTGGTTCTGTAAACGTCACTCATCGCTATCCGACCTCGGCGATCTCGTCGATCGTAAATGTCGCAGCCACATTTCCACAGACCCCGCATTCCATCTCCTCGACTGAATCGTCGCTGGAGTTTCGCAGCTGCTCGAGGATGAAGCTGTCTCCAATTAGGCAAGCAGCGCACAGAGCCGCGTTTCGCCATCAAAATCTCTTGTTGACATGTCCCAAGCCAAGTGTCCCGCACCGTCTACAATCCTATTCCCTACCCCGAACACGGCTCGAGTGGTTTCGTAAAACCGCAGATGACTTGGAAGCCAGAGCCATGCGCAACCTCCTCGGCGCGGTTGGCGGCTAACGGCCGACCAGCCGGCGACGTCAACAAAGCGATCACTGGCACAAAATCGGCACACATCCAAACTGAGCGTTGGGACAAAAAAGCCTTTATGATTGCCCGCCATCCGGGGGCTGGTAGAATATGGCGTTACGCAATGCGTCGCCACGGACTAGGGTGCACAGCCGCCCGCTGAGGGCCAATCAGCTGTCAATGCATCCTGAGCCCACGATGGTGTAGCTTCTCTGGCGAGGTTCGGCCGGTAACGGTTACGGCGCGCTGTTGCGCATGAGTCCCTTCAAACGTTCTATCGCGGGTTTCGCCCGTTCATCGCCATGGGCGGCCGCGAGTTCGAGCCAATGTAGCGCAATGGCATAATTCCGCGGAACGCCAAGACCAGCTGCATAGAGCTGCGCTAAATTTTCCTCTGCATAGGGATATTGGTGAGCGGCCGCACGCCGATACCATTCCAACGCCATCGAGTAATCTTGGGACACGCCGCGGCCCTCCTGATACATTTGCCCAAGGGAGTTCTCCGCTGCGGGATAATCATTGGCCGCCGCCACCTTGTACCAATGCAACGCCTCCGCGTAGTCGCGTTGAACACCGAAACCGGCCTCATAAAGCGTGCCGATACCATATTGGGCCGCTGGGTATCTCCTCGTCGCGGCTGCTTTTTGAAGCCAGCTCATCGCGCTATCGTAGCTCCTGGGGACGCCTAAGCCATATTCGTACATCATGGCGATCGAGTATTCAGCGATTGGATCGTCGTCAGCGGCTGCAAGGCCAAACCAGTGCAGCGCGGCGGAGAAGTCTTGATCGACACCGTGGCCGTATTCGTACAGGG
>DASRSM010000227.1:0-3880 GCA_035656415.1 Vulcanimicrobiaceae bacterium | reverse complement strand
CGGCCGCGCCGGTCGAAAGAAGAAGGACGAGCGGGATAAACGGCGTTTTCATAATCCTCACGGTGAGTCGGCTTCGACGTTGAGCGAGAGATCGATGCTGTTTCCGACGATCATCGGGCCGTAGCTCATGTCCCACTGCGTGCGATCGATCGTCGTGGTGGCGGAATAGGCGATGACATCGCGGCCACGCGGCGTTTTGCCGGAGGCAACGACTTGCGCCTTGAGCGTCACCGGATGCGTTTGTCCGTGCATGGTGAGGTCGCCGGCGATCGTGAAGTTCTTGGGATCGGTGCCGTCGATTGTCATGCTGACGAACTTGATTGCGGGGTAGTTAGCGACGTCGAAATAATGCGGTGACTTCAGATCCCCGTCGCGCATATCGTTATGCGTGTCGACCTTCGACGCGTCGAGCTCGGCGGTGACGGCGGCCGGAATCTGCGACGGAGCGTTGAGCTGCACGGATGCGCTGACGATCGGAATGGTACCGATAACCGGCACGATGCCGAAGTGACGCGCGGTAAACTGTGCGGTGGAATGGACCGGATCGACGGTCCAGGTTTGGGGCGCGGCGGCTGCGACGGGGAGGCTCGTGGCGCACGCGATTGCGGCGATAAGAAGAAGACGTTTCATCGGATTGGCGCATTCTGCGCGGCGGGAACCGGGCCTTCTCGCAGAAGCAGTCTCGGTGACTGCGCGAGGGTTTCGCCGGCTCCTGTTTCTGGTTCACCAGTATACCGGGTTTATTTTTGCTGCGTATTTGATCGTGGTGTGCGTTAGCGGTTCGATATTGCTGCTGCTCGAAAATCAGATCGAAGGCTATCGAGACTATTTGATGCTGCGCGTTCCGGTGGGCGCGCGCACGTTACCGCTGAGTTCGGTAATCGGGGTAGCCGAGGACGCGAATCCCGGCAGGACGATACGTCACGTTCTGCTGTCGTGTCCGAGCGGGTGTACGGACGACGTGAGTTTTGATTACGGTTCGAACCGGTTGGACGTGCTCGTCGATCCGTACACAGGTGCGATTCTCAAGACGGTCGTGTGGGAGCACACGGCGATCGGCATGTTGTACGGCTTACACGGCAGCTTGTTTGGGGGCGACACGGGCGAGACGATCAACGCGGCTGCTGGGCTGAGTCTCTTGGTTTTGGGTTGCACCGGATTGTATCTGTGGCCTGGTTGGCGTGGATTGCGTCGAGGTTTTGCGGTGAAGTGGCCGGCCCAGCCGTTTCGTTTCAACTACGACGTACATAAGATCGTCGGAATCGTTTCGGTTGCGTTCTTGTTGATGTGGGCGCTTACTGCGGCGGGACAAGTGTTTTGGCCGGATTATCCTGAGCCGATTGCGCCCGTACCCGCGACTACGAACGGTACGAAACGGCTCCAATTCGATCGAATCGTGGCGATCGGTAATGCGGTCTTACCCGGAGAGTTGACCATGGTGTACCCGGCTCGGGAGATGCTCGTTCTGCGCAAGCGCGTTCCGGGCGATCCGGATGCGTACGGATATAGCTACGTTGCGTTAAACGCGGCCACGGGCGAGGTCAAGCAAGTCTACGACGCCCGTACGTTTCCACTGTCGTGGCGCGTGCGTGAAGCGATGTACGCCGTACATATCGGATCGCCGGGCGGCCCGATTCTGCGCTTACTGTATGCGGTGTTCGGTCTGACGCCGGCAGCGCTGTTCCTTACGGCGTTTTTGATGTGGCGGTCTCGCTTAAAGCGAGAAGGTGCGCGGCGCGCTGAGGGTTAGTGCCAGTGCTGCACCGAAAGCCGAACGTACAAGAGGGAGAAATGATGGAAACTGACGCTTTTGCGGCATTTAAAGCGCGGCAGCGGGAGATGTGGAAGTCGTTCGCGCCGACGGCGATCTTTACGACGCCCGTCGCCGCGCACTTGGTGCGCTTCGCAGGCGTCGCCAACGGCGAGTCGGTGCTCGACGTCGGCAGCGGAACCGGCCCGGTAGCGATAACGGCGGCGCGCGCCGGAGCACGCGTGAGCGCGCTCGATCTTACGCCGACGCTGCTGGAAGAGGCCGCGCGAAATGCGGAGCTCGCCGGCGTCGAGGTTGCGTGGACGGAGGGCGACGCGGAAAAACTTCCTTATCCGGATGCGTCGTTCGACGTCGTGCTTAGTCAGTTCGGGCACATGTTCGCGCCGCGTCCCGACCTGGCTGTTGCCGAAATGCGCCGCGTGCTCAAACCCGGGGGACGCGTGGCGTTTGCGACGTGGCCGCCGGAAGAGCTCATCGGCACGATGTTCGGATTTATCGGACGCAACTCGCCTCCGCCGCCCCCAGGCGCTTCACCACCGCCGCAGTGGGGCGTGCCGGAGATCGTTATCGAGCGGCTAGGCCGGAAATTCGGCGACGTATCGTTCGAACGCGGCGTCATGGCGTTCCCCGCGCTGAGCTTGTCGCACTATCGCACGTTCATGGAAGGCTCGGTCGGGCCGTTCCAAAAGCTGGTCGAGGGATTCGCCAACGATCCGGAGCGGTTAGCCGCGATTCGCGGGGAGTTCGAAGCGCTCGCTACGCTGCACTACCGCGATAACGTCGTCAATCACACGTATCTGTTGACGAGGGCTGGGTAAGCGTGGACGGCGACGTGCTGAACTTCATTCGCAGCGCCAAGCAGCATGGGATTGCCGACGAGTTCGTCGTGTCGCTTCTGCGGCATAATGGATGGCCCGAACGCCGGATTTTCCGGGCGTTTTCGTCGTACTATTCCGAGACGATGGGCGTGGCAATGCCGGCGCGGGCCGGCAGCATCGAACACGCGCGCGACGCGTTTCTCTATTTGCTGAACTTCATTACGCTCGGCTTTTGGACCGTGGCATTGGGACAGATTTGGTATCAGCTCATCGCGCGCTGGTTTCCCGACGTGCAGAGCCAGTACTATGTAGACCAATCGCTGCGCGACGCGATTTCGGGGCAGATCGCGACCGTCATCGTCACGTTTCCGATCTTTTTGTTCGTACATTCGCTGATTCAGCAAGAGTTGCGCAAGCGGCGGGATCTGTACGATTCGGGAATCCGGAAGTGGTTGACGTATATCGCGCTGGTCATCGCCGCGCTGGTCGTCCTTGGCGATGCGATTTGGTTCTTGACGTCGCTGCTGCGCGGCGAGCTGACCGTCCGCTTCATTTTGGATTCCATCGTGCTGCTGGTGCTGGGCGGCGGCGTGTTCGCGTACTATCTGGCGACGATTAACCCGCCGGCGGAGCGCGAGTGAGCCGCGACCGGATCTACATCGCAGTCGCCTGCGTATTCGTACTCGCCGGCCTGATCGCAGGGTTCGTGGCGATTGGGCCGCCGGGACACGCGCGACTGCTGCAAATGGACCAGCGGCGCGTTGAAGATCTCAGACAGATCTCGATGGCGCTTCACGAGTCGTACAAGCGAGACCGGCCGCTTCCGAAGACGCTCCCGCAAGATTTGACCCTCTATGCGCGGGGAGACTTTACGCACGATCCGCAGACGCACCAGCCGTACGTGTACGAACGAATCGATGCGAAGAAGTATCGGTTATGCGCGGTATATGCGTTGCCGTCGGAAGATGAGCCGGGCGTAGGGAAGCCGGCAGGCGGATATTGGTCGCACGGAGCGGGGCGTAAATGCTACACGCTCGACGCGTCGTACGATTTTTTGTATCAGTGAGGCGCGCTCAGGCGCGAAAGTCGCAGTTCGTCCCCTTGTAGCGCGCGCGGTACTGCAGTCCTTGGAGCGTATCGTGAGGCCCGTCGGGCCGTTACCGGTGATAACGTAGGTTTGTCCGCTTATCGCGGAACTCGTAACGAGCGTCGCTCCGGAAGGTTTCGCTTCGTTCGCAACTATTCGTCATTCCGGAACTACGCGCACACACTGGCCTTAGAGCGCAGTAAA
>DASRSM010000226.1:0-4236 GCA_035656415.1 Vulcanimicrobiaceae bacterium | reverse complement strand
CAGGTCAGCACGGCGATCGGAATCGCGAGCTCCGGCGCCAGGCGCCTTCGAAAGACGAGCGCGAGCAACCCCACCAGCGACGGAACGTACAAGAAGAGAATCAATCCCGAAGCGCCGTACTCGCGGAAATCGTCGGACGTCGGGTCGACGTATGCGCGCACCGGCAGCGTCACGAACGCGCGCAGCGTTCGCGGCGTCGAGAAGTCCGAGACGATGCCGTCCCATTCAGCCTTCTCCCACACGCCGTCGCGGCCGTAGAGCGCGATGTTGATGACGGGATCGATCGGATCGCCGGTGAGCACGAGGTTGCGCGCGTACCACGGCAGCGAAACCGCGCAGAGTAGCGCGACCATGAACGCGATGCGCGCCCGCGGGCGGCCAAGCGCGATCGCAGCCCACACGATGGCGACGATATAAATGGGCACCAGCAAAAAGAACGAGGCCTTCATGCCGGCTAAAAAGCCTGCCAACACCGCGGCGACGTACAACCAGCCCGGGCGGCAATCGCGAATCGCCATTTGAATCGCCACGACGGCCAGCAGCGCGATCGCGCCGATCTGCACGTCGATGTAGCCCAAGACGGAAAAATCCAGAAAGATCGCCGTTGCGATCAGCGAGAAGACGCCGAGCAGTCCGATGCAGATACGAACGCCCCGCGTTACGGCCGGCAGATACTCGTCGATGGCGCAGTAGAGCGCCAGCGCCGACAGCAATCCCGTCAACCACGTCAGGTATGTCGAGAACGCGCCGACGCCGTACACCATCCACGCGACGTAGAGCATGAGAAAGTTGTTGGCGTAGAACGGATACTGAACGTACGGATCGACTTTCAATCCGCCGGCATTGGCCCACCACTGTGCCTGCGCCAAATGATAGTAGATCGCGTCGGAGTACACGTTGGCGTCGGGAATCGTCGCGCGAACGCCGATCGTCAGCAGCGCCGCGTACACGAGCAGAATCGGCCAGCTCCAGCAGCGCGTCAGCGCGGTCAGCCGCGATTGCCAGAACGCGGCGCGCAACGGCGAGTTACGCCACGCGACGCATCCCACCGCGAACAGGACGACCAGCATCGCGGCTATTGCGGGAACGTTGAACCATCCGAACGAGCCGATCGCGAACATGCCCAGACCGACGATCGCCAAACCCAAACCGCACGAGCACGCAACGCGCAGCATGACGCGCGACGCGTCGTCGAAGCTTTCGAAATCGCACCACGGAAAGGCCACCGAACCGATCAGAAAGAACAGCAGTAGGCTCACATGGGCGACGGCAAAACCTTGCACGACGTGCAACAGCGCCTGCATTATCGCTACATTACCGCCATTATCGCGGGGTGCCTGCTCGTTGCGTGCGGCCCGCGAAACGACGTTTACAATCCGTCGCACTTTGCGGTCCACTCGGTCGTAGCGCCGCCCGACGTTGCGGTCCCGAAGAACTGGAGCGGCGCGTCGTTCGACTTCGACGGCCTCTACGTGGAAACGCCGCAAGCGCTGGCGTGCTGCTGGATAGCAGCGCAAGCGACGCTCTACGTACGCAAAAGCGGCCCGGCAGACAAGCTCGTCGCGGGCTTTTGGGTTCCGAACTTTCCCGCGTTTGCCAACGGTCAGCGCGTGCGAATCGCGCTGCCGGGAGATGCGAACGCCGACTGGCAGGATCTCGACGCCAACGGTGCGGCCTCTCTCGATATTTCGGTTCCGCCGGCGCTGCGCAACGCGACGGGATTGATTCCGGTGCAAATTACGAGCGCGAACGTATTCGTTCCAAACGCAAATGCCCCGCCGTCGTCGCTCATCGACCGCCTGCTCGTGCTTCTCGGCTTACGAGCGCCGCAGCTGCCAAACACCGATCGACGATCACTCGGCATCATTTTGCGATATCTGTACTTCGATTCGAAGAGCGGGCCGAACGTGGGAGCGGTTTCAACGCCGAGCGCGTCGTCGCAGGCGCCGTTCTTTCCGATCGGCGTCGCGCCGCCGACGAACTGGCAGGAGCAGCAGCGCTCCGGCGTTTGGTCGGCCGACACGCGCGCGTCGTGTTGTTTCCTTGCCAAGCGAGCCGCCGTTCATTTGACGAATCCCGCCGGCGCGCAGATGGTCGCGTTCGACATCTTCGTTCCGTCGTACGGTCCGCTGACGAGCAAGCCCGTTACGCTGACGTGTGCGTTTAACGGCGTCACGGCTGGCCCGCCGGTACGCTTAACGTTGGGGAAGCAAACCGTGACGTTCGCCGTACCAGCCGCGCTGCGCAATACTCCGAATCTCACCGCCACGCTCGAATCGTCGGTGACGTGGGTTCCCGCACACGTTGGGCTCGGTAAAGACCGGCGCGAGCTGAGCGTGATGCTGCAGCGAGTCGGATATATTTAGCAAGGCGCGCACGATCGCCGCGGCCCACGGCCCGGTCGCGCTCGTTCGCCGCGCGGGCATGTGGCTCGCGCGCAACGCGCACAATACCATTTCGCACCGGCGGCGCAGACGCGCGCTGCGGCGGGCGTGGCGCCTGCCGAAAAAGCCGTCTCCCGTTTGCATTCCCACTTCTGCGACCGCACCCGTCGTTTCGGTCGTCGTGCCGGCGTTCAACCGCTGGCAATATACCAGCGCCGCACTGCGCGCGCTCGCGGCCGCGTGCGATCCGGCCATTGCGATGGAAATCATCGTCGTCGACGATGCGTCGACGGACGAAACGCCGGAGCTGCTCGCGGCGTGCGAGGGCGTGCGCACGATTCGATTGGAACGTAACGGCGGCTTCGGTGCGGCGTGCAACGCGGGCGCGGCGGCCGCGCGCGGAACGTATTTGCACTTCCTCAATAACGACGCGTTCGTAACGCCCGGCTGGCTGGCGCCGCTGGTCGAGACCTTCGAGCGCGACGCGAGCATCGCAGCCGTCGTTTCGCAGCTTCGCTACGCCGACGGAACGCTCGCCGAGGCAGGCGGCGTGATGTGGCGCGACGGACGCGGATCGAACTACGGGCGCGGCGATTCGCCCGACGACTGGCGGTACGCCAGCGCGCGCGACGTCGATTACGGGTCGGCGGCGAGTCTCATGGTGCGCGCGAACGCTTTCGCCGGCGCGGGCGGCTTCGCACCGGAGTTCGCCCCCGCATACTACGAAGACGCAGATCTCTGCTTCGCGTTGCGGGAGCGCGGCGGACGCGTCGTCTATCAGCCGCGCTCGGTGGTCTATCACGCCGAAGGCGTGAGTTACGGCAGCAACGTGCGCTCCGACGCTCGCGCACTGCAAGAACGTAATCGGCATACCTTTGCCGCAAAGTGGGCGCAGCGGTTGAGCGCGCATTTCGAACCGGACCCGTCGGCGATCGACCGCGCGGCGCGCCGTCTCGGCGGCTCGCAGACGATGCTCGTCGTCGACGATCACGTGCCGTTCACCGATCGCGACGCCGGTTCGCGACGCATCTTCGCGCTGATCGAGCTCATGCGGCGCGGCGGCCGCAACGTGATTTTCGGCAGCGTCGACCGCACCGCATACGAGCCGTATGCCGCCGCATTGCGCGACGCCGGCGTCGACGTGATCGCCGGATTCGGCGAGGCGCCGTTCGCGCAGCTCGAGCGCGACGGCATTGCGGTCGACGCCGCGTGGCTTTGCCGGCCCGAGCCGGCGGCGCGTTTGCTCGACGCGCTCGACGGTACACCCGCGGTGTTCGATACCGTCGACGTGCACTACGTGCGGCTCCAGCGTGAAGAGCGTTTGCTCGGGTATAAAACCGGCTGGCAAACCGAACGCGAGCGCGAGCTCGGGATCGCGCGCCGCGCTGCGCTAACCGTAACGACCACCACGGCCGATCGCAACGCGTTGATCGAAGCCGGAATTGCAAACGTTAGCGTCCTTCCGGTCGTCGAAGCGATTCCGCCGCCTTCAACGGTGGGCTGGGGAGCGCGCGACGGCATCGTGTTTCTGGGCAACTACGCGCACGCACCGAACGTCGACGCGGTTCAGTGGCTCTGCCGGGAGATTCTTCCGCTGCTCCGTCACGCGATTCCGGGCGTCACGACGACGCTTGCAGGCACGGATCCGACGCGCGCGGTTCGCGCGCTCGCGCGACGCGACGTCGCGGTTAGCGGTTACGTGGCCGATCCTGGCGCGGTACTCGAACGCGCGCGTGTATTCGTCGCGCCGCTGCGTTTCGGCGCCGGCATGAAGGGCAAGGTCGTGTACGCCCTCGCGCACGGCATTCCCGTGGTCGCAACGCCCGTCGCCGCCGAAGGTATTTTCGAACCG
>DASRSM010000225.1:0-3213 GCA_035656415.1 Vulcanimicrobiaceae bacterium | reverse complement strand
GAAGCCAATCTCTCGACGGCGACCGCGTCGTACATCGCGGCGCTCTACGGCGTCAGAACCGCCGAGCAGAACTACCTCTACGCGACGGGAGCATCCGACCTCCAACTCTAAAGAGTTGGGATGTCGTCCCACGCATCGGCGGTACCGGCCGCGATTTCCGATCCGGTCAATGCCGCCATCTTAGCGATCTCCGAGGATCGGCTCGCAGGATTTCAAGCCGATCCTTTCGGCGAGATCGCCGCGCGCAGCGGCGTCGGCGTCGACACCGTGATTGAGCGAATCGGAGCGATGCTGCGTGCCGGAACGATTCGGCGCGTACGCCAAACGCTGATGGCAACGAATTTGGCGAGCGGGGCGCTTTGCGCGTGGCAGGTGCCGCCCGAAAAGCTCGATGCGGCCTTCGATTACGTGTTCCGTGACGACCCGTTTTCAGGTCACGTCGTCATCCGCACGACCGAGACCGTTTCGGCCGGCAGCAGCTATCGCTTGTGGACGACCCTCAAAGTTCCGCAAGGATTCTCGCTGCACAAGCACGCCGAGTTTCTCGCGCGCGAAATCGGCGCCGAGCGTTTCCGCTTGATGCCCGCAAAAATGCTGTTCACGCTCGGCGTTGGGCACGTGCGACGTCGCGGCCTCGAACCGGGAGCGCGTTCGGAGACGCCGGGCGAACCGCTCGATACGAAAATCGTCGAGCTGACCGATTTAGAGTGGAGCGTGCTCGTGGCGCTCAAGCGCGAGTTCGCACCGCACGAGCTGGTACGCGATTTGTGGCGCGCGCGCGCGGCCGAAGCCGGCGTCGACTTCGACACGTTCGTGTCGATCGCGCGCTCGTTGAGCGAACGCAAAGTCATCGGACGTTTTTCGACGTTTCTCGAACACGTGAAGGCGACCGCCAACAACGAGCGCGTCACGCGCTACAATGCACTGTTTCACTGGGCGGTGCCGGCCGGTTGCGAAATGGATGCCGGACGCGAAGTCGCGCGGCACTACGTCATCACGCACGCCTATTGGCGTGAGGGCGGCCCGGAGTTTCACGACGTCAACGTCATGGCGGTCGCGCACGGCATGGAAAAGGACGCCGTGCTCGCGCACAAAGCCGCTATCGACGAGCACCTCCGGGAAGCCGGGATCGACTTCTCGTACACCAACGTCTTCTGGGGAGGGCGCAGCGAAATCAAGCCCTCGGAAATTGCGCCCGAGGCGTATCGCGAGTTTTGCGCGCGTCACGGAATCGACCCAAACGATATGCTCGCCGAGGATGGCGAGAAAGGAGCATCCGGGTGAAGAGATCGGTGACTACGACCGTTGCGGTGCTGGCTGCCGCTTCGATCGTATGGTCGGGTTGTTCCAAGGTATCCAACGCAACGGAGAGCGGCGGGGGCCGCCATCCCTGGACGCAACCGGGAGTGCTGCGATTCACCGAGTTTAGCGATCCGAAGAACCTCAATCCTGCTCTTAACTCGGCGGCCCCGACGCTAGATCTTTCCATGTTCATTTTCTCGTGGACGATACGATATGACGACAAGGCGCGGCCCATACCGGATGCATTATCCGAAATACCGACGATTGCCAACGGCGATGTCAGTAAAGATGGTCTGACGCTCAAGTACAAACTTCGCCGCAACATGAAGTGGCAAGATGGTCCGCCGGTAACATGCAACGACTTGAAGTTCACGTGGCACGTCGTCATGAATCCCCACAACAACGTGGTCACGACCGACGGCTACAAAGACATAGGCAGCATCGACTGCTCGGATCCGTACGTGGCCGTAATCCACATGAAGAAGTTGTACGCGCCGTTCCTACAGCAGCTATGGAGCGTCAATGGAAACGCTCCTATTTTGCCCGAGCATCTCCTGGCTAAATACAACGACGACAAAGGCTCGTTCAATACCGCCTCATATAACTCGCTCCCCGTCGGCAGTGGTCCGTTCAAAGTCGTGCAGTGGCAGCGCGGGCAAGAAGTTCGCATGGAAGTCAATCCGAACTTCTATCTAGGCAGGCCGAAACTCAACGAAGTGGTCTATAAGATTCTTCCTGACGAGAACACCGGCGAGACCCAGTTGCAGACACACGAGATCGACATGATCGCACTAGGTTCCGGCCTCAAGTGGCCGCAGTACGCCGCTCTGGCCGCCGATCCGAAGAATGGGCTGACTGCAACACGCGTCGACAGCTTTGCGTGGACGCATGTCGACTTCAACCTGAAGCAGCCAATCGTGTCGGACGTGCAGATACGGCGAGCGCTCGCGTACGCGACCGACAAGAGCGAGATCGTCAACAAGGTCGTGCACGGATCGGCGATTCCCGCCGATACCGATCAGCAGCCGCATCTTTCGTGGGCCTACACAAACGATATCGCGCACTACCCCTACGACCCGGAGAAGGCGAAACAATTGCTCGACGCCGCCGGCTGGAAGGTCGGCCCGGACGGCGTGCGCGTTAAGAACGGCCAACGACTCGAGTTCACCATGAGCACCCAAACCGAGTCGACCAACGGTAAGGCGATTCAAACCGTAGTTCAGCGCCAGTGGCGCGAAGTGGGCGTACAGGTGGATATAAAGAACTATCCGACTTCCGAGTTCTTCGATAACTCGACCAACGGAATTCTGCAAGGCGGCCATTACGACGCGGCAGGCTTCTCGTGGCTCGGAGCGGCCGACCCCGACGATAGCGCGATCTATTCCGGCGATAACCTCGCTCCCCACGGGCAGAATGCGATGTTCTGGAACAACCGAGTTGCGACCGACGCGATGAACGATGCGCTCAACACCGTCGATCAAGCCCGGCGCAAGAAAGACTACGTGATCGTGCAGCAGCAGCTCGCGCTCGACGTGCCGACGATCATCCTGTACTTCGTGCGCTTTCCGTACGTCTATAACACCGACTTAAAGAACTTTAGTCCTTCGCCCGTCATCTCGGGGTTCTGGGATCCCTGGAACTACTCGATCTAGTTTGAGGAGCTTCGCATGAACTTGTCGCGCCTGGTTGCCCTTGCGTCGATCGCCGCATTACTTTGCTCGTGTACGAAAGCGGGAGAGAGCAACGCTCCGAAGACGCACCATCTCATCGTTGCCGACGGAACGGGCGACGTACCCACGCTCAATCCGCACCTCTTCACGGAAACGACGCTTGGACACATCTCGGAGATGACGCAAGCCTATCTCGTGAAGTACGACGCGCACAATCGTCCCTATCCGGAGCTCGTTACCG
>DASRSM010000224.1:0-4022 GCA_035656415.1 Vulcanimicrobiaceae bacterium | reverse complement strand
AAGCACCTCGGCGATTTAGCCCGGCATCTCGCTCAGCTCGAGGCCAGAGGGGTAAGCGTCGTCGCCATCTCGTCAGATACGGAGGAGCGCGCCAAGCAAAGTAAAGAGCAGTGGGGCCTTGCCGGCGTACGCCTCGGCTACGGCCTCGATCTCGAGTCGGCACGAACGTGGGGCCTTTACATCTCGGCTGGACGAGGCGCAACGTCGACCGGTATCGAGGAGCCAGCGCTCTTTTCCGAACCGGGTCTCTTCCTGGTTCGGCCCGACCGTACGCTCTACTTTGCGTCCGTGCAAACGATGCCGTTCGCGCGCGCGCACGTCGGCGACGTCGTCGAAGCCATTGACTGGATCGTCGCGCACGATTATCCTGCCCGCGGTGAAGTCGTGTTGAACACCGAAGCGATGTAGGCGACTCGGCTCACGTTGAGTCGATCATCACCATCCAAAAAGGAGCCCTAATGCACGTTACGTCACTAAAAAAGGAACTGCGCTTTCTCCGATATTACGCGCTCGGCACGACGCTATTGGCCGGCTTCGCGCTGCTTGGTGCGGCGGGGGCTACGTATGAAGTGCGCAACGCCACGTTCAATACGGTCACCGCACGCCGCCTTGTCATTCGCGATAACGAGAATAAACTTGCGATGGTGTTGACAAACCACGATAACCCAATGCCGGGGATTTGGGCTGGAATGAAAACGTACCGGCACGGCGGCGGCGGCAACGAAATCATTTTTTACGACGAGATGGGCGACGAGCAGGGCGGCTACGTCTGGAGCGGTCAGATCCACCCTGACGGGACCTATAACTCGAGCCTCGTCAACTCGTACGATAGCGTCACCACCGACGAGTTGTTGCAAGTTCACGACGGCAACGACAACGGAAAGACTTTTTCGTACGTCACAGGGTGGAATGAACCCAATATGCGGACGGGGCTCGCTCTGCGCGTCATCCGCGAATACGAAGCGGCTCAACAGCGCAATGCAGGTGCGGCGCAACTTCAGGCGATTCTCGCGCAGGACCCAGCCATGTCGCACGGGCAGATCACCCGTTATCTCGTCGGCTACGACGCGACGAACACGGCACAGGTACTGCTCGCCGACGGTCAAGGTCATCCGCGCATCAAGATGTTCGTTCGACCCAACGGAACGGCAGCGCTGCAGTTCCTCGACGCAGCGGGCAAGGTTATCACTCAGTACCCGCCGAGCCACTAGAAACGTGTTCGCTCTCGCTGCGCTTCTGTTCCGGATCTCCTTTCCGGCAACGGTGCATCGGGGACCACTGACCGGGCGCGTGTACGTGATCGCAACAAAAGCCGCGCGCCCGGATCCGCGGATCCAGGTGCTCGCGCCCGAGTCGGCGCCACCAATCTTTGGAAAGGACGTTAGCGCCCTGCAGCCGCAAGAACGCGTGCGGGTCGGAGCGCAGGCGGTAGGCTATCCGCTCACAACTATCCGAGATTTACCCGCCGGTGAGTACTACGTTGAAGCCGTCGCCAGCGTGTACACCAGATACCACCGTTCCGACGGGCACAGCATCTGGGCGCCCGCGCAGTGGGGTCCGCAAGTCTTTACCTATCAACCGGGCAACCTGTATAGCCCGATCCAAAAAGTGAATTTGAATCCTCGCACGAGCGGATCGGTTACGCTGACGCTGAGCCGCGCCGTCACGCAACAGGAGTCCGCTTCCGCGATCGGTGGGGGTCAGGAAGGATATGCGACCGATACGCCGTGGATCGAGCACGTTCGCATCGAAAGCCGTATCCTCACGAAGTTTTGGGGTTCGCCTATCTATCTCGGCGCGACCGTGCTCTTACCAAAGGGCTATGCGACGCATTCGCACTCGCATTATCCGATCTTCTATCGTCAGGGGCATTTCGAACAGCCGGTCGTGGCAAACTTTACCACCGACCGCAGCACCGAGACGGCCGCCGCCATTGCGGAAGGCAAACGCTCAGGAATGGGCACCGGATACGAATTCTACGAAGCGTGGAACTCCGCGCACTTTCCGAGAGTCCTCGCAGTGACCTTTCAGCATCCTTGCCCATTTTTCGACGATTCGTACGCCGTAAACTCCGCCAACTGCGGTCCCTACGGCGACGCAATCATGCAGGAGTTAATTCCGTACGTCGAAACGCACTTTCGCGTACTTCGCGAGCCGCGCGCGCGCGTGCTTGCCGGCGGATCGACCGGCGGTTGGGAGTCTCTGGCTCTTCAGTGCCTGCACTCGAACTTCTTCGGCGGCGCGTGGATCTTTCAACCGGATCCGATCGATTTCTCGGCGTTTCAACTGATCGACCTCTACACCGATGCGAACGCCTTCCACTCGCCGGACAGCGATGCGTGGCATACATACTTCCGCCCGTGGGACCGAACCCCGGCCGGACAAGTCCTCACGACCGTACAGCAACTCAGCCGCTATGAGGAAGTTCTTGGATCAAACGGCCGCTCGGGCTACCAACTCGACGGTTGGTGGGCAATCTTTGACCCCACCGGTGCCAACGGCTATCCTCTGCCGCTTTGGAGCATGCAGACCGGCATGATCGATCGCAGCGTAGTCGACTATGCGCGCGACCGAGGTTACGACCTAGCGTATTATCTGAGGACGCACTGGCCGCAGATCGGCAGCGTACTCTCCGGGAAGCTTCACTTCTTCGCAGGCGACATGGATAGCTATTATCTCAATCTCGCCGTTTACAAGGTGCAGACGACGGCAGGATCTTTACGCGCTCCGCCCGTCGATGCGACGTTTTTCTACGGACGCCCGCTAAAGGGTCACGATTGGATTCCGATTACGTGGTACGACCTCATCAGGCGGATGGCAGTGCAAGTTCACGAGCACGCCCCGACCGGCGAGAGCGACGCCGGATGGAACTACTGACTTCGGCGGACCCTGCGAGTTTCCCAGGAATGGGGCGTACTGGCGCGACAAGCAGAGGCGTGTGCAAGCCCCGGTCACAGAAACCGCACGGCTCGTGTTGCGTCCGCATCGGCTTGATGATTTCGATGCTGTGGCGGCGATGTGGCGCGAGCCGGCGATCGTACGTTACGTCAGCGGCAAGCCGTCGACCCGCGAGCAGAGTTTCGCGCGATTGTTGCGATACGCCGGCCACTGGTCACTCCTCGGTTACGGATATTGGGTGATCGAGGACCGAGATAGCGGTGAGTTCGCAGGCGAATGTGGATTTGCCGATTACCATCGCGATATCGAGCCGCCGCTCGACGATATGCCGGAAATGGGCTGGATGGTTGCGCCGCGTTGGCAAGGCAAAGGCTACGCAACCGAAGCCATTGCGGCGTGCTTGGCGTGGGGAACAGGGCATTTCGCGGCGGGAACCGCGTTCTCGTGCATTATCACGCCCGATAACTTTGCGTCGATTCGCGTCGCCGAGAAGTGCGGCTTTCAACTACGCGAGCAAACGACGTACCTAGGCGACGCCGTAGGGCTGTATACCCGCGATGCGGTTTAGCGTCGAGACGTTAGCAACCGCGGATATAGGGGCGTGGGCCGAGCTTCGCGCACAGTTATGGCCGGATCACTCGGTCGAGGAGCTTTATCGCGACGGGCTCGAGCTGCTCGCAGGGGAGCGTGACATGGTGTTCGTCGCCAAAGCGGACGACGAGCTCATCGGATTTGCGGAAGCGTCGCTGCGCGTCGATCACGTCAACGGTACGAGCACCTCGCCGGTGACGTTCCTCGAAGGACTGTACGTCGCGTCGCATTGCCGGCGTCGCGGCATCGCGCGGGCACTGTGTAAGGCGGTCGCGGGCTGGGGTGCGCGTAACGGCTGCACCGAATTTGCGTCGGACGCGCTAGTCGAAAACGAAGAAGGGCGCGACGTTCACACCGCTCTCGGCTTTCGGGAAGTCGAGCGCGTGGTGTATTTCTTGAAGCCGATCGATCGCGATGCAACGTAAAAGCGGCGGCCCGCGTTCGTGTTATAAGAACAACGGCGCGCCGAAAGCGGCGTTTGCCACGAAGAAGGAAGCCGAGCGCGCTATTCCGCCGACGAGTAAGGGTCTCAA
>DASRSM010000223.1:0-4658 GCA_035656415.1 Vulcanimicrobiaceae bacterium | reverse complement strand
CGCCGATCGAGAAACTGGCGGCGTACAAACGGCGGATGGGCTGGGCCTTTCCGTGGGCTTCTTCTCACAGCAGCGAATTCAACTTGGATTTTCAAGCTGGCTGCACGCCGGACCAGCAGCAGTCCGTGACCGAATACAATTTTGCACCGCGCGATAATAGGGCTTCGCTGGCTGCCGCCGATGAAGGTTGGGCGCGCGATCTCGCGGCTACGTGCGGAACCGATTGGCCGACCTATATTCGCGAGCTGCCGGGAATGAGCGCGTTCGTTCTGCGCGACGGCGTGGTGTATCACACCTATTCCGCGTATTCTCGCGGCCTGGACGGGCTGTGGGGTATGTATCAGTGGCTCGATCGCGCGCCGTTCGGACGTAACGAAGACGAGGCCGGTCTCTGGTGGAAGCGCCACGATGAATACTGAGGCTGAAACGACGGCGAGCCTCAAAGACGTCATCATCGATGCGCCGACGGAACGGGCCTACGCCGTGCTGACGGAACTCGTTTCCTTCGTCGTCGAAAGCCAGCTCGCCACGATCCACGCGGCGGCTGCCGCGGTGAGATTGTAGGCGTTGCCGCCCCACGCCTCGTGTCCGCGCGGATGCTGAAGAATCCACGGTAAGCACACCAGCAAGCTAAACACGAAGAGCATCGCCGTTAATAGGCGCGCGGCGAGCAGATCGCACATGCGCAAAAGTATCGCGATGCCGGCGAGCGCGAAGGCCGTGCCGGTAAGAATCGCCCAAAACTCGCCGCCGAGCGGCATCCACTTCGGTACGAGTGTGGCGACGCTTGACGAACTGAAATAATGACTCAGTCCAAAGAGAATGCAACCGATGCCGAAAGCCCAAAATGCCACGCGAACCTTACGTTCCTTTCGCGGCGAGTCTTTGGAAGACGCTGCCCAAATAAGGATCGCAGCCGAGGCGAGAATGACTTGCTGCGCGGCGCCCGCGAGCACGCCGATAATGTGCTCCGGGCTAAAGCCGAAGGCGCGCGTAACCCAGTACAGTCGCGGCAGCCAGAAGATCCCGAAGATGCAATAGACGACCGCCAACGCCGCGCCGCCGAACGCCGCGGTACGCGGCCAGAATACGGCCAAGCCGGCAACGACGAGCCACAGGGCGGTGAGGATCGCAAGGAACTCCCGCCCCGGCACGTGGTCGCCGAACGTTTGGATTGGTTGCCAACCGGTAGCGAAGTCGTGCCAGATTAGGTTGATGATGCCGGCTGCGACGCTCGCTGCGACGAAGACGTAGATGGGGGCCTTCATCGCAGTGCCTCGGTATTATAGTTGCGGCGGTACACGTAGTACCACAGCGCCGCAATGGCGGGATACATCAGGAAACTCGCTTCGGTGCCGAGCGCTCCGCCGGTCAGCCATGCGGGGCCGTGGAATGTCACGTCGAGCAATCTACCCGCGGGAACGTGCGAGCCATTAGGAGTTCCGATCACGAACAACTGCATATAATCAAACGCCGTGTGGAATCCTACGGCAAACCATAGCGTCCCGGTCTTTAGGACCGAATACGTCATTAATAGGCTAAGCGAAACCAACGTAACAACGTCCCAGACGTTTTCGCCTGCTTTATAAAAATAGTGATCGCCCGCAAAAAGCAGCGCGACTACCGCCGCTGCCGGCCAAAAGCCTACGCTTTTCCAAAGCGTCTGAAAAAAATACGACCGGTACCAGAACTCCTCGGAAATACCGACGCAAACATTGGCACCAAGCCACGCGAGCGCGTACATCACGAGAACGCTGCCCGTCGTTGCCAACCCGTGGATCTGCATTCCACCGAAAGCCAACATTCCGACGGCAACGAATCCGGCCAGACCAACACCCGCTGCCATGCCCTCCCAGGTGCGAGCTCCTAGGGCCTGCTGGACGGGAAGCCCGTAACTATCGATGCGCCGGCGCTCGTACAGCGCAAATATCCCGGTGCAAATCAGCGCAACGAGGAAGTTATAAAGTATTTCACTCAGTGCGCTCCGTGCAGGGTTCAACGTGAGGGGAACGCGTAACGCCGCCGCTGTTCCGTCGAAAAGTCGCCCGGCGATCGGCACGAGAATCCAGCTTCCGACTACCCAGTATATTGCGGCGCGCCAGATCGGTCGCAGGAGGCCGTCGGCGCCCAGAAAGACCGCCACGTCGTTTTAGGATGACGCCGTGCGCAGGTGAGTCGTTTCTCGGAGCTGCGTAATGGTACGGGAAGCCGTGCAGAACATTGCGATGCGCAACGTTTCGATGAGCTCGCGCGTGTAGTCGCGGGCTTCGTCGAGCGCAACGTCGGCCGCGCGCAAGAACGGACCGGCGATGCCCGCCGCGTCGGCGCCGAGTGCGATCGCTTTTGCGACGTCGATCCCGTTTCGGATTCCGCCGCTAGCGATAAGGATTTGTCTGGGCGCCACGGAGCGCGCTTCGCGAATGCACTGCGTCGTGGGGATTCCCCAACCGGCGAACTCTGCGGCGACGTGTCGGCGCCACGGCTCGGCGATGCGATAGCGCTCGACTTCGCTCCACGACGTCCCGCCCGCACCAGCCACATCGATCGCGGTAACGCCGGCCTCGAAGAGCGCGCGCACCGCGCCGGGGCCGATGCCCCAGCCGACCTCCTTCACGACGACGGGTGCGTTGAGTTGCTTACAGAGCGTGGCAATCTGCGCGAGCAACCCGCGAAAGTTCGTGTCGCCTTCGGGCTGAATCGCTTCTTGCAGCGCGTTGAGGTGCAGCACGAGCGCGTCGGCCCCCAGCATATCCATGAGACGGCGGCATTGGTCGACGCCGTAACCTTTGTTGAGCTGGACGGCGCCGAGGTTGGCAAGCAACAACACGTTCGGCGCGTACGGGCGCACGTCGAAGGTTGAAAGCGTGTCAGGTTTTTCGATTAGCGCGCGTGCGGAGCCGAGACCCATCGCGATGCCGAACTCTTCGGCAACCCGCGCCAGCATTGCATTGATCCGTTGCGCTTCGGGCGTTCCCCCCGTCATGCACGAGACCAACAGCGGCGCGTCGAGCTTCTTCCCGAGCAGTTCGATCGACGTATCGACGTCAGCGAGATCGATTTCGGGAAGCGCTTGATGCTCGAAGGCATAATCATCGAAGCCTGACGTTACGCCTTTGGCGTTCACATCGCGCGCGATGTTAATTTTGAGGTGGTCGGCCTTGCGAGAACCGGTGTCGTCGTTCACGCGCTCGCAACGCTAACAATGACGCTCTCAAAGCCGTCGATACCGCAGCGGGCGATGGCTTCCGAGGCTTTCGCACCGACGCGATGCGCGAGCTTGGCGTCGTCGACGGTTGAGGCGACGGCCAGCAAATAGCCCGCGCGAATGAATCCGCGCACGACGCGTTCGTTTGCACCGGCCAGGATCGCGCCGGAACCCAGTGCGGCGCCGGTGAGGGCGGCGACGCGGCGGCGTACCGAACGTAGCTGCGGTAGAAGGCCGTCGCCATCCGAGCGCTCGATGTCGACGTTGCGGCCTTCGATCGATTCCAGCACGGCTCGCGCGACGAGTCCGGCGACGGCCAGGCGGCGTTTCGCATCGATGACGCCGTCTGCGAGCGTTCGGAACGCGAGCGCATAGAGCGCGTCGCCGGCGTTGAGGCTCTGCCCCATACCCCAATGCTCCACCGAACCTTCGACGAGCTCGTCGTGCAGGCGCATGAAGCGATCGAAGAGGTGGAACGAGGCGGCCACTGGCAGGGCGTCGCAGAGATCCCCGCCGCAGGCCGCGCAGGCCCACAGCACCAGGCTCGAGCGCAGGAGATCCTCGTCGTCCTCGGTAGCCAATCGCTCTCGCACGATGGCGCCGGCGACCGACTCGAAGGGGAGTTCGATCTTGCGCAGGTACTCGCGTACCAAGGCGCGATGTTCGCCCAGGGGCGGCTGAGGTTTGGATACCGCGGTCATCGGGCGTGGGGATTCGCCAAGAGAAAGGAAACGCATGCGCATCGGTTCCGACGAACACAAAGAGCTCTTCTGCCGGATGTTTATCGACGGGCACAAACCGTACGAGCCACCCGGCCTGGCGTGGCCGGAGCTCGACGAGATTTCGCTCGCACGCTTGCGCGCGATTCCGGTCTGGACGATGGCGCTGGAAGTCGAACATAGCGCCGGAACGATGCTCGCGGGTTTTTCGCAGACCGAGCGCGATGCACTGGTGCGCCAAGCGCTGGAGTTGCAGGGTTACGAGGAAGCGCGCCACGGGCGCATTCTCGCGTACATGGTGCAAAAGTACGGCCTGAAGGTAAATCCCCGCGACGTGAGCGAGCCGCCGACGCGCACCTCGTTCGTGAACTTTGGCTATAACGAGTGCGTAGATTCGTTTGGCGGTTTCGGCATTTTCCGTTTGGCAACCGAAGCGAAGATTCTGCCCGACACGCTGACGTCGCTGCTATCGCGCATTCTCGTTGAAGAAGCGCGGCACATCGTCTTCTTCGTTAACTGGATTGCGTGGGATCGGCAACGCCGCGGCCTACCGTATCCGCTGCTGCAAATCTTGCCGGCGCTCGTTCAATATTTGTCGGCGATCGTGCGGCGCGTCAAAGGCGGTTCGGAAATGGCGGGCGGCACCGAATCGAACGCCGGCGAAAACGGCAAGCAAGACGGACCGATTCTCGACCTCTTCACCGACGTGATGGACGGCCTGACGCCTGCGAAGT
>DASRSM010000222.1:0-31223 GCA_035656415.1 Vulcanimicrobiaceae bacterium | reverse complement strand
CTTCTTCCGCCTCGGGGGCCGCCGCAAACGCGGTCCGGATCAGCGACGCGACTTCGTTGAGGAACTCGCCGCGCGAAATCGGGTGATGAAACTTCACGCCCCAAACGCGAACGCCGACGATAACGTGCTTGCCCAACGCGTTTGCGGAGATTTGGCTCACCTGGGCCGCCCACCTCGTACGGAAAATGCTGTCGCCGATTCGCTCGGCAACGTCGATCCGGTTTCCCGTCGCGCGCGCGCCGGCATCCAACTCCGCAACCGTCGGCGAGTGTGCGTAGGCGACGCTAGTGATTTGCGTCGCGATCGCCAGGAATGCGAGAGCGTTAATAACTTTGCGCAAAATAGGCATTCACTTTCGCGGGTTCGCCGCAGGCGACGCAGAGCGCCGCACCACCGGCTAGATTGCGCAAGGCGCGCGTCGTCGCGCCGGTTTCGGCTTTAACGTGCGCTTCGCACTCCGGACGCTCGCACCACGGAATATCGATCATTCCGGCGCGATTGCGGCACATGTCGAAGAACTGCGACCGGTCCTGAGTCGGAAACGTATGCTCCTCCAAGACGCGTTTCGCCTGATCGAAAAGCGACTTCTGGTTGTCGTCGAGCAGCGCCGGCAAAATCCGCGGCAGCATGTCCATGGAGACGGTTTGCTTCTGTTGCTTGTCGCCTTTCGGACGATCGCGGCGTACGACCACGGCCGTATTCGATTCGACGTCCCGCGGTCCGATCTCGATGCGTACCGGAACGCCGCGCAGATCCCATTCGCCGTACTTCCATCCCGGCTGCTGGTCGCGCGTGTCGACGCGCACGCGGAAACCGGCTTTCGACAGCTCTTCGGCCGCGTCGCGGCACGCTTTTACCGCCCGGTCGTCGTCGGAGCGGACGATCGGTACGAAAACGGCCTCGATCGGCGCCATCTTCGGCGGCACGCGCAGTCCGCGATCGTCGCCGTGCGCCATAATCATCGCGCCGAGCATGCGCCAAGACATACCCCAGGACGTCGTGTGCACGTGCTTGATCTGCTGATCGGTGTCCGTAAACGTGATGTCGTACGCTTTCGCGAAGTTTTGACCGAGATCGTGCGAGGTCCCCGACTGCAGCGCTTTACCATCGGGCATCAGCGCCTCGATCGAAAACGTTTCGATCGCCCCCGGAAAACGTTCGCTTGCGCTCTTGACGCCGGCATACACCGGAACGGCCGCCACGTTCTCGGCAAAGTCGCGGTAGACTTCGAGCATGCGCTCCGTCTCTTCACGCGCCTCGCGCGGCGTAGCGTGTGCGGTGTGACCCTCTTGCCAGAGAAACTCCATCGTCCGCAAGAAGGGGCGCGTCGCTTTCTCCCAACGCAAAACGTTGGCCCATTGATTGATCAGAATCGGCAGATCGCGGTGCGACTCGATCCATTGCGCGTACATCGTACCGATGATTACTTCCGACGTCGGGCGGATCGCCAAACGCTCCGTGAGCTGTTCTTGACCGCCCTGCGTGACCCACGCGACTTCCGGCGCGAAGCCTTCGACGTGCTCCGCTTCCTTCATCAACAGCGATTCCGGGATGAGCAGCGGAAAGTACGCGTTCTCGTGCCCGGTCGCTTTAAAGCGCTGATCGAGGTGGCGCTGCAGGTTCTCCCACAGGCCGTATCCATATGGGCGCAGCACGACGCAGCCACGTACGGGGGAGTACGAGACCAGCTCGGCCTTCAGGCAAACGGCCGTGTACCATGCGGAGAGGTCGGCCGCTTTCGGAGGGATCTCCTTGACGACGGGAACTTGGGAGCCATCGGACATGACCGACGCGGTTTCGTCCGCCGTCGGCGGCCGGCCTTCTGAAGCGTCCGGGCGGGACAGGGGCGTTTGGACGAGTTCTGGACGGGACTCTCTTTACGATTGCTTCATGAGTGAAGCCGAGCGCCCGCGGGCACGCGACCATCTCTTCGTGGTGCGCATGTGGCGGGACGACGGGGAAAGCCCCTCGGGACGCTGGCGTGCGCAGGTCACGCACGTGACGTCGCGCGAACGCCATTACTTCACCAACTACGGCGAACTCTGCGAGTTCATCGACCGCTGCCGCGAGCGGCCTGCCGGCCTTTAAGCGGTCATCGCCGCGCCTTGCAACAGCGCGCGGTTAAACGGTAACGCCGAATACGCCGCGACGTCCGCCGGATCGCTGAACGTCTTGAGCTCGGCTTCCAGCAACGATCTGCCCTGATTTCTCCAGACCTTCGCGTTGACCGCGTCACCCGCGTCTTCGGACAGCCGGGCCAAGGTCCAGCATAACCGCGTCGGGTGAATTGCCAGCGCGTGATGCAGCGAGAACGTTTGCTCGAGCTCCGCGCCGTAGCCGCGCGCTTCGTCGACGCGGCCCGCGCTCAAGAGCGCCTCGACGAGATAGCAGAGCGTCATACCGACGTCGCCCCACGCTTCGCGCGAGCGCGCGAGGTCGAGCGCTTGGCTCAAGTGCTTGACCGCGCCGTCGACGTCGCCGGTCATCGATTCGGCCGCCCCCAGCACCGTAAGCGCCTGATCCAAGAAACGGCGCTCCGAAATGCCGAGGCTGAGTTTATGCGTCTCGCGCGCCTCGGCGAGCGCTTCGTTCGCGCGGCCCTGCAGCAGCAGCCCCTCGATGCGGTTGACGCGATACGCGCTGTCGCCGTCGGCACCGTGCAATAAATCGCCGCCCCACAAACACTTATCGAGCCAGCGCATCGCTTCGTCGACCCGTCCCACGCGCAGCTCCAACTCGCTGCGGTTAATGTACGTCACGCGCAAGGCGCGCATCTCGCCGACGCTGGTGAAAAGCTCGATCGCGCGGTCGTAGTTGCTGCGAATGGCTGAAAAATCGCGACGCATATACGCCGCGTGCGCCAACGTCGCGTGCGCGCGCGCTTCGAGATATTCATCGCCGATGCTGCGAGCGAGCACGAGCATCTCGGTGCCGATGCGCTCGAGCCAATCGCCGTCTTCGAGCATCGCCGCAACCGTCGATTCCGAAGCGAGCAAATCCAATCGCCGATCGACGCTCGCATTCGAGTTTTCGGCGAGCGCGCGCTGGACGGTAAGCTCGGAACGCGCGAGTGCGAGGTCCCCGGAGCGCCCCAGCATGCCCACGAACGTGCGCCCGATCCGCGAGTGTAAATCGGGATCGTCGACTTTCGCCGCAATTTCTCGCGCCTTGGAGAGCGTCGCCAGGCTCGCGGCGACGTCACCGCGCTGACCTTCCAAAAACCCGGCGGCGTAGTACGCCTCGGCAAGGTCGGCTTTTTTCCCCGTACGTTCCGCCAGTGCGAACATTGCGGCGACGGTCGACGCTTCGAGCGGATAGTCGGCGATCTGCGCAGCGTATCGCTCGCGCAGCTTGAGCGCTTCGAACTGCTCAGTAATGCCGAGCGAAGCCGCGACCTTCTCGAGTCGCTTCAAGTCGCCGTTCCAGCGCTCGATGTCTCCCGTACGCATCTGCGCCTTGGTTGCGATAATAATCGCATCGAAACGCTGCCGGTCGTCCTTTGCGAGCGCGTAGGCAGCGTACGCCTGCGAGATCGCTTCTTCGCGCGCGTACACGTCGAGTGCGGCTTGCGCTGCCGCCACGTACGCTTGCGCGGCGCGCGTGGCGTCGCCGGCGAGATGCCAATGCCGTGCGATGGTCGCCTTCTCGGCGCGGTCGGTAGCGTGACGGCGCTGCAACACCTGCGCCGCGCGTCGATGGCGCGCCGCGCGCTGTTCGGGATCGGAGCACTCGTAAATCGATGCGGCAACGAGCGCGTGCGTGAACGAATATTCGAGCGAGCCGCTTCCCGTCTCGCGCACGAGCGAACGGTCGATCAGCGCGCCGACCGCGTCGAGCACTGCGTTTTCGTCCCATCCGCCGATATCTGCAACCAGGTCGGCCGAAAACGACTGCCCGACGGTCGCGGCAGTTTCGGCCACGGCGCGAACCTCATCGTCGAGGCGGCCGGCGCGTTCGCCGATAACGTCGCCCACGCTCGTCAACGCTTGCGACGTATCGGGAATTTCGCCGGTTTCGCGATAGCCCTCGAGCAGCTGCACGACGAACAGCGGATTGCCTTCGCTCAGCTGCACGACGCTTTCACCGAGCGCAGGTTCCGCGTCGTCGCCCGCGAGCGCTTTGACGACGCTGTTGACGTCCGATTCGGAGAGACGCTCGAGTGGAATAGCGACCGCGCGCCGCTCCGACGTGAGTCGCGCGCGCAGCTCGCGCAACGGATGGCCCGACGTGGACTCCTCGCTGCGATACGTAACCACGACCAGCACCGGCAGCGTTCCTACGCGGCGCGCGAGGGTCGCGAGCACTTCGACCGTTGCGGGGCCCGCCCAATGCAAATCCTCGAGGACGACGCACAGCGGGCGCATCGCGCCGAGCTGTCCGACGGCGCGTACGAACGCTTCGAAGAGCCGTTCGCGCGCGCGATCGTTCGCGGCTTCGGGTTCGTTGAGATCCGGACGCAGGCTATGGATTTCGGGGAGAACGCCGGCCAATGCCGCGAGCCACGAGCGATCGAGCTGCGCTTGCGCGATCTTCGGCAAGCCCGCGCGCAACGCCGAAAGGATCGCCTGATACGGTTCGCCTTCCGGATTCGAGGTGGTGCCGACCAGTGCGTGGCCGCCTTGATCGCGTACGACCGCCACGAGTTCCGCCACGAGACGCGATTTGCCGATACCCGCCTCGCCCGAAACGAACGCGACGCTTCCGCTCTTACGCGCGGCGCGCGTCCAAGCACCGCGCAGCTTGTCCATTTCCTCGGACCGTCCGACGAACGGCGAACGCACCGCCGATGCGGCGCGCTCGAGTACTTCTTGCGGATCGTCCGGCAGCGCGATGCCGGCGCGCACCGCGTCGCGCAGCGCCGTCGTTTCCGGCATCGGGTCCGACGCAAACTCTTCGCGCAAACGCCGCGCGAAACGCTCGTAACCGGCCAGCGCACCGGAACGATCGCCCGATTCGTACTTTGCGGAGATCCATTCGCGCAGCGCGTCTTCGCGCCATTCGTCTTCGACGAGCAAGCGCTCTGCAAAACGAACGGCGGATGGCAGGTCGCGTTTCGCACGCGCGTCGCGAATCAGATCGGCGAGCGCATCGGTGTAGAGGGTTCGCAAACGCTCGCGTTCGGCGAGTACGTATTCGTCGTAGAATCCCTCGAGCAAATCGCCGCGATAAATCTCGACGGCTTCCGCCCGGCGCGCCGGATCTGCTACCGCTTTTTCAAACGCGCGGACGTCGAGCCACGCGGGCGCCGCGTCGTTCCACGCGATCGAACGCTCGTCGCCGCGAATCCATTCCACGCCTTCGATTTGCGGAAAGGCGCGAGCTAAGCGGTGAAGGTGGCGGCGCAGGTTGGAGCGCGCGTCCGATTCGATTTCGTCGGGCCACATCGTCGACGCGAGCCAAGCGCGGGTCGGCGGTATCCCCCTCGCCAGCCCCAACAGCGCCAGCAGCGGAAAGCAACGCGGCGGGGCCGACCATTTCCACGGCTTCCCATCGAAGAACGCTCCCGGCTCGCCAAAGAGCCGGACGACCAATCGCTCCATATCGAGCATCTGTATCGACAATTATCGTCCCGCGTCCCTCGTCCAAGGAGCGTCCACCTGGGCTTGGACGGATTCTGGACGGATTTAAGGGATGATGAGGACATGGGCAGCCCGCAACCCCGTTCGCGCGACGAGATGTTCGTCATCCGCATTTGGTCCGAAAGCGACCGGATGGTCCGCAGTCTGTGGCGGGCGTCCGTTACCCACGTTTCGTCGGGCCAGCGCCACTACTTCACGAACTACGGCGAGCTTTGCGAGTTTCTGGACCGTTGGCGCGCACGAGCAACTGCCGACTAACGGACAGCCTGCGATAAACCCCCGCCCTCGGCCGGGCTTCATTGGGACGTGGCGAAAGCTCGCCACTGCATGGCGAAATATACCCGGATCTACACGCGCACCGGCGATAGCGGGACGACCGGCCTCGTGGGTGGCCAGCGCGTAGCCAAGAATCTACCGCGCATCGAAACGTACGGCACCGTCGACGAGCTCTCCAGCGCGATCGGTATCGCGCGCTCGGCGCTGCGCGGCGTGCGCGATAACGAACGTGCAGCGCGGCTGGATGCGTGGCTTGCCTGGGCGCAAGACGAGCTCTTCAACCTCGGGAGCGAGCTCGCAACGCTACCGAAGGATCGCTGGGCAGGCATGCCGCTGGTCGACGCCCAGGATTCTGCCGCACTCGAACGCGCGATCGACGAAGCGCAGCGCGACCTCGTTCCGCTCGATACGTTCATCCTTCCGGGCGGATCGCTTCCGGGAGCGTATCTGCACCTAGCGCGAACGATCTGCCGTCGCGCCGAGCGTCATCTCGTCACGTTGCGCGAGAAAGAGCAAGGCATCTCGGAGGACGCCTTGCGTTATCTCAACCGACTTTCAGACGCACTCTTCGTTTGGTCGCGTTGGATCAACGACGGGCTCGGCGAACCCGAATACCTCTGGAATCCATCGACAAAACCGCCGGACTAGAACGTGTGCGTCGCCATGACGCGCACCCCAGTTTCTTAGAACCGCTGTGTTGCGACGAATACGACTTTCGCGCCCTGCAGCACGTAGGCATCCGTTGGAATCATCGGCGTTCCGGGAAGTGAGCCGTACGGAACCCCGGCGCCGATGACGGTAAACGGAAAGGCGTAGGCATTGGTCAGATTCGTTCCGTATGCGCCGATTTCGAAACCGCCCGTTCGATACGCAACGTGCGCTCCGAGCGTAGCGTACGGCGAGCGATTCAGCTCGTTGTACGATCCCTCCCAGTCGAGTTCGGCGCCGTACACCCATCCGCGCGGAACGTCCCGGTCGATGCCGACGTACGCTTTATGCAGCGGCTGGCCCAAGGTTTGCTCGCCGACGAGGAGCGTCCCGTCTTGAATATCGGCCGGGACGGTAGCAAAGTAAGAGCTGTCGACGCTCCATCCGAAGCGAAGTCGGTACTGCAGTCCGAGCTGCTGCTCGGCGCGCAAATCAATGCCCTGATAGACGAGATTCCCGGCATTGATCGGCATTACTATGGGACAGTCGTCGTGTTTGGCGCAATGGGACGGCGGAGCCGGCGGTACCGGAACGTTGATCCCCGATCGGAGGTTCGTACGGTAAATGTCCGCCGACAGATGCAGCTCGCTTCCGCTTCGCCCGAAGATTTGTTCCGCACCCAGATCGTATTCCGTCGCAAAATCAGGCTTGAGGTTCGGATTGCCGGTCGAAATCACGCCCCCAACCGGCGGCGGAAGGACCGGCGGTACGTACATCGACGTAAGCTGCGGCACTTGAAAGGTAGAGCCCACCGAAGCCCGGACGGCCGTCCGAGAGGTCGGCGTCCAGACGACTCCAACCCGCGGATCGATGCGCGAGCCGAAGGTGCTGAAACTGCTGTAAAACGCGCCCACACTATAGTGGAAAAAGCTGCTGGGATTGCCGTTGTAACGCAATACGAAATATCGCTGCGTCTGCCCGAGCGGAATCGTCGACACCCCCTGCTCCATCTGGTCGCTTGGAAGTCCCGTCACGATTGCGGGAAGGCCGATCCCGACGATGTCGGCACTTAGCGCCCCCGGCACGTACTGCGTCGCGAGACTCTCCGTCGCAAGATCGTATTTAAGCGAGAGATCGCCCTTTGCGAAGTGGTGGTCGATCTGCAGCCAGTCGTCACCGAGCAGGTCTCGCTGATTGTAAAGGTAGGGACTCGTCTGCGCTCCCGGACCATTGACGGACTGCTGCGACAGCGTCGTCAAATGGCTGAAGGACAACAGCGTCGTTGGGGGATTGTTGACGCTCGACGGTCCGAGCGGCAGTAACGCGTCGAAACCGTAGTTCCCTTGATGCGACGCCATCGACGTTCCCTCGAACGTCTGATAGCCGCTGCCGCTTGAGCCGTTCGAAGGGGCGAACCGAGCAACGCCATCGCCGCCATCGTCACCACCGATGAATCCCGGCGGCGTGTAGTTAGTGAGCAGCGACGAAAGGTCTTCGTTTACCGCCTGATCGCGGACGCTTACTTGCAGGTAACCGTATCCGTCGCCGAGCTGATAGCGAAGCTTCGAGAGCAGCGTCTCACCGAAGAACGAACTGCCGACGGTTTCGGCATCGCCGTCGGTGTCTGCCACGGTTTGATTGACGCTGCCGAGTGAGGTCGCGCGATGCAAGGACGCCACGTATCCAAAGCGGCCGCTGGTTCCGGTCGTTTGTAGCGTCTGCCCCGTGCTTCCGAAAGAACCCAAGAATCCGCGCACGAGCGTTTGCGGCTGGGCGCTCGGCGCAAGCGTGATGACGTTGACGGCACCGCCGAGCGTATTCGGCCCGATGAGCGAGGACGGTGAAATTCCATATATGAGCTGAACGTTGGCGAGCGCCGCCGGGTCGAGCAAGGATAGGTCGAAGTCGCCGGTGTTTCCATTGTTGACTTGGTGTCCGTCGATGTCGACCAGCGTTTCCGTCGGATCGGGTCCGCGCACGGCGATACTCACGATTGCGTTGCTTCCGCCGCCGAGCGGAAGGGACGGCGTAGTTCCAATCTGTCCCCACAGCAAATCGCTCACCTCGGTCGTGCCGGCCGCTGCGGCGGCTTGCGCGTTAATGGTGACGCTCGGCGCCGACGATGTGGAAACCGTGGACCCGGCGCTCGAGCGAACGTCGCCGATGACCGTCAGCGAACCCGTCGTCTCCGGCTCCATAACGAGCGACAGCAGCGTGCCGTGCTCGTCGCTAACTTCGACGGTGCGTCCCGAGATTGGACTGTATCCGGGTGCGACGACGGAAATAAGGTACGTCCCCGGACGCACCTTTTTGAGCTCGAAGCGTCCGCGCGAGTCGCTTTTCGCCCGAATCGTTTCTCCACCGGCACTAACCGTAATGCTGGCGTTGGCGATGGCGGTACCGTCGCTCGTAGTAACCGTTCCGTGTGCGTCGTGACGTTCGCCCGCAACGGCGCCCGTCGCAAGCAGCAACGTCATCGCTGCAAGACAAGAGATCGCCCGTGCCGCTTGTGGCACGTGCCTGATAATGCATCGCACGAAAACACTCCCGAAGAGATTGAGGTGCGTCTGGGTTTTAGGCGGGAGTGGCGAAGGGCGGCGCGCGTTTGCCGGAGCGTCGCGCGAGACGGCAGGCGCCGTCGAGCGTAAAGGTGAGTGGTTCGTGTGAAGCGTGCGATGGGCGGCTGCCGCTGTCGCGCCCGACAAGGCGCTCGAGCAATGCCACGAGCACCGGCTCCCAGTCGGCCAATGCATGCAGCGCGAAGCGGACGCACCACGCCGCTGCGATACCGGTGACGATCACGCTGACCAAGCCCAGCCAAATCGAGCCGCCGAGCAGATCTTCGAATCCGCCAACGACGACACGATCGCTCAACGCGTCGGCATACTCCATCGCGAGCAGCGCGACGATTGCAACGGCGACGACGAGCGCTACGAATCGCCACGGCGATGCGCCGCGCGCGAACCGCAGACGGCGTAGGAGTTCGCTAAGCGAGGTGCAGCGACGATCGAGCGCTTCCCAAAGATATCGCAGCGCTACAACCGCCGCGATTGCCACGACGATGCCGCCGAAGACCGCACGCGAGTGGTGCGCGATACCGTCGTACGTGTCGTGCGCCAAAAGAACGTCGCCCGCCGCGTCGATGACGAAGTGCGCCAGAATGGCCGAGATTGCTCCGGTCACCAAGACGAGCGCGCCGTAAAAGGCGGCCTGGATCGTACGCACGGCCTCTCTCTTCACGACGGCGGTCGAACGAACCCTTTCGTCGCTGCATAACGGAAGAGTGCGGCGACCGTTACGGCGTCGTCGAAGGCGCCGTCGAGCGCGTAGCGGAGCGCCGCCCGCACGGGATAGCGCACGAGCTCGATGCTTTCTTGACTTTCCGGGTTAGGGGCATCGAACGTGAGGTCGCGCGCGATGAAGAGCGCAAGCGGTTCGTTGACGATCGACGGAATCTCAAACAACGCGCCGAGTTCGGACCACGACGATGCGACGATACCGAGCTCCTCGCGAAGCTCGCGCTGCGCGCATTCGAGCGGCGATTCTCCCGGATCGTGACCGCCCTTGACGATCTCGACGACGCTGCGTCGCGCGCCGAAACGCGGCTGCCGCGTAAAGATGAGATCGTCGCCGTCCTCCACCACGACGGCACACGCCTTGGGGATGACGACCAGGACGTGCTCGCCCGGCTCGCCGTTCGGATGGAGAATCTCGTGCGCTTCCACGGCAAGCCACGGATTGCGATAGAGCTCGCGCGAGCTTTTGCGGACGTACGGATCTGGTTCCATGTTGATGCAAGAGGAGGGAAGGGAGGGGCTACACCCCTCCATCTGCGAACCGTGGGCGAATGTCCTTCGTTTCGCAGCTCTTTGCGACGACCAACGTCGATAAGCTACGCGAGCTTGGCTCGCGCAAGATTCTCAAACGCGCCCTTACCGCCAAGGATCTGGTCGCCATCGGGCTCGGAACGATGATCGGCGGCGGCATCTTCACCACCATCGGAACCGGCGTCAAGGGTGCCGGACCGGCGGTAATGATCTCGTACTTGCTCGCCGGGCTCACGTCGTTCTTTGCAGCGTTGTGTTACGCGGAGCTCGGAGCTATGGTCCCCGTTGCCGGAAGCGCGTACACCTACGCATACGCCACGCTCGGCAAGCTGTTCGCGTGGATCATCGGCTTTGCGCTCATCTTTGAATACGGCATCAGCGCGGCGCCGGTCGCCCAACAGTTTTCCGCTGCGCTGCAAGATGCGATCAAGTCGTTCGGCTTGGTTTTGCCGGCGTGGGCGCAGCAGTCGAATCTCATTATCAACGGACCGTGGTGGCAGCCGGGAAGCTGGGATTTACTGCACTCGCAATACGACGTCGTCGGCGCGCTCTTCGTTATAGGACTGAGCCTGCTGCTGTCGGTGGGCATTCGCGAATCGGCCACCGCGAACAACATATTCGTCGTTCTCAAGATTTCGGCGCTGATCGTCTTTGTTTTCGCCGGCGTGTTTCTGTTTCACGCGTCGAACCTGCACAACTTCAATCCCGTCGGGTGGGGAACGCTCAGTCCCTTTGGCGGAACGGCGGACTACTCGTCGTCGGCGCAGCCGTACGGCATCATCGCGATCGGCGCGTACGTCTTCTTCAGCTACATCGGTTTCGACACGGCAACCACCACTGCTGAGGAATGCAAGAACCCGCAGTTTGACGTGCCCGTCGGCGTCATCGGCGCGCTCGTCATCGGGACGGTGATTTACTGCGCGACCGCAATCGTTCTCGTAGGCGCGGTACCCTGGAACGAAGTTCCTATCAAAAATCCGCTCGTCTACGCGCTGGCGCCGCTCCACATGCCCATCTTGAGTTGGGTCATCGCCATCGGCGTACTCGCCGGCACGACCAGCGTCGCGCTGGCGTCGCTGCTGGGTCAGTCGCGAATCTTCTACGTGATGGCGCGCGACGGCATGCTGCCGCCTGCGGTCGCCGCGGTGCATCCGAAGTTCAAGACACCACTCCTCACGACGATGATCACGGGCTGTGCGGTGGCCGTCCTGGCGCTGATCGTGCCGCTCAACAACTTACTCAACTTAGTGAACATCGGCACGCTGATTGCGTTCACCGTGGTGTGCGCCGGCGTGCTCTATTTGCGCAAGCGTAAACCGGATATGCCGCGTTCCTTCCGGGTACCGTTCGTGCCCCTCTTTCCGCTCCTGGGGATCGCGTTTTCACTGTTTCTCGCCGTCTTCGGACTCTCGCGTCAAACCTGGACGTGGTTTCTCCTCGCGCTCGTCGTCGGACTCATATTCTTCTTCAGCTACGGGTTCCGTAAGTCAAATCCCGACGAAGTCGTTCCCGTCGAGGAGCCCGAGGGTCTTACAGAGTACGCTTAGTCAAACTCTAGCGCGCCTACAAGGGGAGGGCTAATCATGGCCATTTGGCGCCGTTCTTGTGCAGAGTTCTTGGGCACGTTTTGGCTCGTATTCGGCGGCTGCGGGAGCGCAGTTTTAGCCGCAGGCTTTCCAACGTTGGGGATCGGTTTTGCCGGCGTGGCGCTCGCTTTCGGACTAACCTTGCTTACGATGGCGTATACCATCGGTCCCATCTCCGGCTGCCACATCAATCCCGCCGTCACGTTTGGCCTTTGGCTAGCAAAACGCTTCCCGGCGGCCGACGTCATTCCATATTGGATCGCACAGGTGCTGGGCGCAATCGGTGCAGCCGCAGTGCTCTATGCAATAGCAAGCGGGAAGCCCGGCTTTGTAACGGGGCAGTTTGCTTCGAACGGTTACGGGGCACTGTCGCCGGGCGGATATGGAATACTGGCGGCGTTGCTCGCCGAGATCGTGCTGACGTTCTTCTTTCTCATGGTGATCTTGGGCGCGACCGATCGCCGGGCGCCGGTCGGCTTTGCCGGAATCGCGATCGGACTTGCGCTAACGCTCATCCATCTCGTGAGCATTCCGATCGATAACACGTCGGTAAATCCGGCGCGCAGCACCGGTCCGGCACTTTTTGCCGGCGGCGCGGAATTATCGCAGCTTTGGTTGTTCTGGATCGCACCGCTCGTTGGCGGCGGCATCGCCGGCTTGTTGTATCCGGTGCTTTTCGGCGAGGAAGTCAGCAAGGAACCCGTGATCGGCGACCTGCCCGCGTAGCGCGGCTACTGCGTTTGCCCGTTCCCCGAAGGCGTCGTCGCCTGGCCGATACCCGGCGTCAACACGTCGATGCGCTGCGTGCGCGGATCGTAACTGACGCGCACGCCGAACGCAGCGGCGACGGTTTTCAGCGAGATCATCACGCGGCCGCGAACGCGGAATGGCGGATGCTTCATCGTGAGCGGCATACCGTTGAGGGTAGCGTGCGGATCGCCGACGCGCACGCGCAGCGATTCGTTGCCGCGCACGACGTCGATGCGTCCCTTGTCGTCGAGCTCGGTCTGCGCGCCCAGCGCGTCGGCAATCGAGCGTAGCGGAACGAAGACTTTATCCGACGCCGTGGTGACGGGAGGGACGTCGCTCTCGACGCGCTCGCCGTCGACCATCATCGTTGCGGGCCGCGCGAAAGCCAACAAAATCGATGCAACGATCGCAACGATCGCCGTCATCGAAAGCGTCCGCCAACTCGGTACCCGATACGTCAAGTTCCCGCGCCGATCTCGTGCAAATAGTCGGGATATTTTTCAGCGATCACTTTTTCGATCTCGAGACGGAGCATACCGAGCAACTCGTCTTCGGGATACGTACCGACCAGCTCGCCCGCGCGATAAATCGCGCCTTTGCCTTTTCCGCCGGCGACGCCGACGTCGGCCATCTTCGATTCGCCCGGACCGTTGACGACGCAGCCCATGACGGCCACCTTGACCGGCGCTTGGTACGACTTCGCGATCGCTTCGACGGCTTGTCCGAGTTCCAATACGGAGATCTCGGCGCGGCCACACGACGGACAGGCGGTGATCTCGAAGCCCTTTTCGCGCAAACCGAGCGACTTCAGAATGCCCCAGCAAACCGGAACCTCTTCGATCGGATCGGCGGCGAGCGAAACGCGAATCGTATCCCCGATGCCCTCGAACAACAAAATGCCCAGACCGATCGACGACTTGATCGTGCCGTCACGCAACAAGCCGGCTTCGGTGATCCCGAGATGCAGCGCGTAGGGCGTATTGCGCTCGCGCAGCCGGTGATCCATCAAGCGGTACGCGTGCACGGTCGTCATGACGTCGTGCGCTTTGAGGGAGATCGCGATATCTTCGTGACCGTGCTCCTCGAGTAGCACCACGTGCCGCAACGCGGACTCGACCATCGCTTCGGCCGTGAGCCCCAGGGTCTTTTCGAGGTCCGGTGCGAGCGAACCCATGTTCACGCCCACGCGAATCGGAATTCCGCGCGCTTTTGCCGCGGTGACGACTTCGGCTGTTTTCTTCGGGTCGCGAATGTTTCCGGGATTCAGCCGCAGTTTCGCTACGCCGGCTTCGATTGCCGCCAGCGCCATCTTATGGTCGAAGTGAATGTCGGCGACGATTGGAACCGGCGAGCGGGACACGATTGCGGGTAACCCGGCCGCGTCCGGCGGATCTTTCACCGTCACACGAACGACTTCGCAACCTTCCATCGCCAAACCGTAGATCTGCTCGAGCGTCTTGTCGGCGTCGGCGGTGTCGGTGGTGGTCATCGATTGAACGACGACCGGATTGTCGCCGCCGATCCATACGCTCTTTGCGTCGGACTTGCCGGTCTTGTTCTGCAGGAAGATCGGCCGGCTCTTACGGCGCAGTCGGACTGCCACTAGTGCGTCCTTTCGTGACGGACATGCCGCGATCCAGCGAGGGATTTTTCGCTGGAGCGAGGCGCGAGGAGGGAGCAACGCCGCAGCGTTGTGACCGATGAGCAACGAAGCTTCCAGCGGAAAAGACCCGCTGGGCGTGGCGTGGCCGTTACGAAGGGACGCACCTACATTACTCCATTTCCACTGACGATGCGAGCGATATCGTGGAAGGCGACGAGCAGCATCAGCGCCATCAAGGCCGCGAAGCCGGCGATGTGCACCATCGCCTCCTTCTCCGGATCGACCGGCTTTCCACGCACGAGCTCCGCGATGACGAAGGCGGCACGCCCACCGTCCAGCGCGGGTACGGGCAACAAATTAAAGAGTCCGAGTGCGAACGAAATCGTCGCCGCCAAAATGAAGTACGGCCCCCATCCAAAGTCTTGCACGGTCGCGGCAACTTGACCCATCCCGATCGGTCCCGACACTTGATTGGCGTACTTACTAAACTGCGTCACGATGAGGACGACTCCCGCGACCGTCTGATCGGCGACGTTGGCGAACTCTTCGCCGCTGTCGCGTACTGCTTCGACGAATCCCACGCGCTCGTAAGCGGGCACCGGAACGAACCCGATGCATCCCTGGTTTGGTTGCTTCGGCGGACACGCTCCGGGCGTCACGTTAACGGTCGTTCGAACGCCGTCGCGCACGTAAGTCAACTCGAGACGCTTGCCCAGCGACCCGTGAATCGTATCGATGAGCTGCTTGCCGCTGGTGACCGCTCTACCGTCGAGCTCGACAATGCGGTCGCCCGTGTGAATTCCCGCGTGCTGCGCCGGCGATCCCGACACGAGCGTTCCGACGACGGGCTGCGCGCGATCGCTCGATACGCCGAACGTCAGCGCACCCACGAGCAGGATGGCGAAACACAAAATGAAGTTGGCAAACGGACCTGCGAGCACGATCGCCAAACGCTGCCACGGCGTCTTGGCCTGAAAGTTGACGCTGTCGCGCGTCGGCGCTTCGAGGAATTCGCGCTGCTGCTCGGCCTCGGAAGACTTGTTATCCTCACCTTCCATCGCGCAGTATCCGCCGATGAGGATGGCGCGGAACGAGTACAGGGTGCCGGTTCGCGGGCTTTTCCAGCCGACGATCTTTGGCCCCATGCCGACCGCAAACTCGTTGACTTTCACGCCCATCCGCCGAGCCATGACGAAATGCCCGAACTCGTGGAGCACCACGAGAACGCTGAGCATGACGATGAACGTCAGAACTTTTCCGAATCCGACGAACGTGACGGCAGCTAAGATAGCAGTTAACAACGCGAGGGCCTTTCGATCGTTTCTATCAGAGCGGTAGCGGTTTCCCGAGCCTTCCGGTCGGCAGTTCGCACGCCTTCGAGCGTCGGCTCTCCCGGCTCGACCCGGTCCATCGCGCCTTCGATGATATGTGCAATCTCCCCAAAAACGATCCTACCTTCGACGAACGCATTTACCGCGACTTCGTTTGCAGCCGAGAGCACGGCAGGGACGGTTCCCCCCACGGCCAGGGCCTGGTACGCCAGCCGCACGCACGGAAACCGCTCGGGATCTGGATCCTCGAACTCATAAAACAATGCGGTCCCTGGTTTGCCACCCAATGCGGTTAGGGCGCTACGGGGCTCCGGCGGCTTTGCCGACGGGGGGCGTGCATCTGGAGGTCCGTTGGGCAGGCGGTCGGGATAGGCCAAGGCGTAGCCGATCGGCACTCGCATGTCGGGCGCGGCGAGCTGGCCCTTGACGCTGCCGTCGGTAAAGATCGCAAAGCCGTGCGCGATCGATTGCGGATGGACGACGATGCGCACTCGCTCGCCCGGTATGCCGAACAAGCGGCTGGCCTCGATCACCTCGAGCCCTTTGTTCATCATGGTGGCGGAGTCGATCGTATTCTTCGTTCCCATACGCCACGTCGGGTGCGCTAGCGCTGCCGATAAATCGGCACGCTCCATTTCTTCTTTCGTACGCCGCCAGAACGGACCGCCGGAAGCGGTTACGACGATCTCGGCGATCGACGACGGTGCTTCGCCGATCAAACATTGGAAGATCGCGCTATGCTCGCTGTCGACCGGAAGCAGCCGCGCGCCGTGACGCCGCGCGTGCGCGACAAACAGTTCGCCGGCCGCGACGATGAGTTCTTTGTTTGCGACGGCAATCGCCGTGCCGCGTTCAATTGCGGCAAGCACCGCGTCAAACGCGACGGCACCGTCGGTCGCGGCGAGCACGACGTCGGGTTTGCTGTCGACGGCGGCGCGACGGAGACCGTCCGGTCCGTCGGCGGCCGACGTTGCGATGGCCGGTTCGAATCTCGCGACTTGCTCGCGCAGCAGGTCGAGGTTGCGTCCCGCGGCCAAGCCGACGACCTCAAAGCGGTCCGGATGACGCGCGATGACATCCAGCGCCTGCGTGCCGATCGAACCGGTTGAACCCAAGATCGCTACTCGCTTGCGCACGTTTATTGTACCTGAAGGATGCCCAGCAGATGCAGCGTTGCGAAGAAGGCAACGCCGCCGAAGAGATACGAATCGAAACGGTCGAGAACGCCGCCGTGTCCGACGATCATTGCGCCGGCGTCCTTCACGCCTGCATCGCGTTTGAGTGCCGATTCGGCGAGATCGCCGGCCTGTGCCGCGACGCTCGTAAACGCACCGAGCACCGCGCCCTGCCACCACAGCAAATGCAGTTGCGGAAGCCACGTCGCCGCAACGGCAAAGCCAACGACGATCGCGAGTGCGCCCAGCGAACCTTCGAACGTCTTCTTCGGCGAGATCGTCGTCATTTGATGGCGTCCGACGGCCGTCCCGATTACCATTCCAAAAATATCCGTCAGTGCGATCGTGACGATCACGTAAAACGTCAGCCATAATCCCGTATCCGGGATCTGCCTAATGAAAACGAAATAGGTCAGGAGCTTACCGATATAGAGAACGGCGAGCAGCGTGTAAGCCGTGCGCGCGAAATAGCCTTTCTGCTCGCCGTACATACCGATGCAAAACGCGGCGATGACGATCCCCGCGAGCAGCACGCCTTCCCATTTGTGAAGGAGATCGAACACGGCCATCGCGATGTACGCGCAGACGCCGACGACCGCCACCTGATACTCGAGCGGCTGGCCTTTGATCTCGCACAGCTTGTTGAGCTCGTAAATGCTCGCCAAGCCGATGGCGAGCAATAACAGATAGAACGCCCAAGGAACGATGACGGACGCCAATCCGATCGCGGCGACGATGAGTCCGACGACGACCCGCCGGCTGAACGAGCCGATTACGAGCCGGCGGCTTAACGAGCCGTCGGTCACGCTCCGCCAAACCGCCGTTCGCGGTGCGCAAACTCCGCGACGGCCGCGATGAGATCTTCGCCCGAGAAATCGGGCCAGAAAACGTCGGTCATCACCAGCTCGGCGTACGCGGCCTGGTAGAGCAAAAAGTTCGAAAGCCGGTGCTCGCCGCCGGGACGAATGAGCAAGTCGAGCTCCGGAAGATCCGCGGTGTAGAGATGGCGGGCGATGAGCGCTTCGTCCACCTCATCCGGAGTCAGCTTCCGCTCGGCGACGTCGCGCGCGATCGCGCGCATCGCGCGCTCGAGCTCGGCGTGCGAGCTGTAGTTGACGGCTATATTGAGCAGCAGGCCGGTGTTACGCAGCGTGCCTTCTTGCAGATCGGCCAACGCGCGTCGCGGCGCGTCGGGAAGCGACTCCCAATCGCCGATGATGCGCACGCGAACGTTGTTGCGCTGCAGCTCGGCCAGTTCGTTGCGCGCAAAGTAGACGCACAGATCGAACAGCAGCGAGACCTCGCGCTTGTCGCGGTTCCAGTTCTCAGTCGAAAAACCGTAAACGGTGAGCGCTTCGATGCCCATGTCGCTCGCCGCGCGCGTTACGCGCCGAAGGGACACGATGCCCCGCCGGTGACCCTCTATCGCCGGGAGCCCGTGGCACTTTGCCCAGCGGCGGTTGCCGTCCATAATGATGGCGACGTGCCGCGGAATTCGCCCCGGCGCATCTTCCGTGCGTGGCTCGATCATTGCGCGAACTCGTAGCGTTCGTAGCGCTCGTAGCCGGCGACGAGTTCGGCCACCTCGTCTTCGGTCGTCTTCAAACGCAGCACGCGCAGCGCGCCGCAACCGACCCACGGACCCAGCGGTGCGAGCACGGAGAAACGAACGCGGCGCCCGCGCAGGGCCCGTCGAGCGTCGACCTCCCGAGCGAGAATCAGATCCTCATTCACGGGCCGGCCTACACCTCCATTATTTCTTTTTCTTTGGCGACGACCAGCGCGTCGATGTCTTTAACGAAGCGGGCGGTAAGGTCGTCGAGCGTCTTGAGCATCCGCTTGTTGTCGTCTTCGGTGATCTCGTGCTTCTTGAGCTGATTCTTGATGTCGTCGTGAGCGTGATGGCGAACGTTGCGGACGGCAATTTTGCCGTCTTCGGCCTTCTTCTTAAGAACTTTCGCGAGATCTTTGCGCCGCTCTTCGTTCAACGGCGGAATCGTCAAGCGGATGGTGCTTCCGTCGACGTTAGGGGTCAGGCCGAGGTCGCTCTTCTCGATCCCCTTCTTGATTTCGGAAACCACGCTCTTGTCATAGGCCGTGATGACGAGCGAGCGGGTGTCGGGCGTCGAGACGCCGGCTACTTGCTTGAGCGGGACCGATTGTCCGTAGGCTTCGACGTGCAGCCGGTCCAGTAAAGCCGGCGTGGCGCGGCCGGTACGGATCGAAGCGAAATCCGAGCGTGTGGCATCGACGCACTTGCTCATTTTAGACTCGATATCCGCGAAGAATTTGTCGGCCATTTTAGCTCCTTGCCGTCGCCGCTTCAGGGCGTCCTACGTACGTACCGATCGGCTCGCCCCAAATAGCCCGCCGGATATTTCCCGCAACTCCCATGTCGAAAACGATGATCGGCAGCCCGTTGTCCATGCACAGAGCCATTGCGGTGGAATCCATGACCTCCAGCCCGCGATTGAGCATCTCCATGTACTCCAACCGGTCGAATCGCGTCGCCGTCGGATCTTTCTTGGGATCGGCCGAGTAGACTCCGTCGACCTTCGTTGCTTTGAGGATCGCCTCGGCGTTGACTTCGACCGCGCGCAGCGCCGCCGTCGTGTCGGTCGTGAAATACGGGTTGCCGGTACCCGCCGCAAAGATCACGACGCGTCCCTTCTCCAGGTGGCGAATCGCGCGCCTGCGGATATAGGGTTCGGCGATCTGGTGCATCGCGATGGCGGTTTGGACGCGCGACGGAACGCCCATACGCTCGAGCGCGTCTTGAAGCGCTAGTGCGTTGATAACCGTCGCGAGCATGCCCATGTAGTCGGCCGTGGCGCGGTCCATGCCGGCTTCTTCGTGGACCTTACCGCGCCAGATATTGCCGCCGCCTACGACGACCGCCACCGACACGCCGGCCCGGCTGACCTCGGCGATCTGCTCGGCCATCGAACGGGTGGTTTCGATGTCAACGCCGGTTTCGTTTCCGGCGAAAGCTTCACCGGAGATCTTGAGCAGAACGCGCGAGTATCGTGGGGCGTCCATGCGTGTGCGTTATTCTCCTAGAGCGTACTTAGTGAAGCGACGAACGCGGATCTTCTCGCCGAGCGTCCCGATCGCACCGTTGATGAGATCGTTGACCGTCATCGAGTCGTCTTTTACGAACGCCTGGTCGAGCAGGCAGTGCTCCTCGAACCATTTGTTGAGCTTACCTTCGACGATTTTCTCGGCAACCTCGGGAGGTTTGCCGGCCGGTACGTTCGCCCGGAACTCGGCCTGCGCCCGATCGATCACCTCGCTGGGCACGCTCTCGCGGTCGAGATACTGCGGCGACATGGCCGCGACGTGCATCGCGATATCGCGCGCCAGTTCGGCGAACCGCGGATTGCGCGCGACGAAGTCGGTTTCGCTGTTGACCTCGACGAGCACGCCGATCTTACCGCCCGCGTGAATGTAGCTCGCGACGGTGCCCTCATTGGCAACGCGCTCGGCCTTCTTGGCGGCTTGCGCGGCGCCGCGTTCGAGCAGCAGCGCTTTTGCTTTGGCCATATCGCCGGTCGCGTCGACGAGTGCCTTGCGGCAATCCATCATCGGCGCACTGGTGTCTTCGCGGAGTGCTTTGATCTCTTCGGCTTTGGGTTGATACGTTGCGGCTGACAAGGAATTCTCCTAAACTCTAGGCTTCGGCCTCGGCCATTGCAGCCGATCCGTTTTGCGCGTACTCCTCAGACCCGGCTCCATACGCACCTTCGGCGTAGGAGCTCTCGCTTTCGGTGCGACCCTCGATGATCGCGTCGGCGATCTTTCCGACCATCAGCTTGACCGCGCGAATCGCGTCGTCGTTGCCCGGAATCGGGTAGTCGATTTCGTCGGGGTCGCAGTTCGTATCGATCACCGCGATGATCGGAATCTTGAGCTTACGCGCTTCCAATACCGCGATGCGCTCTTTCTTCGGATCCACGACGAAGATCGCGTCCGGCAGACGGTGCATGTCTTTGATACCGCCCAGGAAGCGCTCGAGCTTGTTCATCTCTTCTTGAAGCTTGGCGACTTCTTTCTTGGGAAGACGGTCGAAATCGCCTTGAGTCTTCATGTTCTCGAGCTCGCGCAAACGCGCGATGCGCTTTTGAATGGTGGCGAAGTTCGTCAGCGTTCCGCCCAGCCAGCGCTGGTTCACGAAATACGTACCGGCGCGTTCGGCTTCTTCGCGAACGACGTCTTGGGCTTGCTTCTTGGTGCCGACGAACAAAATGACGCGGCCTTCGCGCGCCAGTTGCTTAACGACTTCGTAGGTCTCGCGCAGCTTCTGCACGGTGAGCGCGAGATCGATGATGTAAATTCCATTGCGCTCTTGGAAGATGAACGGCTTCATCTTCGGATTCCAACGGCGCGTTTGGTGGCCGAAGTGGACTCCCGCCTCCAGGAGCTCGCGCATGGTGACGACGGACATGATGAAAGAACCCCCTCTGGCTCCGGACGCCTGCCCTCCTGGCTATGCGACCTCATCGGGAGCCATAACCGCCCAGCCTCCTGCCGGGCGAAGTGTGTTATCAAGGCCGCCTCGCGGCGGCCCGGGGCATTATAGCACGGTTGGGCGGTCTGAGTGCAACGGCGCCGGTCCGAAGCGCCCAGAACGGGGCCGCCGCAGCCCGGCGCCGGCTAGGCTCCCGGCCGTCTCGTCGATGGCGGCCGGACTCGAAGACATCGAGACTCTTCTTTAAGAACATCAATAACATCGTGGATGCGACCGTGAGAAAGTGAAGGAAGGCGGTACGGGGCGCCCGTAAGGGCGCGGTCTATGCGTTGGCTCGTTACCGGCGGACTGGGTTTCATCGGCTCCAACTTCGTGCGCCTCGTCATGCGCGAGCGGCGCGAGGTGAGCGTCGTCAACCTCGACGCGATGACCTACGCCGGAAATCCGGCGAACCTTGGCGACGTCGACGGCGATGCCCGCTATCGCTTCGTCAAGGGCGACATTTGCGACGCGGAGGCGGTGCGCGAAGCCATTGCCGACGGCGTGGACGCCATCGTGAACTTTGCGGCCGAGACGCACGTCGACCGGTCGATCCTCGATCCCGAAGCGTTCTTACGCACCGACATTCTCGGAACGCACGTGCTCCTCGAAGCCGTGCGCGAACGTTCCATTCCGCGCTACGTCCAAGTTTCGACCGACGAAGTGTACGGCGACGTCCACGAGGGAGAATCGACCGAAGAGGACGGGTTGCGCCCGCGAAGTCCCTACTCGGCTAGTAAGGCCGGCGGCGATTTGCAAGTGCTGGCCTATCGCACGACGTTTGGTGCGCCGGTGCTGATCACGCGCGGCAGCAACACGTACGGGCCGTATCAGTACCCGGAGAAACTCATTCCGCTGTTCGTGACCAACCTCATCGAGGATCAATCCGTGCCGGTGTACGGCGACGGCCTCCAGGTACGCGATTGGATCTACGTCGAGGACCACGCGCGCGGCATTTTGCACGCGCTGGAAAATGGAGATCCCGGCCACGTCTACAACGTCGGCGGCGGCAATCCGCGCACGAATATGGAAATCACGCGCCGGCTCGTCGAAGACTGCGGGCGCTCGATGGAGACGCACGTCAAGCACGTGCTCGACCGGCCAGGCCACGACCGGCGCTACGCCCTAAACTGTTCGAAACTGCGGAACCTCGGCTGGTCGCCGCGCGTCGCCTTCGAGCAAGGCATCCGCGAGACGGTCGCGTGGTATCGCGCCAACGAAGCTTGGTGGCGTCCGCTGAAGTCAGGCGAATTCTTGGAGTATTACAAGCGACAATATGCGCATCGTTGAACAGGTGCTCCGGCCTAGCCTCCGCGCCCCCCAGCTTTGCTGGGGCCCCCAAACCAAGGGGCGCATAAACCCATCGAACGTTGCGTCGAAAGCACACCTGGCATCGGGACTTCGTCGGGCGTGAAGGGTGTAATACTTGCGGGCGGGCTGGGCTCGCGGCTTCGACCGCTCACGAAAGTCACGAACAAACATCTGCTGCCGATTTACGACAAGCCGATGATCTACTATCCGATCGAAACGCTGTGCAAAGCGGGGATCCGGGACATCATGATCGTCACCGGCGGACACTCGGCCGGAGATTTTCTACGGCTCCTCGGAAACGGGGCTGAGTTCGGGCTCAAGGATATCTATTACACGTTCCAAGAGGGCGAGGGCGGCATCGCCGACGCGCTGCGCCTGTGCGAACACTTCGCAGAAGACAGCCGCATCGCCGTCATCTTAGGCGACAACATCGTGCAAGACGACATCTCACCGTTCGTCCGCGCGTTCGAGCAGCAGAAATCGGGAGCGCGCATTCTCCTCAAAGAAGTGACCGATCCGCAGCGCTTCGGCGTTCCCGAGCTCGACGGCGATCGCATCGTCCGCATCGAAGAGAAACCGGCCGAGCCCAAGAGCAACTACGCCGTCACCGGCATCTATATGTACGACGAGCGCGTCTTCGATTTCATTCGTAACCTGAAACCCTCCGGTCGCGGCGAGCTCGAGATCACGGACGTCAACAATCAGTACATCCGCGAAGGCGATCTCTTTTACGACGTCCTCGACGGCTGGTGGACCGACGCCGGCACGTTCGAGAGCCTCTTCCACGCGAGTAATTTGATCGCCAGATCGCGCGAGTGATGACAGCGGTGTGACGCCGAGTTTTCAAGACGCCGTCGCGCTTCACGCGCAAGGGAAGTTCGACGAGGCCGCGGCGGCCTATCGAGAGGTGCTCGAGAGCGGTAAGCACTTCGGGGCCGCCTACAACCTGAGTTTGCTCTATGCGTCGCAAGGGCACTACGACGAGGCGCTGCCGCAAGCACTCGAAGCAGTCGAACTCGATCCCACGTCTGCTGAAGCCAACGATCACGCCGGGGGCATTCTCGTAAACCTCGGGCGTCACGAACCGGCGCTTCCGTATTTTGAAGCCGCATTACGTATTTCGCCGCAGTTCGTGCGAGCGTACAACAATCTCGGTGCGGCGCTGACGGCGCTCGGCCGTTCGCAAGAAGCCATCGGCTGGCTCGAGCGAGCCGTGACGTTACAGCCTGACTACGCCGACGCGCATTTGAATCTGGCGACGGCACTCGAACAGGTCGATCGTTACGACGAAGCCCAGGAGCATCTGCGCCATGCCGTCGCGATCGAGCCAGAAAGGCCGCAAGCGTATGCGAAGATCGGCGCGATCGCCGGCATGCAGGGCGATATGGATCGAGCGGTCGAGGCGCTACGGCGCGGACTCCAGCGCGAGGGACAAAGCGGCAGGCTTTATCATCTGCTCACGAGCACGAGCCGCTTAACGCTCGACGATCCCGCCGTCACGGGCATGCAAGCGCTGCTCGAGAACGCCGACGCGCTTCATCTCGAGGAACACATTGCGCTGCATTTTGCGCTGGGAAACGTCTATACCGACAACGGCCGGCTCGACCTTTCGCTCGAACACTTCACCCGCGGTAACGCGCTGAAGCGCCGGCTCGTGGACTACGACGAGCGTGCGACGCTCGGGCATATGGAGGCGCTCGCCGCAACCTTTCCGGCCGATGCGATACGCAAGCTCGAGGGCGCTGGTTACGAGACCGACAAGCACGTCTTCATCGTCGGAATGCCGCGCTCGGGGACGACGCTGGCGGAGCAGATCTTGGCAAGCCATCCGCACGTCTACGGCGCCGGAGAGCTCAATGCGTTTCACGACGCTGCCGTCGTCACGTTCGCTCACGACACGGCCCTTACGCCCTTCGTGCTGCAAAAGCTAGGGCGGCGCTACTCCGACGGCGTCGCCGCGCTCGCGCCGAACGCTTCGCGCGTCACCGACAAGATGCCCGCAAACTTCAAATACGCCGGGTTGATTCATCTCGCGCTCCCCAACGCACGCATCGTTCACATGCGGCGCGACCCCGTCGACACGTGCGTGTCGTGCTTTTCGCAAAACTTCAGCGGGGAGCAGCCCTTTGCATACGATCTCGCCGAGCTCGGGCGCTACTATCGCGGGTACGAGAAGCTTATGGACCACTGGCGTAACGCGATGCCTCCGGCCGCGATGCTCGAGATCCAATACGAAGAGCTCATCGGCGATTTCGAAGCTCACGCGCGTCGTTTGATCGACTATGTTGGACTACCGTGGGATCCGGCATGTCTGGACTTCCATCGCACGCAGCGTTCCGTACGTACGGCCAGCGTGGCGCAGGTACGGCGTCCGATTTACACGTCGTCAATCGGGCGCTGGAAAAGCCACGAGCAACGGCTGAAGCCGTTGCTCGAAGCGCTTGGAATTGGTACCGGCTCTACTTCTTGATCTTGTCGACCTTGATGCGGGTCGACTCTTCGATGTACTCCATGAAGTTTGCGGCCGACTCAGACACGCCGTGTTGGGTCGTGTCGATGAGCAGATCGGGGTTTTCCGGAACTTCGTACGGCGACGAAATTCCCGTAAACTTCGCGATCTCGCCCGCGCGCGCGCGTTTGTAATGTCCCTTGACGTCGCGTTGCTCGGCCGTTTGCAGATCGCACGATACGTAGATTTCGTGAAAACTCGTCGGATACGCGGCGCGAGCGCGGGAGCGGTCCGCGGAAAACGGTGAGATCAGCGCAGAGATGACGATGAACCCAGCGTCGGCCAGCAAACCCGCCACCGACGCGGTACGCCGCACGTTCTCGGTGCGATCTTCTTCCGAGAAGCCGAGATCGACGTTGAGCCCCGTGCGCAGCGTGTCGCCGTCGAGCACGTACACGTGACGGCCGCGATCGAAGAGCATGCGCTGAACGGTCATCGCGAGCGTCGATTTTCCGGCGCTGGGAAGTCCTGTCAGCCAGAAGACGCCGCCCGAGTGGCCGTTGCGAATGATACGCTCCGCTGCAACCACCGAGGAAGCTTGCGCGACGACGTCGGTCGCGCCTTCAGAACGCGGGCGCCCGATGATGGCGCGGACGCGTCCGCCGGCAACCACGTTCGAGCCGTGCAGCAGCACGAATTTGGCGATGCTCGTATCTTCCAGTTCCTGATCGCCCGCGATGAGCTCGCGCGAGAGCAGCGTGATGACGCCGACGTCGCTCTTGCCGATGGACTCGGCCGATTTTCCCGCTAACGTATCGGGATCGACGATTTCGTCGATGCGCTGCAACGTCACCGGCACTTCGCGCGTTCCGATGCGCAGTCGCAGCGGTTCGCCGACAGGAGCCGGGTCGCCGCCGAGCCACACGACGGTTGCCTGCATGGCGTGACCGAGGCCGGGGCCGTCGCCGGGATAGCTTGCGACCGCGCCACGATCGACGAAAACGCGTTCGTCGAGCATGATCGCGACCGATTTTCCGGCTTTCGCTTCTTCAACTTTGTTCGGCCAATCGTGGATTTCCGTCACGACGGCGTCGGTTTGCAGCGGCCAGAAAACGACGCGTTCGCCGACACGCAGCGTACCGGACTCGACGCGTCCGGCGATCACGCGGTTGGGACCACGCCGGAACACGTCTTGCACGACGAAACGCAGCGGTCCGCCGGCGTGCGGCACGTACGGCCGCAGCTGATCGAGCGAATCGAGCAGCGTCGGTCCTTTCCACCACGACCATTTCTTGCTGGCCACGGCGACGTTTTCACCGTCGCGCGCCGCAACCGGAACGATGCCGATCGGCTTGATGTCGAGTTGATCGAGGAACGCGCGCACTTCGGCCTTACGTTGCGCAAACGCGGTCTCGGCATCGGTTGCGAGATCGAGCTTGTTGATCGCGACCAGCACCTCTTTGAAACCGAACCACTGCAAGAAGAGCGCTTGGCGGCGCGTCTGCAGCGTGATGCCTTCGTCGGCGGCCACCACCATGATCGCGGCGTCGACTTCGGAGGCGCCGGTGAGCAGGTTGCGGATCAGCTCGCGATGGCCGGGCGCGTCGACGAAGACGTAGTCGCGCTCGGGCATGCGCAGCCAAATGCGCGAGATGTCCAGCGTGATCGCTTGATCGCGTTCGAGCTGAAACGCGTCGAGCAAGAACGAGTACTCGATCGGAACGCCGCGTTTGGCGCTCGAGCTTTCCAGTTCGGCGAGCTTCGCCGGCGTGACCTGACCGAGATCGACGAGCATTCTGCCCAGAATCGTCGACTTACCCGCGTCGACGTCGCCGACCATGACGATACGAACTTGTCTCACATGTACCCCGTGGTGCGTAATCTTTCGAACGCGTCTTCGCTTTCGTTGTCCATCGTGCGTCCGGCGCGTTCCGGCTCGCGCGTCTGCTCGAGCTCGGTGATGATTTGATCGAGCGTTTCGGCAGTGCTCGGGATCGGTATGGTGATGTTGCTCTCACCGAGCGACCGGTAGCGCATGCCGTTCTTCGCCAGATACAAGGGAACGTACGGAATGTTCTCGCGCTGCGTGTAGCGCCAGATGTCGAGCTCCGTCCAGTGCAGCAGCGGATGGATGCGTACGTGCGCGCCGTCGGGCACTTCGTAGGGGAAGTAATCCCAAAGTTCCGGCGGCTGCGAACGCGGATCCCACGATCCGTCGGCGTTGCGCGGACTAAAGATCCGTTCTTTCGCGCGAATCGCTTGCTCGTCGCGGCGGATTCCCAAGATAATGCCGCGATAATTCTCGCGGGCGATCAGCGCACGCAATCCCGCCGTTTTACGGGCGGCGTGGCGCGCGGCGGGCGGCAGCGTCTGATCGACGGTGCTCTCGGGAGGACAGGCCTCGTTATGGGCGGGGAGATTCCAGTCCCGGACCAGTTGGTCGCGGAAGGCGTACACCTCCGGAAACTCCATGCCGGTGTCGAGCAGAACGACCGGGAACGGTACGTCGCCCAAGAAGGCCTTGCGGACCATCCAAAGCAGCGCCGTCGAGTCCTTGCCGATCGACCAGAGCATGCAAATAGGCGAGACGCACGAAAACGCCTCGCGCAGAATAAATATCGTACGCGACTCGAGCGCGTCGAGATCGGAATCGGTAGCCGTGGGCATCCCGCCTATTATCGGCTCGTCCGGCCACATTTCCTACCTCCGAGGACGGCCCTCCGGGCGCACCGAACAGCCGGACCTGCGCAATATGGATTATTTGCAGGCTCTTAAACTCGTCCACGCCATCGTCGTTCCCCGCAACTATTGCGAAATCGGCTGCCGCTTCGGCTATAGCCTAACGCTTTCCCACGGCCCCACCGTCGGCATCGATCCCGACTACGAAATCAAGGCTCCGCTGACCGCGCCGACCCGCATTTACAAGCAGGGCAGCGACGACTTCTTTGCGTCCCACGACTTGCCGGCGCTCTTCGGCGAACCGCTCGACTTCGGGTTCATCGACGGGATGCATCAGGTCGAGTTCGCGCTGCGCGACTTCATGAATTTAGAGCGATCGTCGCATCCGGGCGGGATCATTGCCATCGACGATCTGCTGCCCGGCGACATAGCCTACACGACGCGCGAACGGCACACGCAGATCTGGACCGGCGACGTCTATCGCCTCATCTCGATTCTGCGCGAATACCGCCCCGACTTGGAAATTCGCATCTACGACGTCGACATGAAGGGATTCAGCACGATAACGCACCTCGATCCCACGTCGACGGTACTGCACGACAAATATCCCGAGTTGGCAGCCGCACTCGCGCAAGGCAAGTGGCAGCTTCCCTCCGTCGATGCGATTCGCGAGACGCTCGCGCCGCAGCCGACCGGGGAGCTCGCGGCCGATCTCCAACGCTTCGCACAACAGCGGCATCAGCTCGCGCAACCCAAGGCGCCGACGAACGGAGATCCGTCGCTTTACCTCGATCTGCTCGAACGCTCCGTTCTCAACGAGGTCTATCTCGACGACGAACTGCGCATCGTCTATTTGCGCGCGTGCCTGGCCGGCAAGGAATCGTTCGATCCCACCGTACTCCACGACATTCGCGGACGCAAGCGTGCGGAGTACGACAAACTGGTCGCCTCGCGCAAGGTCGGCCAGTTCTTCGATCGCAATATCCATAACAGCGGCTACAATCATTCGATGATGGGACGCGCGCGGCTCGATAGCTTGCGCGAATGTCTCGACATCGTGCGCCGCGAGAACGTACCGGGCGACCTCATCGAATGCGGCGTCTGGCGCGGCGGCGGCTGCGTATTTATGGCAGGCTACCTTAAAGCGTGCGGAATGAACGATCGCCGCGTATTCGTCGCCGACAGCTTCGAGGGTTTGCCGCGTCCAAGCGCCCCAGCCGATGCGGGGCTCGATCTCAGCAAGGATCTGTATCCCGAGCTTGCCGTCGGGCTGGAAACGGTGCGCGAAACGTTTGCCGCCTACGGTTTAAACGGCGACAACGTTCAGTACCTGAAGGGATGGTTCAAAGACACGCTGCCCGCGCTGCACGGAGAGCGCCTCGCGCTCTTGCGCATGGACGGCGATCTCTTTGAATCCACGATGGACATTCTCACGAATCTCTACGATGAGGTCGTGCCCGGCGGAATCATAATCGTCGACGATTTCGGAGCCGTCGAAGCGTGCCGCTTAGCGGTCACGACCTTCTTCTCGGGCCGCGGCTTGGCGATGCCGGCGCTCAACACGATCGACTGGACCGGCGTCTGGTTCAGAAAGCCGGCATAATCATCCGTTCGTTTCGCACGTTTTTCGATCCGAGGCAGTTGGAAGGCTACCAGCGCGGCGTGATGTCCTACGTCTATAAAGGCGTCGCGTGCAGCAAGAGCCCGATCGACATCGCCATCTATCTGCGCCTTCTGGCCGACGTTCGTCCACGCACGCTGATCGAAATCGGCACGAAAACGGGCGGCAGCGCGCTGCTGTTTTCCGACTTCGGCAAGATGCTCGGCCTATCGCTCGACGTCGTTTCGATCGACCTGTACCGTCCGGCGCAATCGTTCGAGAACGTGACGTTCCTCGAAGGCGACGTGCGTAATCTTTCCGCCACGTTCGACGCACACGGCATCGCGTCGCGACCGCGCCCTTGGCTCGTCGTCGAGGACTCGGCGCACACGCTGGAAGGCTGCCTTGCGGCACTCGACTTTTTTGCGCCGCGAATGCTCCCGGGCGAATGGCTTGCGATGGAAGACGGCGTGCTCGACGATTTGGGCTTGTCCGCACAGTATCAGGGCGGCCCCAATGCCGCGATAGGTCAGTTCTTTGCGGCGCATCCCGGCGTGTTCGAGGTCGGAACGCAATATTGTGACATGTTCGGCCCGCAGGCAACCTATAATCCAAATGGCTACTTGATGCGCACGAACGCCCCGTTCGTTCGCGCCGCCGTTCCGTGAACCGGCCCCGCCTTTCGGTCATCGTCTGTCTCTACGACATGACGCGCGAGGCGCCGCGAACGCTGCTTTCGGCCGGTCTGCCGTATCAGCGGGACGTTGCCGAAAGTGACTACGAAGTCATCGTCGTCGAGAACGGATCGAAGCAACCGCTGGGCACCGCCGCGCGGGCGGCTCTTCCTCCGGGCGTTCGCGTCGTCGACGTGCCCAATCCACAACCGTCGCCGGTTTTTGCTCTAAACTGGGCGGCGCGCGAACTCGCGCGCGGTGACATCTTGTTATTCGCCATCGACGGTGCGCGGATTTTCACGCAGCGCCTCTACGCAGAAACGTTGGCGGCGCACGACGCCGTGAGCGACGCCTTCGTCTATACGCTCGGCTGGCACATCGGTCCAAAGATGCAGCTAATCTCCACGACCGAAGGATACAACGAGGCAACCGAAGACCGTCTCATCGCTTCGAGTCGGTGGCCCGACGACCCCGACGCACTTTACGATATCTCGGTCTTCGCAGGATCGTCGCAACGCGGCTTCTTTAGTCCGATCGCGGAGAGCAACGCGTTTTCGGTTTCACGCACGCTCTTCGAGCGCTTCGGCGGATACGACGAGCGATTCGCTTCGGCAGGAGGCGGCCTATCCAATCTCGAGCTTTTCTCGCGTTACGTTATGCGGCCCGCCGCACGAAACGTTTGCCTTCTTTCCGAGGGCAGCTTCCATCAGACGCACGGCGGAGTCGCAACGTCCGGTAAGGTTCGTTGGGAAAAGTTCGTCGCCGAGTATGAGTCGATCTTCGGTCGCGGCTACCGCGAGCCGCTTTACGATCGTCTCTACGCCGGGCGAATCCGTCCAAAAGCGGTGCGCTTCCTCATGCAGTCGCTTTCTCAATAAGCATGTAGACGCTGCCGCGGTCTTCCGGCCGAGCGTTCCCCTCGAGTTCGTTGAAGAACCAGTCGAGAACGCGGTAGCCTTGCGACTGCACCATCTTCACGAACGACTGCGGGCTGAAACGGCTTCCCCAGTTCCAACCCGGAGCTGGGCTGACGAAGTAATCGTCCCGATTGCTAGCGAGCGAGACGACTGTTTGCAGCACGAGATACCTTCGCGCGAGATCGTACGACTTTCGCAGAATCTCGATCGGATTGCTGACGTGGTAGAGTCCCCCGATGTTTGCGACGACGTCGTATGCGTTGTCGTCGTCGATCGAGTTCACGTCGCGCTCTTCGAAGCGCACGTTATCC
>DASRSM010000221.1:0-7598 GCA_035656415.1 Vulcanimicrobiaceae bacterium | reverse complement strand
AATGCGTTCTTGACACAATTCAAGCCGAGGATATAAGGCGCGAGATTTTGAAAGAGGGAGATGTTCAGCGATGAACCTACGGCCGGGCAGGCCGGAAGTAACGCTTGTCAGAGACGAGCATGTGAGACCTGTGGGAGTTCGCCGCTGCGGTTCAAGCCGCGTAAGACTCCCAACACGGGAGTCGTTGCGCGAGAACCAAGCTGCGCGAATCCCACGGGCAGGCTCGGGGCAAGAAGCGCTTTCGCTCGTAAGAGCGATTGCAGAATCCTCGGACTTTAGGACGAGGAGCATGTCAAGGTACCTGACCGCTCTTCTAGGCGAGCGGCGTACGGCAAACGAAGGCCCGGGCTTTCGGGTCGTACCACCATAAGCGGTCGTAGCGATCGATCATCGCGCCGCCGGCCAGACCGTCGAGCGTACCGTACTGGTCGAGCTGATGAATCCCGTCGTGATCGACGCGCACGATCGTCGATGCGTACCCGTTGCTTACGCGCGAACCGAGTAACACCGTTACTTCATCGCCGTCGGCACGCAAGATGCGCATCGCACATCCGTCGAGATCCCACGTCCGGAGAATTCGTTTCGACGCAAGGTCGATCGAAATCACGTGCTTGCCCGCAGTCGCCCACGTACGGTAATCGTCGCGGCCGCGTACGTCGACGGGCACGCTCCACGCGCGGCTCGAACTCGCAAAGCACGTGTTGTCGGGAAGCTTTACGACGACCGAGCGATCGTTTCGCCGGTTCTTGATCGCGATGGACGGCCTGCGCGCGTCGGCAACGACCAAGTACTTCTTACCGTGCGGACCGCCGGCTAACGTCGACGCGTACGGATCGATCGACGGCGGAATACGTTCGGAATACCACTTCCATACGTCGAGCACCGCCAGCTCGTGCGGTTTGGTTTGCGCCAGGACGACCCATCGATGCCGCGCGTCGGCAATCGCCCCCGCTACCGGTGCGAACGTCGAGGGAACGTCGCGCGCCGCCACGCGCAGCCGGTCGCCGATTCGCGACAGCGCCGTTCCGCTGCCGTCGACCGCGTAGACGGCACGATCGTACCAAAACAGCGTGCCCGCTTTTACGTCCGGATCGCGCAAGATTTCGCGGCGTGAGGGCGTCGAAGTGCGCACGATGCTGTCGCCGTCTATGTACCAAAGGGCGCCGGTCGCATCGACCGTATGCGGATACTGTTGCCGGTCGCTTTTACCGACCGGGTAATGCAGGTCGATGTAGCGGCTCGGACCGTTTGCCAAACGTTCGATAGCCGTACAACCGGAAAGCAAGCCGGCGAGCGCCGCGCAAGCGAGCAATCTCAGCCATCGCATCGTTTCCAGATAATACCCAACCCGGCGGTCGTCGCCCGGCTCTGCACGGCGGCGCGGTCGCCCCGGAACACGACCCGCCACGTTTGAGGGCCCGAGGCATCGTCGATCGCAAACCACACCAACCCGACCGGCTTCTCCGGCGAGCCGCCGGTTGGTCCCGCAATCCCCGTCGTCGCCAGCGCAACCGAGGCGCCGAGGCGCTGCCGCGCGCCGCAAGCCATTGCAACGGCGACCTCCTCGCTGACCGCACCCGCGCGCGCGAGGAGTTGCGGGTCGACGCCCAGCACGCCGGACTTGACCGCGTTGTCGTAAGCGACGACGCCGCCCGCAAAACTCTTCGACGCACCCGCCACGCTCGTTAGCGCCGCCGCAATGCGACCGCCGGTGCACGACTCCGCCAAAGCAAGCGTTTCGCCGCGCGCTTCCAACGCCGCGAGGATCGCCGACTCGATCGTCGTCGCGTCCGTTCCGAAGACGTGCCCGTCGAGCCGCGCTTCGATGTCGCGCTGCAGCGGCCCGATCATCGCCTCCGCCGCTTGCGCGGAGCCGGCCTTCGCCATGATCTTCACGTCGGCGCGATATTCGTGCGCAAGCACCGCGATCTTCGGATTCTCGCCCGCGCGGAAAAGATCGGCGATGCGATGATCGATCTCCGACTCGCCGAGGTTGATGGTGTGCAACACGCGCGTGTAGATTGCGGAGTCCACGTCGAAGCGCTCGCGCAAATACGGCAGCAACCTCTCGGCCAGCATCGGCTTCATCTCGCGCGGCACGCCCGGCATGCAGGCAACGAACTTGCCGTTCGCACCGAACGCGACGAAACCCGGAGCTGTGCCGTGGGGGTTGTCGAGCGGGCGGCTTCCGGCCGGAAGATCGGCTTGCTTACGATTGTTGGGGCGCATCTCGCGTCCGATCTGCGCGAAGAACGCTTCCATCTGACCGAGCGCCGGCTCGTATAGTTCGACTCCTAATCCCAGCGCCGCGCACACCGCTTCTTTGGTGAGGTCGTCGATCGTGGGTCCGAGACCGCCGGTCGTTATAACCCCGTCGGCGCGCGAAAGCGCACCGGAAATCGACGACGCAATGCGTTCGCGATTGTCTCCGATTGCGTGCGTCGCGCGCACGTCGATACCATTTTCCGCGAGTTGCTGCGCGATATACGGCGTGTTCGTGTCGACGAGCTGCCCCAGCAACAGCTCGGTGCCGACCGCGATCAGCTCAACGGTTGCCATCGCGAAACCACTGTGGATACCTGAACGCTACGTCTGCTTCGAAACCTTCGGCAGCTTCGATCGCATCGGAGCGCCGAATCTGCGACTCCTCCGGGCGCGGATGCGCTTCGCGGACGCTTTCGCGCCGTCGCGCGAGCTGTGCGACGAACGCGGCAAAGTTCGCGTCCATCGCGCGCTGCAGCGCCTCCTTGAGCTTCTTGCCGACGCGCGGCGCCAGACCGGCCGTCGAAATTGCAACGCGTACTGGTCCGGCCTGGGCGATGGCCGTCATCGCAACGAATCCGTACGCCGGCTGATCGATGCAGCACAACATGAAGCGGTGACGATCGGCCAGCGCGCGCAGACGCGCCGAGAGCGCTTCGTTCTGCGGGGTCGAGATCACGAAAAACGCGTCGATGACGTCGTCGTCTTCGAGCGACTGTGGATCGAGCAGCCGGCGAACCTTTGCGCCCGATTCCTCCAACGCCGCCGCCTTCTCGACGGCTTCACGGTCGTCGCCGATCACCACGCACAACCGCCCGTCGAGATTGAGGGAAACGGGGAAAAACGCTTTGCGCATTAATAATCGACGGGGCGGAGATAGAACTCATTAATGGCGGTGCTCGTGAGCATCGCCGTCGTCGGAAGGTGCCGCTTCCAGTGGGTTGTGTCCACGCGCTTACGGATCAACGCAACCTCGTCCGGCGCGAACCCTCGCGCGACAAGCTGCGCGTCGTTGTAGCCCAGCAACAGCTGCGCGATGATCGCGTCGGCCCGCGCGTACGTGATCCCCAGATCGCCTTCGTCGGTTTGACCCACTTCGAGATCTGCGGTCGGAGCCTTATCGACGAGTGTCTGCGGAACGCCGAGATACCGGGCCAATGCCCACACTTGCGTCTTGAAGAGATCGCCGATAGGGTTGACGGGAGGCGTATCGTCGGCGTGCCACGTGAAGTACCCGAGCATGCGTTCGGTCTTGTTTCCCGTTCCGATCGGAAGTGCGTCGTACTTCGCGGACTGGTCGAAGAGCACGACCATGCGCTGTCGGGCCATGACGTTGCCGCGCCGCCGTCCGTTGGCCTCCGGTTCGTACTGCAGGTAGCCGTCGACGGACGCGGTGATCTCGATCGTTCGACATTCGATGCCCAACGCGTCGACGACAAGCTGCGCGTCGGCGAGGCTCGCGGTACTCGATGTCGCGTACGGCATACGAATCGCGTACACGTTTTTCGGTCCTAGAGCGCGCGCGCACAGAAACGTCGTCAGCGCCGAGTCGACGCCGCCCGAGAGCCCGACCACCGCTCGTGGAATCTTACGCCGCACGAGGAGCTCGTCGCGCAAAAATGCGGTCACCCAGTTCGCGGTGACGGGGGCGTCGATCCCGGGCGGCTCCAGCGACGGGCGCGGAGCTTCAACGATCGGAAGCGTCACGAAATCCTCGCGGAAGTGGCAGCTCTTCGTCGAGCAGAAGATCCGGCAGCGCCGCGTCGAGATCGCCGAGCAACGGGAGCCCCGCGCGTGCCAAATCGATTTCACGCAGATCCACGTCGGCGGTCAGGATGCACGCCTCGTCCGGCGGACCGTCCACCAACACCTTGCCGCCCGGATCGATAACCGACGACGAGCCCGACATGCCTTTGCCGCCTTCGAATCCCGTCAGGCCGGCGTAAATAATGAAGACGCCGTGTTCGGCCGCGACGACGCGTAGGATCTCCCGCCACCGCGTCACGCTGCTTAACTCGCCGGCGCCGTCGATCCCGCGTCCCGGAGAAGCGCTAGGGACGATGAGCACGCGCGCGCCTTTTATGGCGGCGATTGTCGGCACGATCGTATGCCACACGTCTTCGCAGACCAGCAGCGCCGTCTTCGCAAACCGGGTATCGAAGACGCCGAGCTTTCTCCCGCGCGAGAGAAATCGCTCTTCGTCGAAGACGCCGTACGTCGGCAAGAACATCTTGTGATGGACGTGCAGGATGCGCTCCGTCCGGCCGTGGACGTGCAGGTATAGCGCACTATTGTAATACGTCCCGTCGTCGTTTTCGAAAAAGCCCGAAACGAGATCGACTTCGGTATCTCCGCACGCCTGGCGCCACGCCGTCGCGAGATCTTTCGCGAATTGCTCCACCGACAGTGCGAGATCGTAGACGGCGCCTTCCAAAAAGTATCCCGTGAATGCACCTTCAGGGAATACGACGAGGTCCGGTCTGCGGTCGCGCAGCTGCGCGAACGCCTCCGTAGCGGCGCGAAGACTTTCTTGGTACCGGCCTTTAGCCGGCTTCGTCTGAACGATCGCGACGCGCATGCTAACGAGACGTCGCGTCCACGCTGGTCGCGAGCTCCATCTGTTCGTCGCCGGGCACCTTCATGCCGAGCTGCGCCGCGCACTCTTCGGCTGGGTACGTCCAAATCTCTGCCAGCGTCGGGTGCAAGTGCGGAATGCGCATAAACTCCGCGACCGTCGAGTTGAAGTTCATCGCAACGATGACTTCGTGAATCAGCTCGGACGCCTGCGGACCGATGACGGCCGCACCCAAGATGCGCCCGTCGGCGGCATCCGCCATCATCTTCACAAAGCCCTTGGTCTTCCCCAAGCATTGCGCTTTTCCGTGCTCGGCGAAATCGTAGCTGCCGCGCACGTACCGGATGCCTTCGCGCAGCAGCACCTTCTCCGTTTTGCCGACCGCGGCGACTTGCGGATCGCAGAACACCGCGTGCGTCGTAATCAGCCGGTAGTCGGCCTCTTCTTTGCCTTGAAGGCACGCGTTTCGCGCCGCCACCTCGCCTTGATAGATCGCGACGTGCACCAGCATGTGCTCGCCGGTGACGTCGCCGACGGCGTAGATGTTTGGATTGCTCGTCCGCAGCGTCGCGTCGACGTCGATGCCCTTGATCGCGTGGTATGCAACGCCCGCCCTGTCGAGATCGAACCCGGCGACGTTGGGCACTCGACCCAGCGCGTAGAAAATCTCGTCCGCGACCGCCAAGCGCTGTTCGCCGCCGGCCGTGTACTGGATCGCCTTCTTGTCACCGCGCCGTTGCGCCGACAACAGCGTCGTACCGGTGACGACGTCGATCCCCTCCTCAGTGAAATAGTGCGTCAGCGCGGTGCCGACGTCGTCGTCCTCTTGCGTTAACAGATGATCGCTGCGAATCAGGATCGTCGTTTTCGCGCCCATGCGCGCTAAGAATTGACCGAGTTCGCACGCGGTGTATCCGCCGCCCAGGACGATGACCGATTCCGGAATACGTTCGAGCTCGAGCACCGCGTCGGTGTCGACGTAACCCGTCTCGGTCAGGCCGGTTAATGCCGAGGGTGGAACCACGCTGCCGCTTGCGATAACGAACTGCTTGCCCTCGACCACGTCGTCTTCGCCGACGGCAACTTCGTTGGGCGAGAGGAATCGAGCCTGGCCCATATAGAGTGGAAACCGCTCGATGCCCTCGATGCGATAATCCGCAAACTCTTTTACGAGCGTGCGCTTTCGCTCGAAGATCGCCGGAAGGTCGGCGTGCAAGCCGCTCGCGCGGATGCCAAGCTTCACGGCCTCGCGCGCGTCGTAAAGCGCATCGCTCGAGGCGATCAGCGCTTTGCTGGGCATGCAGCCGCGCAAGATACAGAGTCCGCCCAAGGGTCCGGAGTCGATCATCGCCACGTCGCATCCGAAATCGTGCGACGTGCGCGCTGCGGCGTAACCGCCGGAGCCTGCCCCGACGATTACGACGTCGTGTTTGTGGCGCTGCATGAACTAGCGCCCGGCAGGGCGCGCACCGAGCCGATGGATGGATTCGATAAAGCGCACGGTTCCGCCGGAATGGACGTGAATCGAATGCGTGCGCGCCTGGTTGCCGTAGAACTTTACGCCGCGCACGAGATCGCCGTCGGTGATTCCGGTCGCACAAAAAATCACGTTGTCGCTCTTGACCAGGTCTTCGATTTCGAGAACGCGTTTGAGATCGCCGAAACCCATCGCGATCGCGCGATTGGCTTCTTCTTCGTTGCGCGGCTCGAGGCGGCCCATGAAGTTCCCGCCCAGGCACTTGATCGCCGCAGCCGCGAGCACGCCTTCGGGCGCACCGCCGGTACCCATCGCGACGTGAATCCCGGTGTTGTCGATTGCCGTCGCAATGCATGCGTCGACGTCGCCGTCGGAAATCAGCCGGATTCGCGCGCCGGCTTCGCGGACTTCGCGAATCAGATCGGCGTGGCGCGGCCGATCGAGAATGACGACGCACACGTCGTTGATCGGCTTTTCGAGCGCGTTGGCGACCGCTTCCAAATTTTCGCGGACCGGCGCGTCGATGTGCACGTAAGCTGCAGCTTTTGGACCGACGGCCAGCTTCTTCATGTACGAATCCGGCGCGTGCAGTAAACCGCCGCGCTCGGAGATCGCCATAACGGCTATCGAGTTAGGCAAGCCGTTGGCCACAAGGTTGGTGCCTTCGACCGGATCGACCGCAATGTCGACCTCTTCGCCGCCGGCACCGACTTCTTCACCGATGTAGAGCATCGGCGCTTCGTCGCGCTCACCCTCACCGATAACGATGCGGCCCGTAATCTCCATCTCGCCCAGGGATTCGCGCATCTTTTCGACCGCCGCGCCGTCGGCGGCGTCACGCTCGCCGCGCCCCATCCAGCGCGAGGCGGCCAAGGCAGCGCTCTCGGTTACTTTTACGAAGTCGAGGGAGTGAACCGGGTGGTTGAATACCGTGCCTGCCATCGTCCGAGTCATGGGGCTTGACCTACAAGGGATGCGGGCTATTTCCTTTAAAACGAAGCGTCGCCGTGTCCGCCAGTACGCACATACCACAAACGTCGCGACCGCACTCGCTTCGCTTCGACGATCTCCTCTCCGTGGGAAGGGGCACGTTGCTCGCGGTGGCCTTTGCGGGCTTCACGCTGGGCTTTTTTGCATGGTACGCGCTGGTGGTTCCTCGCCACGATCCGGCGCTGAGCAACCTGGCCTTGTTCTTCGCCGTGGTCGCCGGACCGATCGTGACCGTTACCCTATGGATCGGATACGCGCGCTACTTTTCGCGGCGCGCCGGCATCACGCTCTCGC
>DASRSM010000220.1:0-3096 GCA_035656415.1 Vulcanimicrobiaceae bacterium | reverse complement strand
GTCCCGATGCAGGAGAGCTTTTTTGGGAAGACCGTCCGATGCAGCTAGCGTCGCCGCTGGACGCGCGCCGGCTGGGCATCGAAACGGTCTACCAAGATCTCGCATTGGTCAATGATCTCTCGGTGCACGAGAACATGTTCCTCGGGCGCGAGCCGATCAGGCGAATCGCCGGCATTCCGTTCACCGATCGCGCCGCCATGCGCGAACGCGCGCGCGCAGCGATCAAGCGGCTCGGCATCGATCTGACGTCGGTCGACGTTCTCGTGCGCGATCTCTCCGGCGGTCAGCGGCAATCGATCGCCATCGCGCGTGCGCTGCAATCGCAGCCCAAGCTGCTGGTCATGGACGAGCCGCTGGCCGCGCTGGGCGTTCGCGAGAGTTCGATCGTGCTGCAGCTCATTCAACAACTGCGCACCCTCGGTGACGTCTCGATCGTGCTGATCGTCCACAACTATTCGCAAATCTTCGAAGTCTGTGACCGTATCAACTTCATGCTGGGCGGCCGAATCGTACGCGACGTTGCGACGGCGGAGACAACCGAAGCGGAGCTTCTCAACCTTGCCCTTTCCGGCACCTACGCATAGGAAGACTGCATGCTACGATCGATGCTGTACGGACTGCTCGCTTGCGCGGCTGCGATGGCGCCGCTGAACGCCGCCGGCGCGACGCTTGAACGATCGTCGTACGGCACGTTGCCAAGCGGCGCTGCCGTCGAGCGCTTCACCTTGCACAGCGCGGGCGGCCTGACGTTGAAGATTGTGACCTACGGCGCGACGATCGTGGAGATCGACGCTCCCGACCGTCACAGCACATCCGCCAACGTCGCGCTCGGATTTCGCGACCTTGCCGGGTACCTCAAGAACACGCCGTATTTCGGCGCGACCGTCGGGCGATACGCAAACCGCATCGCCAGAGGCCGGTTTACCCTCGAAGGACGCAGCTACACGCTCGCCGTCAACAATGGGCCCAATGCGCTTCACGGTGGGCTCAGGGGCTTCGACAAGGTCGTCTGGCGCGTCGATCGCGCCCAAACGGGCGGCCCGGGTAAACCGGCTATCCTTTCGATGAGCTACGTCAGTCCCGACGGCGACCAAGGCTATCCCGGACAGCTGACGACGCGAGTGACGTTTTCACTCGACGACCGCAACGCGTTGAAGATTGCGTATGATGCAGCGACCGACAAGACGACGATCGTCAATTTGACGAATCACTCGTACTTCAATCTGGCCGGTGAGGGTTCGGGCAGCGTGACCGCGCAGAAGCTGATGATCCAGGCGAACGAATACACGCCGACTGACGCGACGTCCATTCCGACCGGAGAGATCGCAAGCGTTGCGGGAACGCCGATGGACTTTCGCAGGCTGACGCCGATCGGCGTGCGGCTTCGCGACGATAACGTGCAGCTGCTCTACGGTCACGGATACGATTTCAACTGGGTGCTCGATCGTAAGGCCGGCGATCCGCCTACGCTCGCCGCTCGCGCATACGATCCGGGCAGCGGTCGCGTGCTCGACGTTTCGACCACCGAGCCCGGTATCCAATTTTACAGCGGGAACTTTCTCGACGGCTCGATCGTCGGCACCGGCGGAACGACGTATCGCCAGACCGACGGCTTCGCGCTCGAAACCCAGCATTTTCCCGACTCACCGAATCACGCGAATTTTCCGCCGACCGTGCTGCGGCCTGGGCAGCACTTTCGTTCGGTAACGATCTTCGCTTTCTCGACGGATGCAGACCGTGCAATACGTTGATATCGCCGATACCGGAATTCGGGCTTCGCGCATCGGCCTCGGTACGTGCGCGACGCGATCGCAACCATTCATGCGGCGCTCGATCGCGGTATCAATCTCGTCGACACAGCGGCCGTCTACGGGTTCGGTGCATCCGAAACGATCGTGGGCAAAGCGCTCGCCGGCGGCCGGCGCGATAAAGCCATCATTGCAACGAAGGCGACGCTCGAATGGGACGCCGACGGCAATGTCGTGCGCAACGGAACTCGCCGGCTGCAAACCGATCGCATCGATATCTACCAAGTGCATTGGCCCGATCCGCTCGTGCCGATCGAAGTGACCGCCGGAGCGATGAAAGATCTGCTGGATAGTGGAAAGATTCGAGGCGGCGGCGTCAGCAACTACTCCGCCGAGCAGATGGAACGTTTTGCGCGCGTCTGTCCGCTCCACACCTCTCGGCCGCCGTTCAATCTGTTCGAGCGCGACGCCGAGAACGAGATTCTACGGTACTGCGCCGCGCATGGCGTGAATGCGCTCACCTATGGCGCCCTCTGCCGGGGGCTGCTCAGCGGCCGAATGAGCAAGGAGACGCAGTTCCGAGGCGACGATCTGCGCGTCTACGTCGAGAGCGCGATCGATTTTCACGTCGACGCTGCGGCGCGTGCCGAGATCGACTCGATCATAGAAGTCTGCGTTCCCGATCCCATCGGTCCGGAGTTTATGGCGCCGGGGGTGCGCGAGGCGTGAGTTTGCTCGTCGGACTCGACGTCGGCACCACCGGCGCAAAAGGCGTGTTGGTGCGTGACGACGGTACGGTCGTCGCGACGCGTTCGTCGCCGTACGGCCTGTCGACGCCGCGTCCGGGGTGGACCGAGCAGGATCCCGTGCAGTGGTGGGACGCGAGCGCTGCGGTACTGCGCGTGCTCGCCGGCGCAACGCGCGAGCCGATTGCCGCCGTTGGACTCACCGGCCAAATGCACGGCGCCGTTTTTCTCGACGATTCCGGCACCGTCATTCGGCCGGCATTGCTGTGGAACGATCAGCGCACGGCGCGCGAGTGTCAGGAGCTCGAATCGGCGGTCGGCGCAGCGCGCTTGCGCGAAATTACCGGCAACGCCGCATTGACGGGTTTTCAAGCGCCGAAGATTCTGTGGCTGCGAAACAACGAACCGTGGAGTTATCGCCGGGTCGCACATGTGTTGCTCCCCAAAGACTACATTCGCTTTCGGCTTACCGGTGAGTTTGCCACCGACGCTTCCGACGCGTCGGGAACGTTACTCTTCGATCTCACATCGCGTAACTGGTCGAGCGAGATCGTGGACGCGCTGGAGATTCCCGATTCCTGGCTTCCGCGCGTGCACGAAGG
>DASRSM010000219.1:0-17534 GCA_035656415.1 Vulcanimicrobiaceae bacterium | reverse complement strand
GTTGCGGAGATCGGACCGTTACCGGGCGCGACGCCGTGGGCTCCAACGCGAAGCGGAACCGAAGCCGCCAGCAGAATGCGGCCTTTTTGCAGATCGGCTTCGCCGCCCGTTACGGCAATCTGATGCCGCGTCGCAGCGACGTGCGCTTTTGCGCGCGTTACGCTGAGCTTGCCGTAACGTAACGCGCTAACCGTCACGTCGTCGGCGAGGTGCGGATCGGCGAGCGTTCCGGCCACCGTCAACGTGGAGTCCAGGCGTCCGTTCACGTCGTAAACTTTTCCCGTCGCACTCTTGGCGAGCGCTCCGAGATCGGGGCTCGTCGTGCGCGCCGTCATCGAAAACCGATCGGACGGACGCAATCCGAACGTCCCAGCGACCTTGGTGGTGAGATTGGGAACCCGCAGGACTGCAGAATCGATGCGTCCGCGTCCGCCGTCGACCGATGCGGCAACCGTAAACTGCTCGACCGCCATGCGTCCGGCCGTACCGTGCGAAACGTTGGTGCGCAAACGCGCCGCGACGTTGGGATAGCTGCCGGAGACGTTCGCATCGGCATCGAGCTTACCGGTAACCGGTACGCTCATGCCGAGCAGCGGCAACCACGTCGCTAGATCGACGTTGCGTGCCGTGGCGACGAGCGCCGTTCCGGGCGTTACGCGCAGCCGGTCGAACGGCGCGTGCAAGCTGCCGCGTACCACGACGATGCCGGTAGGTCCACCCAAAGAGGCGTCGGTCGCGAGCACACCGCCGGCCGCGTGCCAACGCGCGTTGACGGTACCGAGTGCGATTCGGCGGAAACGCGCGTCCGTAAAATGCGCGCTGCCCGTCGACGCGGCAATCGTTTTACCGGACGTCGTCGCCGCGAGCGACAATCGTCCCGTTCCGGCGAACATGTCGCCGGCGTCGAAGAAGTCGTTGAAGTCGGCGAGATCGGTGCGCGGCGCGTTTACCGCGACGGTCATCGCGCTGGGACTCGTGCCGCCGGAGAACCCGACGGCCGTTCCGCCGATCACGACGTGCCCGTCGCCAACCGACATCGCACTGGGCGAACCGTCGATCGTCGCGCTCAAGTCGCGAAATGCCAAGCCGTTGACCGAGCCTTCCGGCGCGGCGAAGGTTCCGGCAATTGACGGCTGCGACTGCGTTCCGGTCACGCGAACGTTAGCGACGACGCTGCCTTCGACCGGTTCGGGCAGCTTCGCGTGCGCTGCGGCAAGCAGTGCCGCGGCATCGGACGATTCCAGCCGTGCGTTGAGATCGTAACGCGGCGTACCGGCTGTGGCGATTCCGGCAATCGTTCCGTCGGCCGTTACGAACGCCGGACCGACTTGCGCGAGCGCGTCGCGTACCGCCAGCGTGCCGTTCGCGAACGCGATCGATGCGGCGCCGTTGACCTCGTAGTTTTTGTAACGCTCACCCGCAATATACGTCGACGCGACGACTCGCGGCGCGTGCAGCGTTCCGCCCAGCGAGGCGACGATCTGCGATCGTGCGCCGGGACGCACGACCGTACCGTCGAGATTTCCGCGGATCGACTGGCCGTGCAAGGCGAAGATGCCGTGCGCGTCGATCGCCCCCAAGCTTCCCGCCGCAAAACGGTGCGCGTCGAGGAGCGCGACGTCGCGGTCGTGCGGGCGGTCTACGGCGGCGCGGACGTAGAGGTCGTGTCCGTCGCCCTGCGTCACGACGATCGGCCCGATCGAACCCGTGCCGTTTGCGGCGACGTCGAACGTACCGTGGAGCGATTCGCGCGTGCCGCTGCCGCTCAAGACGCCGCGCAGCGCGATCCGTTTGGGATCGTCGGCGGTTGCGAGCGCGAGCGCGTCGAGCGATAAGCCGGGCGCGATCTTAGCGCCGTCCGGAATCGCGCTCGAGGGAACGACGGCGCCGGCCAACATCTCGACGGCGCCGGCGCGCCGCTGCATCGCCACTTTTCCGCGAGCGTTAAACGCTATGCCGTTATACGCCGAGGAGAAGTGCGCGATGTCGGCTTCCTGGCCGTCAAAGGCAACCAGACCATTCGTGTTCACGACGGTCTTACCGGAATACGTCGCGTGCGGGGATCGCACGGAAATCCACTCGAGCGGCTTCGAAACGAAGCCTTCGGCGAGCACGCTGAAGGCGACGGGTCCGCTCATCGGCAATCGTGAAGCTTGCTCGAAGACGCCGCGAAGCTGCGCCAAATCGGCGTTGCCGCGCACGGCTAACCGCACCTGCGCGCCGTCGTGTAAGAACGCTCCCCCGCTGACGACGACCGGAATGCTCGCCAGCATTGCGTCGAGCCGAGCGATGGACAATCCGCCTTCGTCTACGTCCAGACGGCCGCGCACGTTGTCGACGGGCTTCGTGAGTCCGCCGATTGCGATACGTGCGCCGGCGAGTTGCGCGGTTGCCGCAATGTGCGACTGCATCGCGCCATCGACCGGAATAGCGAAGATGCGTGCGTCGACGCCCTGCAGATGGCCGGCCGCGAGGTGCAAACTGGGCGAGTTCAGCACAAAGTCGACCGCGCCGACGATCGGCAGATAGGCCGCCGTCCAGCGCTGCAAGCCGTAACCCGAGCGCGCGTCGATCCGGCCGGTTCCACGAATCGGATAGAGTTCGCGGACACGATCGCCATAGCTCAGCGAAACGGCATACTGCGAAAGCGCCGTTTGGTCGAACGACCCGCGCGCCTGAACTGCGCGCACGTAGAGATGGCGTTGATGCGGATCGACCCGCCCTTGATCGATGACGTCGACCGAGCCGCCGGTCAGCGATACAACGGCGCGCAGCGGCGGCTGCTTCCGCTGCGGTCCGGATGGAAGCTTTGGAATCGGTACGTTATAGGTGCCGTCGGCGTGGCGAATCACCACGACTTCGGGGCGCACGACGTCGAGCGACGTAAGTCCGTATAGACGCCTGCCGGCCAAGAGGGCGCGCAGATCGTAGCCCACCGACGCGCGCTCGATGCGAGCAATGGGTTCACCGCGCAACGACGTAACGACGACGTCGGCGAAGGTCGCACCACGTAGCCCGATCCGCATCGAGCCGAAGCGCGCATCGACGTGAGCAAACGCCCGCGCGGCCGCCGCGACGGCGGTGCGAGCCAGCTCCTCGCGCTCGACGAACGCAAAGCCGGCGAGCAGGGCGAGCATGCTCAGGATGACGGCCAGCCACCGGGTGTGCGCGTGCTTCATCAACTAGAGCTTTTTCCCCAAGCGGGCGATCCGGTAGCAGCCTAGCGGGTACAAAGGCAGCATCTGCCCTCGACGAAGGAGAACACCAAAGAAGAGAGGAGGGCATCATGCCCCGTCAATCCAGATTTTCTGCGCTGCCCGCGGAGCTGTCACCCGAAATCGGAGCCGCCGCTAATGCGATGCGGTTTACCGTGAATATCTCTCAAGACGTCGGCGATCAGCTTAAAGAGATTGCGTTCGAAAACCGCGTGAGCGAAAGCTCGGTGATCGAGGTCGCGCTGCGCCAATTGTTCCGGCGCGTCACGCCGGCGGCGCTCGGGGCGTTCTTGCGTCAAAACGGCGCGTGCCTGCGGCGCCGTTCCTAACGTGAAAACGCACGATCCGCTCGCGTTTCTCGCGGCGGTCGTTCGAAACATCAACGCGGCGGCGCACGATCGCGCGCTATTGCCGTCGCTCGTCGATGCGCTCTCCGATTCGGGAATGTTTTCTTCGACGATCCTCTTCGCCGCCCGGAGGAACGTGTTTATCGTCGCCGACGCTCGCGGCGTCGGCGTCGTCGACGCTCGCCGCTGGCTGAAGTGGCCGTTACGGCGTCTTTTCGCGACGATGCAGCCGCGTCGCATCGTCCATCCCGAGCGCACACAATCTGCATTGGCGATCCCCTTCGACTACGGCGGCGAGCGCATAGCCGTCGTAGCCGTGCTCGACGAGCCCACCGGCGTTTCCCATCTGGAGCCGTTTTTTGACGCGCTGGAGCAGTTCGCGGTTGGCCGCAGAACGAAGGAGCCCGCGGTTCACGAGAACATTCCACTCTCTCCCATCGATCCGCAGTTCATCGCTTTCGGCTTGTGCCCGGCGTTACTGGGGACGATCGAATCCTTGCTCGCTCGCCGCGCGTGGCCGTTACGCGTTCTCGAGCACTTTGCAGACCTGCGTGCGGAACTCGCGACCTCGCGGCCAGACGTGCTGCTCTTTGACGCCGATCATCGACCCTATTCGTTCGGAGAGCTCGTCACCATCCATGCGGCTCTGCCCGAGGCAATGCGATTAATCGCCTTCGGCGAGCGGCTGCCGGCCGACGTCGAGCGGCAAGCACTAACCGACGCGTTGATCGATCACGATGCCGCCGAAATCGAAATCTTTGCCGTTCTCAAACAGTTCGCGCGCCAAGTGCCCGAGCTGCGGCGGACGCGTCTGCGCGAGATGACGAGCGGAGCGGAGATGGCGCTGCGCGCCTCGCGAACCCCCGCGGAACTCTCGGCAGTCGGCGCGCGGCACGCGGCAGAAGCGATGTCGTCGGGCTGGGCGTCCCTTCATCTCGTCAGCGAGACCGGCGCGACCTACGGTGCGGAACATCCTCGTCAACGCGACCCGATACTTGCGGCGTTGCCCAAGGCATTTCTTAGCGACGCGCCGCTTTTTCAATTCCGCGCGGACGAACGGTTTTTTCAAGAGATATCGGACGATCGGGCCGTTGTCGGAGCGCTTAGCCGTTTGCAGCCCGTTTCCGCAGCGAGCATTCCGCTGCGCCACGGCGGCGGCCGATTCGGAGCGCTCGTTTCGGTTTCGCGCGATGCGCCCGTAGATTCGTCCGCTTTTGAAGCGCTCGAGGGTTACGCGCGAATCATCACGACCCGCTTCGAAGAGTTTATGCGTGCGGCGGCGATGGTGCAAAGCTTCGAGCGCAGGGGCGTCTGGGAATACGTGCGGCACGGGAAACTCGAGCTGGCCGTGTACCGTTCGCGAAGCTCGTCGGTGGCTTGGGATTACCGCGTCATCCGCCCCGATTTGGGCATATTGTCGATCGGTGACGACGTCCGCACGGCGGCCCTCGACGGATCGTTCGCGAGCGACCGTGCCGAGAGCGCGTTGGCGCAGTTCATTGCATGCGGAACGAACGATTGCAGCTTCGTCGCAGCCTGCAACCCGATTTCGTGCACGATTGCTTATGCGGCAACCGGCTTCCCCGTCCCGTTATTGTTCGACGCAGCGGGTCCGGCCGGTGCGCTACGGGCTCAAGGTCACGTCGCGAGCGGGACCGTGACCATCGTTCCGCCCGCGGGTTTACTGGTGTGGGACAATACGCTGCGCCGTTGGCTGATGCGCGAAGGCATCGATTCGAAATGCATCACCGAAACGCTCGAAGATCTGCGGCCGCCCGGTATCGCCGTCGTGATGACGAGTTTATGAGCGACGAGCTCGAAAGCGCGTGTCTGGTCGTCATTGGATCGTCGGCGGGCGGCGTCGATGCGCTGGCGCGCTTGGCCGCGGCGCTTCCCACGAGTTTTCCCGCGCCCATTGTCATCGCGCAGCACGCCGATCCGAAAGGCTTGGGTCGACTCGCCGAAATCTTACAGCGGCAAACGCAGCTGTCTGTCCAGACCGTCGCGCGCGAGAACGTCGATCTGCAGCGGGGACATCTGTACCTCGCGGCGCCAGGGCGAAACCTGACCGTCAGCGACGGCAAAGTTTTCTCGACGGCGCGCGAGCCCAACCTCCCGGTTCCCTCGATCGATAAGCTCTTCACGACCGCGGCCCAAGCGTACGGCGATCGCACCATAGGCGTAATCCTCACCGGCATGGGAACCGACGGCGTCACCGGCGTGCGCGCGATCAAAGAGCACGGTGGCACGGTGGTCGTGCAAGAGTTGGTTTCCGCAGCGTTTCCGGCGTTGCCGGCCGCGATTCCGGTGCATTACGTCGACTTCACTTCGTCGATCGATGGGCTGGCGTCGCTGCTGACGACTTTGGCGACGGTTAGTGACGCGGCCATGCAAGCCGACGGCCATGCGTTGGAAGCATTTCTGACGCAAGTGCGCGGCCGCGCGGGGATCGATTTTCGCCAGTACAAGACGCCGACGATCCGCCGCCGGCTCATCCGCTTAATGGCGGCCGCCGACTGTAAGGGTTTGTCGGAGTATTTGCGTTATCTCAACACGCATCCCGATGCGTATCAGCGATTGGTGAGCTCGTTTCTCATCAAAGTCACGGGGTTCTTTCGCGATCCGCAGCTCTACGGCTACCTGCAGGAGACGATTCTCCCGGAGCTCGTCAAAAATGCACAGGAGTCGGAGAGCGAGTTGCGTCTCTGGTCGGCCGGGTGCGCTACCGGCGAGGAGGCATATTCGCTCGCCATTTTGATGGCCGAGCTGTTGGGCGATGACGTCGAAAAGATACCGATTCGCATTTTCGCGACCGATCTCGACACGCACGCGATCGATTTCGCGCGTCGCGGCGTCTATCCGAAGTCGGCTTTTGAAGAAATGCCGCCTGACTTGGTCTCGAAGTATTTCATCGAGCTGAACGGCGCGTATCAGGTGAAGAAGCGTATCCGTAACCTCACCGTCTTCGGCGAATACGATCTCGGACAACGAGCGCCATTTCCGCGCATCGACTTGGTGATGTGCCGCAACGTGCTCATTTACTTCACCAAAGAGCTCCAGCAACGAACGCTGCAGCTGTTCGCGTTCTCACTGCGTCAAGGCGGGTTCCTCGTGTTGGGTAAGGCCGAGACGACGTCGCCGTTACCGCAGTACTTCGCGTCCGCGCATCCCTCGCTCAAAGTGTATCGCCGTCAAGGTGAGCGGCTGCTCATGCCGGCCGCCGTCCTCGTCAACGGCTTACGCCTGCCCGAGAAGCCGACTATCCGCCGTCCGGCGTTGCGTACTCCCCCATCGCGCCGCCCCTCCGAAGAAGCGCCGGCACCGCGCTGGTCGCTGGCCGACCGTTTGGGCGCGTTCTTGTTTGAATCGGATATCGGCATCGTCGTCGTCGATCGCCACTACGACATCGCGTCGATCAATCAAGCCGCGCGCAATTTGCTCGGCATCGCGTCGCAAGGCATCGGCGAGGACCTCATCCACTTGGCGCAGCTGCCCGCGGTCGAGCTGAAAGGTGAGCTCGATAATGCGTTTCGCGGGGCGTTACCGACCATCGGGATCGAGTGCGCCGTTCGGGACCCCGGCGAAGACACCGAGCGCTACGTTCAGATTGTGTGCTATCCCGATCGCGCCGCAAGCAACGAAGGGCGTACGGAAGGCGTGATCGTCGTCGTCACCGACACGACGCGCGCCGCGACGCATCGGCGGCAGCTCGAAAGCGAGGTGGCGCAGAGCCGTGCCGCGATCGATCGGCTGACCCAGCATGCCGCTGAGCTGGCCGAGCGGCAGCGCTCGCTGATGCGAGCCAACGCAGACCTCAGCGCCGCCAACGTCGATCTGCGCAACGCCAACGAGCACCTGATGATGCTAGCTGAGGAGGCCGAATCATCGTCCGAGGAGGTCGAGACGCTCAACGAAGAAATGCAAGCAACCAGCGAAGAACTCGAAACCCTCAACGAAGAGCTTCACGCGACGGTTGAGGAGCTCAACACGACCAACGAAGAGCTGGCGGCGCGCACGGCCGAGCTCGAGAGCGCGGCAAAACCCCGGCAACGTCAGCTCGACAGCGCCGTCGGATCGCTTGCGACCGTGCGCACGCTGGTCGAGCACGTTCCCTGGATCGTGTGTATCGTAGATGCCGCCGGCAATGTTTCGCTTGCCTCCGGAAAATACGTCGAGATGGCCGCCAAGAATCCCAAGCTTCTCCCGTCGATAGGCCAGCGATGGCGGACGTCCTCGGGCGAGGTCGAGCTGATAGAGAACGGCAAACCGAACCGCTACGTGCTCAAGACCATGCCGCTGCCCGGGGAGGACGGCGCGACGATGCAGCGCTTCGAGGCGCATTCATAATATCGAGCGAGGATTTACGCGGAATCGCTGAGGATCGCGGCTTTGCGAGATTCCGCGAACGTCTGAAACGCGCGTATCTCCAGCGCGGGCGCAAAATAGAAACCCTGGCCGAAATCGACGCCGGCGTCGGCGAGGCGTTCGGCTTGCGCCGCCTCCTCGACGCCTTCGGCAACCACGTAGATACCGAGCGTCTTCGCGAGCGCGACAATGGCCTGAACGATCGCCAGTGACTGGCGATCTTTGACGATCGGCGTGATGAACGACCGGTCGATCTTCAAACCGGCAACGGGAAGACGCTGGACATAGCTCAGCGACGAGTGCCCGGTACCGAAATCGTCGATGACGACGTGCGATCCGAACGTGCAGAGCTCGTTGAGAATTTGCAGGCTGTCTTCGGGGCTTTCCATGATGGCCGATTCCGTCACTTCGAACTTGAGCGAACTGGGCTCGAGGTCGCCCTGCTCGAGCACTTTGCGTATCCGCTTGACCAAATCGGTCTGGTTGAGTCGCGCCGCCGAGAGGTTTACGCTGACCGTCAAGCCCGGGCTAAAGCGCTGCATGCCGCGTACGTCGGAACAAGCGCGCGCGAGCACGACCCAGTCGATGGCGTCGATCGCGCCGCACTGCTCGGCCAGCGGAATGAAGAGGTCCGGCGGTATGAGCGTGCCACGCTCGTCCATCCAGCGTGCCAACGCTTCGACGCCGGAGATCTCGCCGGTCGCCAGGTTCACAATCGGTTGGTAGCGCGCGAAGATCTGCGAGGAAGCGATGGCGCGATGCAGCGCCGTTTCCATCGTGTGCCGCGCGAGCGTTTGCTCGCGCATGGACTCGTCGAAAATCGCTAAGCGATTGCGCCCGGCGCGTTTTGCGGCGTACATCGCGATGTCGGCGTCGCGCAACAGCTCGTCGGCTTTCCCGTAGCGCGGCGCAGCGACGACGATGCCGATCGACGCACTGATATAGATGTCGCGGTCCCCGACGCGAAAGGGCTGACGAACGTGCGAAAAGATGAGGTCCGCGACGGACTCGCATTTGTCGATATCGGCGCCCGGCGGAAGATAGGCTACGAACTCGTCGCCCCCGATACGGCCGATTTCGACGCCCTGCGGCAAGCCTTCTTCGAGGCGTTTTGCAATCGCGCACAACAGCTCGTCGCCGACCGAATGACCGAGACTGTCGTTGACGACCGCGAATCGATCGAGGTCGATATAGAGAACGCCAAATGGATTTTTGCTCAACGAGAACGACCGAAGCGCTTCCTTGAGGCGCCATAGTACGTGGGCGCGATTGTACAAGCCGGTCAGTGCGTCGCGCATGGCCGATTTTTGCAGCGCCGCCTGACGCTGCTGCAGCTTGCGCACGCGCAGCAAAGCGAAAATCGTGAGCAGCGCGCCGCCCCACGCAATGATGGTGAGCGGAAGGTCGATCGCGAGTGCGTTTCTTTGTGCCTTGTCGACGTCGGCAAAGTGCGAGGCAATCTCCAGCGTCCAGGGCGCGGCGGCGAGCGGCACGGATAACGCGGCGTCGATCGTCATCGACGGCGGCGGCGTCGCTCCGGCGATGACGTTGCCGGTCGAGTCGGTAATCCAGGCCCTGTCGAGCGGGCCGTTCGAGCGTGCGAGCAATGAGTCGAGCTTCGCGCGCGACGTCTCGATCATCGCTACGCCGATTGGGTTCTTCGAGCCCAACGACTCGCTTACGGCAACGAAGGGCGTACCCGAGGGCGGATCGGCGCGCGAGAACACGGCTTTGCCCGGATCGGCGAGCGCCTCTTTGAACCACGGACGTCGTACGTAATCGTAGGAAAGCGGTGCCGCTGACGGTGTCCGTACGACTCGAATCGGCGGCGGATAGCCTTGCGAGTAGTACGCGCCGATTGCCTGGACGCGCGAACCTGAAGCCGAGATCACCTGGCGAAGCGTCTGGTCGATCGCGTACGGCCCGGGTTGCGTTCCGAGGGTGGCTGCCGTGACATCCGTCAGCTGCGCCGCCAAACCGAAATAGCCGTCGAGCCGCAGGGCCGTCTGCTGCGCGTGCGCTTGCTGGAGGGCGACCGATTGACGTCGTGCCTCGCCGATGCGTTCGATCGAATAAATCAAGCCGAGCCCGTAGACGGCAACCGCTACTACGAGCGTTGTGATGATAGCCGGCCATGGATAAGGGGTTGTCTCCTTATCCATCGCGCCCATTTGGCATAAGCTGCTGTCTGCTTCCGGGCGCCCGGCCGGTCAACCTACCGCTAGGCGCTAAGGCCTACACCCTATGCTATGAGGGCGCATCCGGCGTTACTGGCCGAGCATCTTGTGCAGCTCGGCCTGCGTGTAGACGAACGGGACGTTGTTCGGCGTGACGATGCGAGCGATGTCGCGAACCATGACGCTGGCCTCGCCTTCAATCGGCTGTTCGGCCTTGTAGTCGACCCAGGCGAGAATCGTCATGCCCGCGGACGGCGAGTAGTAGTCGGCGGTGTTATAACCGGGCAGCGCGCCCGTGTATCCGTACCAGCCGGCGCTGCACGTGATACCGAGACCGTACGACGTGTTGCCGAGCATAGGGATGCAGTCGATGAGGTCCTCATACGTCGCGCGCCCGCTCGCCTGACCCGTCGCAAACAGCTTGATCCAGCGTCGGATGTCGTTCGCGTCGGAGATCATCGCGCCCGCCGACCACATGAACGTGACCGGAACGGTATTGCTGATGTCTTCCCAGTTACCGTCCTTTGTGAGGTCGTACCCTCGAACCCAGGGATCGGGCATCGCTTCGGTGAGCGGGAACGACGTCTGCGTCAAGCCGTACGGTGCGAGCAAACGCTTGCGAATTTGATTGCCGACCGTGTCTTTGGTTATCGATTGAATGATGAGGCCAAGCAAAATGTAGTTGGTGTTGCTGTACCGATAGCTTTGGTTCGGCGCAAAGTATGGTTTTTGCCGGACGGCCCACGCGACCAACGAGCGCTGATCGAAGTTCGCGGGCGCTCTAAAGTTCAGCGCTTGGAACTGCGGCGTGTCGTAGGCTTCGAAGAGACCGCTGCGCATGTCGCAGAGCTCGCGGACCGTGATGTGTTCGGCGTTTGGAATTGTTACGCCGAGCGAAAAGCGGCTCAGCGGGTCGTCGAGCGAGAGCTTGTTCTCGTTGACGAGCTGCAGCAGAACGGCGACGACGAACGTCTTGGTGTTGCTGCCGATCCGGAAGCGATCGGCGATGCTCAGCGGCGTCTTGCTTGCCAAATCTGAGTACCCGAACGTTTTCACGAAAGCGTGACCCTGCGCGTCCCATACGCCGATGAGGGTCGCGGGGATCGGCGTCTTCCCGCCAAAGTGCGCACGATCGCGTTCGACGGCCGCGACGATCGACGATCGCACCGACGGGCTCGTTATCGACGGAAGATCCGCGGCCCGCACCGATGGGGTGGTTGCGGCGAAAAGAAAAGCAACGGCAACGAGGACGCGATAACGCACGGAGGCTCCTTCTCAAAGCAGGAAGGCGAGAGCTACCCGGCACAGTCGTTCTCATCATGGGGCTTGAAGCCCTCGAAGTCGACGCGCGACGCTATCGCCGCCCCTGGTATTGGCTGGTGGTGTTATTTCTCGTGGCGTTCCTGGCGACGGTTATCGAGGTATTCGTCGCGCAATCGCGCGTCGCGCAAAACGTTGCCGACTTTCATTCCCTGCAGACGTTTCGTCTCGAGCGAGGCGAGACGGTTATCGACGAATTCCTAAGCGACGCGGTGCAGCTCGTGAATGCCGAAGCGGGCGCCGTCGGACCGATTCACGGCGATCGGCAGCTAGTGGAGCGATTGCTGCTGGGGATGGCTCCCACGCGCCGCGACCGTGCCATCTACGGAATGGGAATCTTTTACGCGCCGGGCGTCTTCGATCGCAAATCGCGGCTTTTCGGCCCATACGTCGTCGTCGTTCCGCGCGTTCGGTTGATCGTCAACACCGAATACATGGAGAAAAAGTTCGACTATCCTGCGCTGACGTGGTATCGCGATGCGGTACGCAATGGCGACGATTGGATCGTCGACGGTCCGTATTTAGAAGAAGGTTACCACTATATCAGCGTCTTGCGAGCGTTCTATCGTCACGGGGTGCTGCAAGGCGTCGCGAGCGTCGACACCCGTGCGGCGACCTTCGGCGACGTGGTCGTACGCGCCGTGCAAAAGGGTAAACGCGACACGGTTTGGATTACGAACCGGGACGGCGAGAGGCAGTTTTCGACGGGCACGGCGTCCGGCGATCGGCTCGTCGAACAGACCGTTTCGCTGCGTATCGTGCCGGCGATGCTGCATCTTTCGAGTGACGCGTCCGCACTCGACGCACAAGACGGATGGATTGAAAGCGGGGCGATTGCCACCGCCGTCATCATCTGGATACTCGCCGGGGTTTTTGCAATCGTCATCGTTCGCGGTTGGCGCGTTCGCGAAGCGGCATTCGAATGGGAGTTGCGCGAAGCGCGCTTGCGCCACGAAATCGAGGCCGCCAAGAAGCTCGAGGCCGGCTTGCGCAAGGCGGCCTTCACCGATGCGCTGACCGGCCTCCCCAATCGCACGCCGTTCTTGCAAGCCGTCTCGGCTGCGATGTCGCACGTGCGTGCCGGTAAACGGTCGTATGCCGTTTTCTTCATCGACCTCGACCGTTTCAATATGGTCAACGATACGCTCGGGCACATCGCCGGCGACGAGCTGCTCAAGCTGGTCGCACGCCGCCTGCGCAACGATCTTCCGTTCGAAGCGATGGTCGCGCGTCTTGGCGGCGACGAGTTCGTCGTGCTCGCGCCGGTCGAGCCCAACGGTATCGAAGCGTTCGCGCGCCTTTTGCTGACGTCGTTCAAACAGCCGATTACGCTGCAGTCGCGCACGCTTCGCGTCGGCGCGTCGTTCGGCATCGTGAACGTAGACGGAGATTATTCGCGCCCCGACGAGTTGCTGCGGGACGCGGACATCGCGATGTTCCACGCTAAGCTCGCCGGGCGCGGCCGTTACGCGGTTTTCGATCTGGCGATGCGCCTGCGTGTAGCCGAAGCCTCGGAGCTCGAAAACGATCTTCGGCTCGGGATCGAGAAGCACGAGTTTTTCCCGTGCTATCAGCCCCTGTTCGACATCCAATCGCTCGCAATTCGATCGTTCGAGGCACTCGTACGTTGGCAGCGGCCGGGCCGCGGCGTCGTCAACGCAGCCGAGTTCATCGGTTTTGCCGAAAAGAACGGCCTCATCGACGCGATCGACCTCATCATGCTCGAGAACGTGTGCACGCACGCGGCCGAGATCGCCGCCGCGTTTCCCCAGAGCTCTATCGCCGTAAACGTTTCGGCGGCTCATCTCGCCGCAGTCGACTTGGTGCCGGCCATCGAGGCGGCGCTGGCGGCACACGGGCTGTCGCCCAGCGTCCTCAAGATCGAAGTTACCGAAACGGCGGTCATGTCGAACGAAGAGCTCGCCCGCGCGACGATGGCCGGCCTGCGCGATCTGGGCGTACAGGTCGTGCTCGACGACTTCGGACAAGGACACTCGTCACTGGCGTACTTGCAGCGCCTGCCGATTGCCGGGCTGAAAATCGACCGATGCTTCATCGAGCCGCTCGGAACCAGCGCGCAAGCGCTAGCGATCGTCCGCAGCATCGTATCGCTCGCGGGATCCCTCGGGCTATACACCGTTGCAGAGGGTGTCGAAAACGACGTGCAACTCAAGTTTTTACGCGAACTCGGCGTCGATTTCGGACAAGGCCACCTGTTCGCGCCGGCGCTGACGCTCGACGAGCTGCTCAAACGCGCGGCGATAGGAACGTCCGGATAGCCTCGTCGGTGTTAGCGGGCGAAGCGTAGGCGGCTGCGTTCGCGCGCTTTGGCGGCTTCGATCGCGCGGTCGCGCGGTGGCGCGTTGCTAACCAGCGTCGACAAGAGTTCGCGTGCGGCATCGGTAACGTGCTCGACCGCGTGCTCGAACGCTGCCTCATTGGCCTTCGACGGATGTGCGAAGCCCGAGATCTTGCGAACGAACTGTAGCGCCGACGCTCGAATCTCGTCGTCGTTCGCGGGCGGCTGGAAGTTGTGAAGCGTCTTGATATTTCGGCACATATGTTAAGTAACTCGTTCTTAGTAGCGGAAGAGTTCCATCATTTCACGCGCGGCCGCCTTATGGCGGCGGTTGCCGGTGAGACGTCCCGAGCACCCGTAGGCTTGCGCGAGAGCGTAGGGCGGCCCCGTTTTGCGAAGCAACGAGAGCGCCTCGTCGATCGAGCGCTGCGCCCAGCCGCGCTCGTCGAGCGCGCCCTGGATTTCGGCCTGCACGCGAAGCGCCGAGCCTAGACCGCGACTGCTTCCGGCTCGTCGCATCGAGTGTACGGCGCGCCGTGCGATTGCAAGAGCGTCGCGATCGCGGCCTTCGAGGTGTAACGACTCAGCCTCGATCAAGCGCGGAACGACGTGATCGAACGAGTCGCCGCTCGAACCCGGCGACGGAATCTCACCGAGCGTGGACCGGGCGGCGCGCGTGTTTCCTCGGCGCAAAAACGCCCAGGCTACATAATAACGATGAACCCGATCGTCGGCTCCGACGACTCGATCGATCTCGAGCGCTTTACGGCCAAACTCGAGCGCCCGATCGTGAATGCCGGCGTACGAATACAGGACGCAGAACAGCCCCGCGGTGTCGGCGCAGTCCCGCGCCAGTCCGTGCCTCTGCGCGAAGTCGTAATCTGCCGCAATGTGATCGAGCAGAGCCGGCATCGGCGTACCGGTGAGCATGCGCATGTGCGCGAGCGTCATCTGAGCGCGCAGACGCAACGCCGGTTCGAGTTCGTACCGGCGAGCCATCGCGTCGGCTTCGATCGCGGCCTCGAGACCGATCCCGAACGCGTCGCGGTGATCTGCAATCTCGGCAGCGATCAAATGCGCGTTCACGAGCGCGCGAGCTCGCTGGACGGCGTCCGCCGGCGCCAGTGCCTTCAGCGATGCGAGCACCGGTTCGACCTCACGGCTCGCGTTTTCCAGTTCTCCTCGACGAAGAGCGATCTGGGCGCGCACGGTTGCAGCTTCGAACCGCCGCAACCGGTCGTGTGACTCCCGCTGCGCGAAGTGTACGTAGCTTAACGCGCGATCGAAGGTGCCGGTGTCGCAGCACAGCGTCCCAAGCCGAATACCGATGCGTGCGCGCGCGTCGGCCGAGGACGTCGCAGCCAGCGCGCGCTCGAGGGTGTCGATCGCATCTCCGACGCGCCCGACGCTACAGAGCGCGGCCGCGCAGGCAAAAGACGCGTCGACCGGGTCGGCGTCGCTCGCACGAATGGCGGTCCGGTGCTGCGGAAGCGCTGCGAGCGCTTCACCCAGCGCCAAAATGGCCTTGCGCCGCTCGCGATAAAAATGACGCTCCGAAATCCCGAGTTGCGCGGCCACGAACGCGTGCCGCTCCTTGGCAAGATCGCAGCGAGTGAGGATCGTCCGGAAGCGTTCCGAAAGCAGCGCGAGGGCCTCTTCGACGATTTGGCGCGGGTGTGCCGAGGCGTGGGGTGCCAAGAGGCGATGCCCGGTTAGGACGTGGGGACGGTCGAGGTTCTGAAGAAGCTCGGTCACCTCGCCGTAGCGAGCGAGCCCGGTCATGAACGCGTCATGTTCCGGAGCGAAGCCTGCGCGCTATTATCATGGCGACACCTCGTATCTCTCGGGTTCCCGGAGGTCGGGCGGAGACCTGTTGCCGACAAGGAGGCACCATACACGATGAGAGGTTTCGTTCACGCCCTATTTGCCGCCGTGGCGTTGATGGTCGCGGCTGACTGTTCCGGGGGCTCCGCGCCGTTTACGCCGCGCGCGTATGCTGCCGGCCCATCGGAGAATCTCAAAGACGCGGCCAAGCAGAATCTGTTGTACGTTTCGGACCTTACCGCCGGAAAGGTCTACATGTACTCCTACCCGTGGGGCAAGCTCGAAGGCACCCTGACGAAGCTCGCCGGACCGGATTCGATCTGCGCGGATAATGCGGGCCACGTGTGGATCACCGAATCCGATACGTCGGAGATTGTGGAGTACGCGCACGGCGGAACCAAACCGATCGCAAGGTTACAGGACACGGGATATTGGCCAAGCGATTGCGCGGTGAATCCAAAGACCGGCGATCTTGCCGTTGCGAACGTCTTTACTTCTAACGGCGAAGGTACGCCGGGGAACCTCGTCGTGTACAAGAAGGCAGCGGGAAAGCCCCACGCCTTTACGACCACGGGCGTAAATAACTATATGTACGTTACGTACGACTCCCACGGAAATCTTTTCGTCGACGGTTTTGGAGCTTACAACGACTTCGCTCTCGCCGAGTTACCGGCTGGCAGCAGTGCCATGACGTCGATTACGATCGACCACGACATTGCTGCGGGGAACACGGCCGACGTGAAGTGGGACGGAAAGTACTTGGCAATCGCCGACGCCGGCGCAAACGCCATCTACCGGGTTGTGGTGAGCGGCCAGCGCGGAAAGACGATGGGGACGACTCGGCTTGGAGACGTGAGCTCGGGATATTTGGCGCACATCTGCTTTCCTAAGGTCACGCGACGCACCGGGGAAGCCGCGCGCGTCATTCTTCCAAATAACACCACCGTGGGATACTGGGCCTATCCGGCCGGGGGCAACATGAAACGCCGCGTTACGAAGTCGTTGCTGTTTGCGCTCGGCGTCGCCGTGAGTATGGGGCGGTAAGATGACTTTTGCGCGCGCTTCGTCGATTGCCGGGCTGCTCTTAGCGTTAAGCACCAGCGGTTGCGGAAAGATTCAAACGATTCCCGCGTCTCCAAACCCCGCCGTTCGCATTGCGGAATTCGCCGGTTCGTGGATGAAGGCTGAAGCAAAGAACGCCGACCTGTTGTACGTGTCCGATCTGAACAGAAACGCAGTCTTCGTCTTTACGTATCCGGCCGGCGAACACGTCGGAACGCTCAAAGGCCTCAAACGGCCGCACGGTGAGTGCGTCGACACAGCGGGTAACGTGTGGGTTACCAACGGCCTCGACTTCAGCGTCGTCGAATACGCCCACGGCGGCACGAGCCCGATCGCAAAGGTCTCCGATCCGAACGGTTTCCCATCCGGATGCGCGGTCGATTCGGTGACCGGAAATCTCGCCGTGATGAACTTCTCGCCCGGAAGCGGCGCGGGCAACGTCGTGGTTTACGCCGGCGCCAAGGGTAGTCCGCAGCAGCTTCCACTTTCACCCGCCGCCATTCCGTATAAGGGCGCCTATGACGCTAAGGGCAACCTCTGGGTCGACGGTATGACCAGTTCCGCCAAGTATTTTTCATTTGGGGAATACCTAGCGGCCAAACATCGCTGGCGCCCCATCATCCTTAAGCACGTCATGTATTTCCCGTCCGGCGTTCAGTGGGTCGGGGGCGAGCTCGTCGTCGGCGATCAGGTGAACCTTAGCGGGCCCTCTACCGTTTACGAGTTCTCCATGAGGCGAGGTGCGGGAAAGCTCGTCGGTACGACGCCGCTTGCGAACTCGTGCGACGTCTTAGAGTTCGCGGTCATCGGAAAGACGATCGTCGCTACGAACACCTGTGAGAAGGCGATTCGATATTTCGCGTTTCCAAAGGGCGGAACGTCGACGAAGGTCATCAGGAGCGGGCTGAGTCAACCGATTGGGGTC
>DASRSM010000218.1:0-21656 GCA_035656415.1 Vulcanimicrobiaceae bacterium | reverse complement strand
CGACGCGCAAGAAAAACTGGCTCTTCGTTCCGGCGCTGACCATTCCACTCGTGACCGTGATCGTTTCGGTCGGCGCCGGGACGATTCTCATTCATGGAAGGCCGTTGCTGGCGACCGGTTCGCAGACGCTGGTTGCTTTGGGTGTGGCGACGATTGCGGCGCTGATCGTTGGATGGGTGGTGCTGCGCCCGCGCAATCCCGCGGTCGCGCTCACCGAAGGCCGCCGCTTGCTCGAATCGATCGGCTGGGCCGCGCTGCTGCCGCAGATGCTCGCAACGCTGGGTTTGCTCTTTACGCAAGCGGGCGTCGGTACGCAAGTCGGCGCGATCGTGCATCACATTTTGCCCGAGCACTCGCGCGTGTTCGCGGTGATCGTTTACGCGTTGGGCATGGCGTGCTTCACGCTGATCATGGGCAACGCGTTCGCCGCCTTTCCGATCATGACGGCCGCCGTCGGGTGGCCGATCCTCGTCGAGCAGATGGGCGCGCATCCCGCGCCGCTGTTTGCCATCGCGATGGTGTCGGGATTTTGCGGCACGCTGTGCACGCCGATGGCCGCGAACTTCAACCTGGTGCCGCCGGCGCTGCTCGAAATGCGCGACAAGTACGGACAAATCAAAGTCCAAATTCCGACGGCGATTCCGCTGCTGCTCGTGAACGTTTGCTTCTTGCTGATCTTTCCGTTCCTGTGATGCGCGACGAGCTGGCTCCGCGGATTCTGCCGGTCGTGCTGTCGAACGTCACGACGCTTTATCCGTATCACGACGCGCACGTGAGCACCGCCGGCGACAAACCACGCGATCCGGCGATCGCGCATCCGTCGTTCGGAAATTCGTACGACTGGCACTCCAGCGTGCACTCGCACTGGACGGCCGTGCAACTGATCGAATACTTCGCGGCGCATCCGGGCGACGACGACGCCGCAATTCGCCGGCTCGCGACCGCGGTCGCCGATCACTTGAGCGCTACGAAGATCGGCGTGGAAACCGCCTACCTCAAAAACCATCGCTCGTACGAACGGCCGTACGGCTGGGCCTGGGCGCTCGTGCTCGCAACGTGCGCTCCGTCGCTGGGCGAAATGGCGGATTGGATCGCGCAGTCGGCCGTCGCATGGATGAAGGCCCTTCCCGAACCCGTGCGTCACGGCGTGCATTCCAACACCGCCTTCGCGCTCGGGCTCATGCACGACGCCGCGTGCGCGCTCGAGCTCAAGACGCTACAGCACACGATCGAAACGCGCGCGATCGATTGGTTCGCGAACGATCGCGATTGGCCGGAACGCTGGGAGCGCAGCGGCCACGATTTCGTTTCGCCGGGACTCGCCGAAGCGGATCTCATGCGCCGCATCCTGTCGCCCGAAGCGTTCGCAATGTGGTGGAGTGCCTTTCTGCCCGAACTTTCGACCGGCTCGCGCATTCTCGCGCCGGTCGACGTGCCGGACGTCGCCGACGGACAGATCGTGCACCTGCACGGACTCAATCTCTCGCGCGCCGGAGCGCTCGCGCGGATCGCCGCGGCGCTCGACGACGCCGAACTGCTTGCGCTGGCAAAGCGGCTATATAACGTAAGCGTCGATCGCGCGGTCGACGGCGACTATCTCGCAACCCACTGGCTCGCCACGTTCGCGTGGGACGCCGCAGCCGCCATCGAGCAAGCGAGCGACTGTACGCTGTAACGGATATTTTTGGAAGCAGCCGCGGGGATGGACGCTACAGGGACGCCTTCCACCTTATAGTAAGCGCATGAAAATGCGTACGATCGGACTCTCGCTCGCCACCCGGGCGGCCGCCCTGACCCTTGCCGGCGCCATTGTCACCGGCTGCAGCGGCACCAGCCGCCTTCTTCCGGCGGCGCCGGGGAACGCTCCCGGAGCGACGGCGCCCGCTTCTTTGCAGGACGTCTCGCCGGATCGCGGCACGATCCAGACGTTCGTTCGGATTCGCATTCCGCGCGGCGGCAAGCGTCCGTCGATTCACCCGTCAAGCATTTCGTCGCTGACGCATTCCGTATCGATTGCGGTCAACACCTCGAAAGCTCGCGTCTTTAACGCGACGCCGTCGTCGCCGGGATGCGTCGCCGGTACGACCGGCCTCACGTGCACGTTTGCGATGGGCGCACCGGCGGGCACCGACAACTTTACGGTAACGACGTATAGCGGAATCAACGCTACGGGTGCCGCGCTCGATCGCGGCATCACCGCGAAGATACTCATCGTCAAAGGCAAAGCGAACAAAGTTCTCGTGAAGCTCGGGCCGCTCGTCACGAATACCGGCAACAGCGGCGTCGGTTCGCTGCGTTACGCTGTAGCGACCGCGAACGCCGGTGACACGATTACGTTCTTGCTGGCAAAGGGCTCGACGATTACGCTTTCGTCCCCGATTACCCTTACCGGCACCCTCAGCATCGCCGGTCCGGGTTCGTCGTACGTTGCGGTCTCCGGCGGCGGAACGCATCAAATTTTCCAAGTCGCCGGGACGGCGACGATTTCGGGCCTCGCGCTCGCGCACGGCAAAGCGGCTACGGCCTCCGAACCGGGTGGGGCGATTCAAAACGTCGGGGCGCTGACGCTCGCCGGCGATATCGTCGGCAGCAGCACCTCGGTTGTCTCGATCCGGCGCGCCCCGGGAAAAGTTCGCGGTTTAAAAATACGCGGACTGCATCCGCATTGTTCTGCCACGACCTACGAAGGCGGCGCCGTCTACAACGACGGCGCGCTAACGGTATCGGGCACGACGTTTACCGGTAACGTGGTTAGGACCAACATCGGAAGCTGCATCACCGGGGAGGGCGGCGCGATCTTCAACGACCTCGCCGGCACGCTGAGCTCCACGAACGACACATACGACAGCAACTCGGCGGCGCTCGGCGGCGCGGTTTACAACGCCGGCGCCGGCGGGGTGACGTTTACGAACGACACGTTCACCGGCAACACCGGCTGCACGGCCGCCAGCGGTTGCCCGACGACGTCGTGCGGCGCAACGAACTGCGCGAGCTTCGCGATCGGCGAGGGCGCCGCGATTTACGACGCCGGCGTCGGCATCACCGTCACCGGCAGCAAGTTTATTAGCAACGTCGCCGGCGGCAAGACGGCCGGCTCGCAAGGCCAAGGCGGTGCAATCTATCTCAACTCGGCGCTGCCCAGCATTACGGGCAGCACGTTCACGAGCAATCTTGCCGGCGGCGGCACCTCGTCGTGCTCCGGCGGTGAAGGCGGAGCCATCTTCGCCATGAACGCGGTCGAGATCGACAACGATACGTTTAAGGACAATACGGCGAGCGGCGACAACACCAGCGGGGGCGGCGCCATCGTCTCGGCGATGTCCATTAGCGGCACCGGCGACGTGTTTACCGGTAATACGGTATCCGCATCGGGCGGCGCGTGTACGACAAACGCTCAAGCGCTTGGAGGAGCCGCGTACGCGGGAACCACCTTGTCGTTTTCCGGCAGTACGTTTACCGGCAACGCTGCCAGCAGCAACGCCCTCGCCGCGGCCGGCGCGGTTGTAGCAATCACCATAGGCACGATCTCGAACTGCACCTTCACCTCCAATACCGCACTGGCTACCGGCGGCGGCGGTGCCGGCAGCGTCTCGGCCGTCGGCGGCGCCGCGCTGTTCGGATCGGCCGCCAAGATCAGCGGCAGTACGTTCACTGCGAATGCGGTAACGGCAGAAAGCGCGGCCGCGCAATCCTCCGTGGGGGGCGCGGCGGCCGTCGAATCGGGCTCGCTGTTTTCCACCAACAACACGTTCGCGTCAAACACCGCGACCATGAAGAACGCAGCACAGACCGCGGCCGGCGGTGGCCTCGCCGACATCTCGGGCTTACTCGTCTCGAGCGGCGACAAGTTCTCGTCGAACTCCGTCGCGGGTCCGGGAACCGCGGGCGGTGGCGCGGTGTTCGCCGCAATGGGCGCCTTGATGAACAACGTCACCATGACGTCCAATAAGGTGAGCGGAATACAGGCCGTCGGCGGTGCCCTTGCACTGGGTACGTCGGGTGAGTTGACGCACGTGACAGCGACGGGAAATAGCGCCATCAGTACTACGGGCGAAGGCGGCGGCGGCGGAATTTACGACGTCGCCGGTTCGTCGATCACGGACAGCTCGATCTCGCAAAACACCGCGACCACCGCGGGCGGCGGTATCTTCTCGATGACGAACGTCGAAATTATCGTCGACTCGAGCATCAACAACAACGTCGTAACTACCGCAAAAGCGGCATCGGCGGGCGGCGGCGGCATCTACGAAGCGAACGGAATCGAAATGTCGCAAGACACGGTCGCGGGCAATACGGTTACCGTCAGTGGACCAGGACCGGCGGGTGCCGGCGGCATTCTCAACGGCGGCGGGTTGCTCATGGTCGGCAGCACGATCTCCGGCAATAAGGTACTGGGCACGGCGCCGCAAGGCGGCGGCGGCGGAATACTCTCGGACAGCGAGATCATTGCGATCAATAACACGATCAGCAGCAACAGCTCCTCGATCGACGGTGGCGGCGTCGAGAATGCCGCGACCAGCGGCGTCGAGTTTGCCAACTCCACGTTCTTCCAGAACGCGGCCAACTCGACTACCGGACACGGCGGTAACATCGCCAACCTTGCCGGCGCCGCGTTGACGCTTACCAACAGCGTCGTCGGCGGCGGCACCGCGGGCGGCGGTGCGGACGTCTTCAATGCGGCGTCGGCGACGTTGACGTCAGGCGGCTACGACATCTTCGGAACCCACTTCGCCGGCAGCGGAACGTATACGGCGGGAACGGGCGACGAACTCAACACCAATCCGCAGCTGCTGCCGCTGTCCAACAACGGCGGGCCGACGTTCACCAACGCCGACAAAGCAACGAGTCCCGGAAAGGGTCACATCCCATACGCGGCCAGCGCGTGCAACGGCATCACGATAACGACCGATCAGCGCGGCTTCACGCGCGGTGCCGGCGGACGCTGCGACGTCGGGGCGTACGAGTATGCGGGCGTCGCGACGGCGATCGTTCACCGTCCGTTGCCAAAACGCGTATTCCACCACATGGCAATGCGCCGCATGGGTATCCCCCTGCCGCACATCCGGATGCCGAAGCTTATACTACCCGAATGATTCCCATCATGCCGCGGTCTTCGTGAAAGAGCATGTGGCAGTGGAATACGAACGTTCCGCGCGGCACGTTGCGAAAGTCCATCAGCACGCGAATGAGGCTCGGCTTAACGAGGGGGAACTGACCGTTTTTGGGGTTCGGTAACAGCGTGCCGACGGGATCGAACATGTCGTCGATCGTGACCGGCACGCCGTTGGGTCCGCCGTCGACTTGCACGAACGACATCTGGTGGATGTGGAACGTGTGCGACTCCATCGTGGTATTGAAGATATACCACTCCTCGATCGATCCGCGCTTCACCGTGATGTCGGCGAACTCGGGCACCGTTTTCCCTTCCGCAAATTGCGGATAGTAGACGCGCTCGCGGAAGTTTGGATCGGTCGTGTCGGTCGCAAAGTACGACGAGTGGATCGGGATCTTCTTCCCGTGCGCGGGAAACAGGTACTCCGTGAAGGTAATCGCGCGTTTGCGCACGAGCGAGGGATGCGCGCGCGCGTAAGCGATCAACTTCGCAGCGGGCGTATCGGCCACATCGACGGGCTGCGACGCGACGGCCGGCGCAGGATCCCCTGTGGTCGCCGTCGTCCCGGTAATCTGCAGCAGCGGATGCGGCAACTGCAAGAATGCCATCGATCCTTCGCAGTAATGCGTCGACCATAACGTGTAGGTTCGGCCGGGCGGAACGTTGACGAGTACGTCGCTGCGATTGGCCGACGACACCATCAGCTTGTCGACGGCGAGATACCTCGCGAGCGGGTGCTCCGCGTCGCCGCTAAACGGATTCGCATCGATTTCGGCGACGTGCAGCGGCACCGTGGTTCCGTTTTCGTCGCGCAGCTTGAGCATCTTCGGGGAATCCGACGTGCCGTTGACGATGCGCAGCAGCTGATCTCGTCCGCCGGAAACCACAACCGTCGTAGGCGTCGCGTGGCCGTTGACGGCTATTACTCCTTCGCTATTGATGCCGTCGCATGCGCGCGGATCCATCGCAAGCCCGGCGGCCGCCAGCGGCATCCCGAGCGGCCAAGCCGGCGGGTGAAACGGATCGTACGCGACCGGCGCCGCCTTCTTGCGCGCCGCTTCGTAGCCCATACCCGCAAAATACAGCGCCGTGTAATCGGGCATGTATTGATAGTCGCTAGCGAACGGCCAGCGGTACGACAAATACACGAGACGGTCGGCCGACGCCGCGATTTGCGGCGTGTCCGGCTCGACGATCCACGCGCCGGCGAGGCCGCCGGCAATCTGCTCGCCCGCTGCGCCGTGCGCGTGCGGATGATAGAAGTACGTTCCCGGCGGCTGGGTCGAGGGAATGTCGATATGGTATTCGCACGCATGCATCGGCGTGCTCAGCGTCGATAGAAAGACGTTTTCCTCAGACGCAGGCCCTTGAAAGCCGTGGAGATGAATGTTCGTGTCGACGGCGAGCTTAGGCATGTACGCGTCGTCGATTTGATGGTTGAGATAGCCGGTATAGTGAACGACTTGCGCGTGCGGCATTCCCATCGGCATGCACCGCGGTAATACGTTCGATGCTACGAACTCGCCGCGGCTTTGGCTCGAAATGTCGTTGGCAATGCGTAGGTCGAAGCCCTCGCCGCGCCGCACGACGATGAGCGGCGCTACCGTGTGTACGGTGCCGTCGAGTTTGTATCGATAGCAATAACGATCGCGATCTTTGTGCACGCCGAGGATCAGCTCGTTGCGGCCGCCCGCATCTTTGGGGAGCGTCCACATGTCGGTGCGCGGAGGTTCGCCGAACGCTCCCGTAAGCGGCGCGCCGCAAACCGAAGGCGTCGCCGCGCTTTTCGCTGCGGCCGTCGCGGGCGTAAAACTCAGTGCTGCAAACGCGCAAAGCACCGCCGCTAATGCGCCTGCTTGCTTGACCATCCCACAAGGCTTACCCTACGACCGAGGGGCAAACCTCTTCGTACAACTAATACTTCACCTCATGCAGCACTTACGATCGGTTGCCGTCTTGCTGTTCGTAGCGATCCTAGCGGCGTGTGCGAAATCGCAGCAGACGGCCGCGCAGCCGACCCCGCCGCCGACGGCCACGATTGCCGCCGCTTCCGCGTCGCCGTCGCCGTCGCCGGTAGAGAGTACGTCACCGCTGGAGACACCTTCGCCGACGCCGACGATTCCCACGCCGCCGCCCGGCTTGCCGGCTGGCTGGTCGAATCAAACCGAACGCACGGTGAACGGCCGCGAAGCGGAACTGCTCGTGCGCACCGGATCGATCGATAATCTCGGATTCGGATGGCCGCCGCACTTTACGCCGTTTTCCGGAAAGTCCACGCCTTCGCACCAATGGGTTTGCACGTCGCGTCCGGGCGCTGCACCGGGCACCGATCGCAGCGAGCTCGGCAGCGGCGTACCGGTCAATGCGAACGGCACCGCAAAAAATCCGCTCGAGGGCTACGCGGGCTGCAGTAAGCGTCCCGACAACGTACCGCAAGCGATTCCGCTCGAAATGGGCGCATTGCCCGCGAAGATTCGCGGCGTCTTCCTGCAAGTGTTCGTCGACGATTTTCAACCGGTGCCGTTCCACTCGCATTTCCAGGTGACGCTCAACGGCACGCGCGTACCGACGTTCGAAGACGCCGTCAATCAGCTCGATCAAACCGGTCCGATCGGTAAGCTGCTCACGCTGCAGCTATTGCCGGAATACTGGCCGATCCTCAAATCGGGCACCGTCAATTTGTTGTTCGACGATCCGACGACCGGTAAGGCCGACGGTTACGCGATCGATTTCGCGCGCATTCTGGTCAACCCGAAACCGTGGCGTTACAGCGTAACGATTTCGTGCAGCGTCGTCGACGCGGGGGATCAAAAGCCGATCGCGCGCGCCGACGCCGCAGCGGCCGGCGCGCGCGCACGCACCGACTCGACGGGACACTGCGCGCTGCGCAACGTACCGGCCGGATTGGTGTCGGTGAGCGCGAGCGCCGTCGGTTACGACAGCGCGACGCAGTTGCTCGACCTTCCGGCGGGACAGGTGGGCACGGCGAATTTCCAACTCAAGCGTCACAAAGAAACCGTAGCGGATCTCAAACGCCAGATCCAAGAGAACGGAACGGTAGCGATTTACGGCATTCACTTTGATACCGCATCGGCGAAGATTCGTCCCGACAGCCTGACGGCGCTCGATCAGATCTTGGAACTCGTCAAGAGCAGCCCGGCGAATTGGGTGATCGCGGGGCACACCGACAATCAAGGCGGCGCGGCGTACAACATGGACCTGTCGCTCGCGCGCGCCAACTCCGTCGTGGCGTGGCTGGTCAAGAAAGGCGTTTCGTCAAACTCGCTGACCGCTAAAGGTTACGGCTTCACGCGACCGGTTGCCGACAACGCCACCGACGCGGGCCGTGCCCTCAACCGCCGCGTCGAGGTTTCGGTTCAGAAATAATGCTGCGACCGCCTACACCGCCCCAAGAACGCAAAAAGCGACCCGGTATCGGGTGCCTCATGATCTGGGGCCTGATCGTCGTAATCGCGGTAGCGGTCGTCTGGGCATTCAGCACGCGTTAGCGCTTATAAATACGCATACGGATTGAAGTTCGCCGAGGCTCCGAACGGATTGGGAGCCAGCCACAGCGACAGATCCCAACAGCGCGGATGAAACGAAAACCACAATAGCCGTCCGTTGGGCGGCAGCAATCCGGCGTCGCGCAGCATCGTACTATTCACCGGATCGACGGTGAACTTCGGCTGCGCTTCCGCTTCGGACAATACCGTTTTCCCGTCGGCAGTGTAGGCGAGATGCACGTGCGCGGCCACGACGCTCCAGCGCATGCGCCGCAGCGGGAAGAGATCGCGGCCCGGCGGATTCATCGGATATTGCGAGATCGGCAGCTCGTAATCCAAGCCGACGAGACGATCGTGCCGGTCGTACCACAGAAAGTTCGGGTGCAACGGATCGACGTCGTTGAAGGTGTGATTGAAGTAGATCGCGGTTCCGTCCCAACCGAGCGGCGTCATCTGGGAGAAACCCGCCGCTTCGGCCTGCGCGACGGTGCCGTACTTTGCCGTCAACGCCGGACGCACGCTAGCGATAAAGGATCGCGCGTCGCTTTCGGCGCTCGAGTCGTGATATTCGATCGACGACCACGCGAGCACGGCCGCTCCAATGCCGAGAATGACAAGGATCGACCGGCCGGCTCTCACGTAGGCGGGCAGTGCATCGGCCACTTCTTAGCCAACGACTGCCCGCCACCTTGCGCTTAACTCCACTGAGGGAATCGCGGCCGCGTTTTTAGGTGCGGAGCACCACGCGGTTCACGACGAAGGTTCCACTACTGTAGTAACCGAGGAGTGCGACACGCTCGCCCTGTTGCGGCGTTGCTCCGGTAGGAAGAATGACCGTGCCGTTCTTGAGGTCAACCGTTTGAATCGTCCCGTTACGGCGTTGAACGGTAAGACGATAGGGTGAAAATCCCGTAACGATGCCGAGCATGGTGTGGTGACGGTCGTACCGGTTTTGATCCCATCCGGGCTGCCAAGTGGTATACGGCGGGACGGACTGGGGACCGTAACCGTACGGATATCCCTGCGCGGACGCAGGTCCGCCCGCCACGCCCATACCGATAAGCGCGGCGAGCGCCGCGGCTCCTATGAACGTTCGCTTGATGAGTTTCATGCAATTTGCGTACCCGAGCCGCTTGCTCGACGAAACGGCCCGTAACCCGATTTTAATGCTACAATGCAGCCATGCGTACGTTTGTCACGGCGGCACTTTTGGCCGTCTTCGTTTTTGCGGTTCCCGCTTCAGCCGCCGACATGGCGTCGCTGCAAACAAACGTGCGAGCGGCGCTCCGCTCGGCGAAATCGTTCGTGGTCGAGGTAAAGATCAAACCGCTGCCGGTCGCACCGATGGGCGCGTCGATTCAATGGACGGTGGTTGCGCCGAATCGCTTTCGTCAGGTGACGCACGGCGATCCCACCGGCGACGACGATACGATCATCATCGGACATAACGTCTACGGCAACAAGAACGGCGCGTGGGACGTGCAAACGTGGGACGATCATCTCGTAACGGGCTTCGAAGCCGACGTCTTCGGCGTAGAGATTATTTCTGTGAATGGGGACGGAACGTTCGTCATGAAAGATCCACTCGGGGGCAGCGACCGCGATACGCTGTCGTGCGCGTACGACAAATCAACGTACCGGCCGGTGACGTGCAGCAATGCTGGGAAGACCGTCACGTACGGGCGTTACGACGACCCGTCGGTAACGATCCCGGCACCGGCGCACGCCAAGCGCGTCGACCAATGACGCGCTAACGGAGGAAGCAAAGGCTTGATCGATATCGTCGATACGCTCGAGCGGTGGCGCGAGTCGGGATTAGACTTTGCCCTCGCGACGGTTACGAAAGTCGAAAATAGCGCTCCGCGGGCGCCCGGATCGGCCATGGCCGTGAACGTCCGCGGCGAAGCAGCAGGCTCGGTAAGCGGCGGCTGCGTCGAGTCCGCGCTCTACCTCGAGGGGCAAGACGCGCTGCGCACCGGACGCGCCAGGGAAGTGACCTACGGAATTTCTGACGATGAAGCCATTTCACACGGGCTCACCTGCGGCGGAACGATTCACATTATCGTGGTCCCGTATTCGGCTGCCGACCCGCTTATCGACCGGTTGATCGATGACGTTCGAGCGCAACGCCCCGCGTCGTACGTGCTTCGCCTAGACGGCGAAGGGTGCGGGAGGCGCTTGCTCATCGACGAGGCCGGAGTCGCGGGAGCCCTCGGGACGGAATCTCTCGAGTACGCGGCCGAAGCTGAAGCTCGCGCGCTTCTGTCGGCCGGCGAAACCAGAGTGCGTGCGTTCGGCGAGGATGGTGAGCCCACCGGAGATGACGTGCGCGTTTTCGTGCAGAGCTTTGCTCCGAAGGCGAACCTGTATATCTTTGGCGCGATCGACTTCTCGCGCGCGATGGCGACGATGGGAAAGTATTTGGGTTATCGCGTCACCGTCGTCGACGCGCGTCCCGTATTTGCCACGAAAGCGCGCGTTCCCGACGCGGATGAAGTCGTCGTTGAGTGGCCCGACGAGTTTCTTCGCAAAGCGCGCGTCGACGAGCGAACGGCGCTCGTCGTGCTGACGCACGATGTGAAATTCGATATTCCGCTGCTGACCGTGGCGCTACGCACGAAGGCGGGATACATCGGCGTTATGGGGAGCCGCCGAACGCACGCGAACCGCGTCGCAAGCCTGCGCGAAATCGGTTTTAGCGACGCCGACTTGGCACGGCTGCGCGCTCCCATCGGCCTCGATCTCGGAGCCCGAACGCCTGAGGAAACCTCGGTTTCCATTGCCGCCGAAATGATCGCCGCGCGGAGCGGGCGCCGTGGCGGCGCGCTGCGCGAGGGTTCGATACCGATCCATCCTGAGGCGAGCAACGCGACAACCGCGTAGGGACGTGAACGTTAGTGCGGTGATACTCGCCGCGGGTAACTCCTCGCGCATGGGCACGGAGAAACTCTTGCTCGAGATCGACGGGCGCAGTTTGCTGCACCGTGCGATCGCGGCGGTCGCCGCGTATCCGCTGGTGGTGGTAACGTCACCGCATCTTCGCTCGGCAGCACTCGCAGCCGGCGCGACTCACGTCGTCGAGAATGCCGAACCGGAGCAAGGAATGGCGCATTCGGCGCGACTCGCCGACGCGGCGATCGGCGATCGCACGTCCGCGCTGCTGCTCTTGCCCGCCGATCTGCCGTTTCTCCAACCGCGCCACGTCGAATTCGTTCTTGAAGCCGCAGAGACGTCCGGAGCCGAGGTCGTGCGTCCCGTCAGGAAAGGGGTGCCCGGTCATCCCGTATTCTTCGGAGTGCCGGCGCGACACATGCTGCGCTTGCTGCCGGACGGGGACACCCTCCGGTCGATCTACCAGAAGATGGCCTCCGGCCGGTGCGACGTGGAGACCGACGACGACGCGTATTTTCTCGACGTCGACACTCCCGAAGATTTTCAGGCCTGTTTCAAATGACGCGTTATCGAGCTGCCGCTTCGGCGCTCGCAGTAGTCGACTGCAGCTTGGCGATCGCGGGTTTCGCGATGGCCTGCATCTCGTTCCACACGTCGTACTGCGCCTGCGTCGGCTTGTCGTAAGCCAGGTCGACGTCGGCATTGAGATACGCCAGGTGATCGCGCAGCTTGGTTTCGTACAGCAGCGCGCCTTCCGACGACTTCTGCTTGAACTGCACCAAGTTCGCGATTTGCTCGTCGAGCGAAGCGAGAATCGCTTTGCTTCCGCCGTTACGCGCGAGCTTCTCGCGGGCCGTCAGCGCGGCGTTGATCGTGCGGTCGAGCTCGTCGATTTGCGCCATGATCTTTTGCTGCAGCGCTAAACGGTCTTCGAGTGCGCCCGCTGCCACCTTGATGCGCGGATCGAGCGCTACGTCGAACGTCGCCGAGGTTTTGTTTCCGCCGTAGTCGAGCGTCACGATATATTTGCCGGGCACGATGACGGGTCCGTCGACGCTGTCGTCTTCACCGCCGGCCGCGACCGGGGGCTCGTAACCGCGCACTTCCGTTGCCGGCGCGTACCGCAGATCCCACTGGAAGCGGTTCATGCCGCCCGAGATGCCGGTATGCACCTTCTCGAGGATCTCCTGACGCTCGGTGGGTTCGTACGCGGCAGTCGGATGTTCGAAGTTCTTCGGCAGCTTCGTCTTCATATGCAGCGCGAAGCTGCGCACGACGCGGCCGCTTTCGTCGGCGAACGTCAGCGTTACCGGCGTCTTACCGTCGTACGGCTTCGGGACGTTGAAGAACACCGTTGCGCCGAACGGCGGGTTTTCTCCGGCGCCGGTGCGCGGAAATGCCGGTGCGCCGTACGCTCTGCTTAACCATGCCGGCTGCGGCGCGAAGACTTGCGCGGCGCTCGAGGCTACCGCTCCCGACGACTTCTGCAACTGCTCGAGCAGCGACAGGTTGTCGAGAATCCAGAACGCGCGCCCGTGCGTGGCGATCGCAACGCCGCCTTGACGCGTGTCGATCGCGATGTCGCGCACTTGCACCTTGGGAAGGTTGAGCGTTAGGTTCTGCCAGTGCGCACCGCCGTCGTAGCTCGTGTACACCGTGCTCTTGGTGCCGAGGAACAGCAGGTCGGCGTCATTGGGATCTTGGCGAATGACGAACGCGTACTGATCGCTCGGCACGCCGCTGTCGATCGCCGTCCAATGCGCGCCGAAATCGGTCGTTTTATACGCGTAGGGATGGAAATCGTCCCACATGTAGCGCGAGGCCGTTAAATACGCCGTTCCTTTGCTGACGTGCGACGGTTCGATCGAACTGATTTGGGCCCACTCGGGCAAGCCGGAGGGCCGGACCGCGCTCCAGTGCGCGCCGTGATTGGTGGTCACGTGCACGAGACCGTCGGCCGATCCCGCCCAAATGACGTCGCCGTCGAGCGGCGACACGGCGAGCGATGAAATGTCGGGGAAGATTTCGGCGCTGGTTTGATCGAGATCGACCGGACCGCCGGTCGGACCTTCGGTGCTCTTGTCGTTGCGCGTAAGATCGGGGCTAATCGTCTTCCAAGTTTGCCCGTAATCGTCGCTGACTTGCACGTATTGCGAGCCGATCAGCAGCTCCTTGGGATTCGCGGGCGAGAACAAAATCGGATGCGTCCAGCTCCAGCGGTAGCGCATCTCTTCGGACGTGCCGCCTTCTTTATAGTAGGGATACGGCGAGACGCTGCGATACTGTCCGGTCGTTTCGTCGTACTGCAAGAAGATCGTGAAATAACCGCTGCCGTAGGTCACGTTTGGATTGTCGGGCTGGGGTGCGACGAACGTACTCTCGCCGTACGCCGCCGGTTTCCACTCGCCGGCGCCGATGGCGCCTTCGAACGCCGCGCTCGGGCCGGAGATCGAGCCGTCGTCTTGCTGTGCGCCGTACACGCGGAACGGAAACTGATTGTCGATCGAGATGTGATAGAACTGGCCGGTCGGCTGATTGAGACGCGTACTCCACGTCGTGCCGCCGTCGGTCGAAACCGTCGCGCCGCCGTCGTTGCCTTCGAGCAAAATCTTCGGATTGTGCGGATTGATCCAGACGATGTGATTGTCGCCGTGCGGCGGATGGAGTCCGCGGAACGTCACGCCGCCATTGGTGGATTTCCAAACCGCAGCAACGTTGGGAACGAAGATCGTGTTCGGGTTGGTCGGATCGACGAAGATCGCCATGTAGTAGAACGCGCGCTGACGCAACTCCATTTGATCGTTGACGCGCTTCCACGTCGCGCCGGCGTCGTTGGAGCGGAAAATGCCGCCTTCTCCTGCTTGCACGATCGAGTAGACGACGTTCGGATTGCTCGGCGCCACCGCGACGCCGATCTTGCCGAGCACGCCTTGCGGATAGCCCGGATTGTGCGTCAGGTTCGTCCAATGCGCGCCGCCGTCGGTCGTTTTATACAAACCGCTGCCGGGACCGCCGCTGTCGAGCTTCCACGGCGAGCGGCTGGCTTGCCACATTGCGGCGTACAGCGTTTGCGGATGCTGCGCGTCCATCGACAGCCACACCGCTCCGGTGTCGTCGTCGATGAAGAGCATCTTTTTCCACGTCTTGCCGCCGTCGGTCGTCTTGAAGACGCCGCGATCGGCGTTGCCCTTGAAGACGTGGCCCATCGACGACGCGTAGACCACGTTGGCGTCGTGCGGATCGACGACGATCGCACCGATCGTGTGCGTGTCGCGCAAGCCGGCGTATTGCCACGTTTTGCCCGCGTCGCCCGATCGATATATTCCGTCGCCGGTGACGAACGTACCGCGAATATCGCTCTCGCCCGTTCCGGCGTAAATGACGTTCGGGTTCGACGGCGCGACGGCGATCGCGCCGATGCTCGTGCTGTCGCTCGGCAGCGTGCCGTCGGAAATATTCTCCCAAGCTATACCGTAGTCGGTACTCTTCCAAATGCCGCCGTCGACGGCACCCATGTAAAAGAGATTCGGCTCGCTTGGTACTCCGGTGACCGCAACGACGCGACCGCCGATGTACGGTCCAATGCTGCGCCACTGAAGTTTATCGGTGAGGCTTTGCGGCGGATTCGCCGCGCCGGCTGCTGCCGGAAGAAAGACGATAAGGAGCAGTGCTACGATCCAACGCATCATAGCCTATGCGTTGGAAGCGCGAATGCGCCCATCCTCGCGCGCAGCCTTCAAAAGAATTTCAGCGGCGATTACCTAGGTCTGAATAATGGATTCCAGGAGGTTAAAAGCAGGCGGCCAGGGTATGATTAAGACGAGCTTAAGGATTCTTAAGCGGGCTTATGGAGGCTGGCATGCGCGTTGGAGCGGTGCTTCTGGCCCTAAGTCTGGCCGCGTGCAGCGCGGGCCCAGGAATGGTACCGGTTCCTTCGAGCGCCCCTTTTGAGGCCGCTCACCGGCGGCTTGCTCCGGCCATCGCCGAAGTCCAAATCGCGGGTCGCGGGACGAACGCCGCACCGTTTACCGTGGTCGCGGGCAATCACGGCTCGATGTGGTTCAGCGAGTCGGGAACCGGCGAGATCGGCCGGATCGGCCCGCACGGCCACATCCGTCACTACTCGCTTCCGACTGCGCACTCGAATCCGCAGGGCCTCTTCGTCGATCGCGACGGCAGCGTGTACGTCGCGGAACACTTCGGTCCGTATCTCGGCACGCACGTGGCGCGCATCTCGCCCAACGGCAGCGTCAAGGAATGGAACGACGCCGGCAACATGCCCGTCGGCGTCGCGCCGGGTCCGAATCGGTCGGTTTGGTTCACGCAGAGCTGCGGCGGCCTCGGAGTGCTCTCGCACGGCAAGCTCACGCAGTACGTTCTGCCGGGAATCACCGGACAGAGCGCCGCGATCGTGCGCGCTCCCGACGGAGCGTTGTGGTTTTCCGAAGACGGCACGGCGCGCATCGGCCGCGTCGACCGCGCGGGAAAGCTGACGATCTTCGACGGTTTGTACTACCAATCGCGATACAACGACGTCGCCAACGCCGTCGCGGTCGGCCCCGACGGCAATCTCTGGTGGACGGCGTTCAACAGCAACGCGATATGGGCCACCGATCTCAACGGACGCATCGTCCACGTCGACACGATTCCGACGCCGAACTCGCGGCCGTGGGGGATCGTACGGGGACGCGACGGCGCGCTGTGGTTCACAGAGTGGACCGGCAATAAGATCGGCCGCGTAACGACGGCCGGCGTCTTCACCGAATACCCGCTGCCGACGCCGGGCGCCAAGCCGCAAGGCATCGCGCGCAGCAGCGACGGCTCGCTGTGGTTCGTCGAATCGGCAGCCAATCGGATCGGCCGCATCGAACCGTAACGCGTGCGCCCAAACCGCCGGGTTCCTCAATGGATCCCGACCGCATTGTTCGTCCTGCTGGTGCCGGTCATCGGCTATCTCGCCGTTTCCAACATCGAAGCGACGCGAGGCCAACAGGATCGCGGCGCCCAGAACGACGCCGATGCGCAAATAATCGCGTACATGCATCAGAATTACGATTCCGGCTATCCCGCGACGGGTTATCAGTGGACCGTTGGCCGCCGCGACGGATCGACGAGCCTCGTGTGCTACTGCAATAAGAAGGGGTACGGCTGGTGGTACTCCGTGCGGATGACGTCCGACGGACGGTTCAGCGCCGCCAAAGTAGCGGACACGAGCAAGGGCGCAACGCCTCCATAAATGCAAGGAATTGAACCGGGCTCCACGCTTCGCGTCGGCATCGATGTCGGGGGAACGTTCACCGATCTCGCGGCAATCGACGACGCGAGCGGCGCGCTGCTTCGTCTAAAGGTCCCGTCGACTCCGCACGCGCCCGAACTGGCGGTCATCACCGCGCTCGAAACCTTGCTCGCCGAGGGTTACGCAAGTCGCGACGTAGCGTTTCTCGGTCACTCGACGACCATAGCAACCAATGCCCTACTCGGTCAGATCGGGCTCGATTTGCCGCGGGTAGCGCTGGTTACGACGCACGGATTTCGCGACGTCATCGAAATTGGGAGGCAAAATCGCAGCGCCGTGTACGACCTGTTCGTGCAGCGGCCGCGGCCCCTGGTCGCGCGCGACGATCGCTTCACCGTCGTCGAGCGCATCGATGCGGCGGGCAACGTCCTGGTTCCGCTCGACGAAGCGTCGCTGGCGCGTACGTGCGAAATGCTCGCGCAACGCCGCATCGATGCAGTCGCGGTGTGCTTACTCAACTCGTACGTCAACGACGCGCACGAACGCCGCGTCGCGCGAGCGATCGAAGCCGCGTTGCCGGACGTTCCCGTGACGCGTTCGGCCGCCGTCGATCCCGAGTATCGCGAGTACGAACGTTTCTCAACGGCGGTGGTGAATGCGACGCTGGCCCCGATCGTCGCGCGGTATCTCGAACGCCTTGCGCAGCAGTTGAACGAACGCGGCGTCTCGGCCACGACGTACGTGATGCGCAGCGACGGCGGAATGTCGTCGACCTTGCGCGTCGCGGCCTCGCCTGCCGCGATTATCGAAAGCGGGCCGGCGGCGGGCGTAATCGCCGCCGCGTCGCTGGCGGCGTCGTCGAACGGGGCAAAATTGCTCGCGTTCGACATGGGCGGCACGACCGCAAAGGCCGGCACGATCGTCGACGGCGCGGTACGGCTCGCGACGGAGTTCGAAGCCGCGGGAAAATCGCACAGCGGCCGCGCGATAAAAGGCAGCGGCTACCCGGTGCGCTTTCCGTTCGTCGATCTCGCCGAAGTCAGTGCGGGCGGCGGAACGATCGCATGGATCGACGACGCGGGTTCGCTGCGCGTCGGCCCGCTTTCGGCCGGCGCCGATCCGGGCCCGGCGTGTTACGGGAAATCCGGCGTCGCTACCGTCACCGATGCCGACGTCGTCCTCGGGCGGCTGCATCAAACGCATTTGCTCGGCGGAACGTTTCCGATCGACGCGTCGCGCTCGCGCGCCGCGGTGGAGACGCTCGCCGCGAAGTTAGGGTTAGGCGTGGAAGCGACGGCCGCGGGCATCGTAACGCTGATCGACGACGCGATGGCTAAAGTGCTGCGCATCGTCACCGTGGAGCGCGGCGAAGATCCGCGCGAGTTCACGCTCGTCGCGTACGGCGGCGGCGGACCGCTGCACGCGTGCGCGCTCGCGCGCGAGCTCGGCATCGGGCGCGTGGTCGTTCCCGCGCATCCCGGAATTTTTTCCGCGCAGGGGCTGTTGGTCGCCGACGTTGCGACGCACTTCGTCGAGCCGGTGCTGTGCGACGTCGCTTCGGCTTCGCTTCACGAGCTCGAGCGAACGTTTGCGCTGCTGGAAGCGCGCGGAACGGAGGAGCTGCTCGAGCAGGGCGTCGATGCGGCGACGATTGCGTTCCGGCGCAGCTACGACGCCCGCTATGCCGGCCAAAGCTTCGAGCTCTCGATTCCGCACGGCGACTCGCTCGACGACGTCGCGTCGAGCTTCCACCAGGCTCACCGCAACCGCTACGGCTATCACGTTCCGGAGGAACGCATCGAACTCGTCAACGCACGTTCGAACGCAAGTGGGAAGCTGCCCCGTTCCTCGCAAAGCGCTGCTAGTGAGCCTGTCATCCCGAGCGCAGCGCCGCAGGCGCCAAGTCGAGGGACGAACCACCGCGATAACGTTAAGCGTCGCGTCTGGATGGACGAACAGTTCGTCACGGCTCCGATTTATCAACGCGATTCGCTGGAGGCGGGAGCGACGATCGATGGGCCCGCGATCGTCGAGCAATACGATACGACGACGTACGTTCCGGATCGCTGGAAATGCGAAGCCGGCGAAAACCTCGTGCTGGTGAGATCGTGATCGATCCGATCGTCGTCGAGGTCATCAAGAGCGCGCTCGTCTACGCGAGCGAAGAGATGGGCATCGCCGTTCGCAACAGCGCGTACTCGCCCAACATCAAAGAGCGGCTCGACCATTCGTGCGCGCTCTTCGACGCGCAGGGACGCTTGATCGCGCAAGCCGAGCACATTCCCGTTCATCTGGGATCGCTTCCGTGGGGCTTGAAACGCATGCTCGAGACCATCGAGCGGCAGTACGGTGGCGTGCGCCCGGGCGAAATGTGGGTCGCCAACGATCCGTATATCACCGGCACGCATCTCAACGACGTCACCGTTCTCCGGCCGATCTTCTTTCACGGAATCCCGATCGGTTACGCCGCGAACAAGGCGCATCACACCGACGTCGGCGGTGCGGCTCCGGGATCCATGCCGGCCGACGCAACCGACCTTTTTGCCGAAGGCGTCGTCGTGCCGCCGCTGCGGCTTCTCGTCGACGACGAACCCAACGCCGAAACGATCGCGCTTTTCGCGTCGAACTCGCGTACGCCGGCCGCCCGCGGCGGCGATCTTCGCGCGCAGATTGCGGGCAACTATACCGGCGAACGGCGTCTGCTCGAACTCTACGATCGCTACGGAGCCGGCACGGTCGATGCGGCCGTCGAACGCGCGCTGCGCGACAGCGAACGGCGCATGCGCTACGCATTGCGCGCACTTGGTACGGGAACGTTCGCCAGCACCGATTTTCTGGAGGATCGCAACGGCGAGCCGTCGCTGCGCATCGCGCTTTCGATGGAGCTGCGCGGCAACGGCAGCGTGCGCTTCGACTACACCGGTACGTCCGCGCAAGTACCGCTGCCGCTCAACGCGGTGCTCGGCGTCACGTTATCGGGCATACATTACGCGCTGCGCGCCGTGACCGATCCGACGATTCCCATGAACGACGGCTGCTTCGTGCCGATCGAGGTATACGTTCCGGAAGGAACGCTGCTCAATCCGCGCCGTCCGGCGGCCGTCTCGGGCGGCAACGTCGAGACGAGCACGCGCAACGCCGACGTGGTGCTGCAAGCGCTCGCGCAAGCAGCGCCCGAACGCGTTCCGGCGTCGAGCGGCGGCACGATGAGCAACGTCATGCTCGGCGGAACGCGCGACGACGGCAGCGCCTGGGCGTTTTACGAAACGAACGGCTGCGGCATGGGCGGGCGGCCGAATTCCGACGGTCTCGACGGCGTTCAATGTCACATGACCAACACGCTCAACACGCCGATCGAAGCGATCGAGCGCGACTATCCGCTGCGCGTCGTGCGCTACGAGTTCGCAACCGGAACCGGCGGCAACGGCAAGCATCGCGGCGGCAACGGTCTGATCCGCGCCATCGAGCTCACGGAAGGCGTAGCGCAAGCGTCGCTGCTCGCCGATCGGCAGACGTTGCCGCCGCCCGGCGCGCGCGGCGGGGAGCCGGGCGCGTGCGGGCGTCACACGCTGATCCGCGACGGCGACGAAGCGACGATCCCTGCGAAAACGACGCTAGCGCTGCAGCCCGGCGATGTGCTCCTCATTCAAACCCCCGGTGGTGGTGGGTTTGGAACGGCTCTGTAACGTCCGCAGCTCTTGTTGTAACTGCTCGAGCCCCGAGCTCACCTCGTTCAGCGATGCGGAAACGCTTTCGTAAAAGCGATTGTTCTGCTGCGTCGCGCGATCGAGGATCGATACCGACAGCCAGATCGAGAACATCGCAAGGCCCACGACCACGAAATCCGTGAACTTGAAATCGGCGGACGCCATCGGCATTTGCCACAACTTGATCAAACCGAAGACGACTACCAACACGAGCAGCGCGAGGTAAACGATCGCACGAATCGAGCCAAGCTGACGCTCCGTCAGACCGCGACCGCGTTCGTCGTCGTTCAAAGGATCGGTGAGATTTAGCTTCATAACGAAGTGATAATTGTAAACCGAGCGTCCGCCATCGCGCACGGCGCAAGGGTCCTTGCTCGGCCTTCCCGCGGGCAGGCGGGTTGTACACAGCCGCATCCTGCATAGACAAATCGCGAAACTCATTGCCAAATAACGCCAAGGTCCGCCGAAGTCGCATAGGGAACATACGTTCGCATGCGGACGTTCCAGGCTCGTTTGCAGCTCGACGCGCCGACAGCGACCTTGCTCGATGGCTACGGCCAGCTCTTCGGGCGCGCCTTGCGCACGCTGCACGCCGATCGGATCGCTGGACACAGCGTCACCAAACCAGCATTCATGCGCCGCTTTCACTTGACGGCTCGGCAATACAATGCGGTGCGCGTCACGCTCGATGGGATGCTCGATTCGATTCGCGAGCGTCGCGCGGGACTGCTGTGCGAACTCGAGACGCGCATTACGGCCATCGACGCCAAGCTGGCCAAGACGACGTCGCGCGCATGCATCCATGAGCTCAAACGCCGTCGCCGCCGTCTGCAAGATCGGCGCGAACGCGATGCATCCGGCGTCACCGGCATCTGCTTCGGATCGCGTAAGCTCTTCAACGCACAGCATCATCTGCAAGCCAATGGCTACGCCAGCCTGGACGCGTGGCGTCGCGCCTGGCGCGATGCGCGCTCGCAACAGTTCTTCGTCTTGGGCTCCAAGGACGAGACGTCGGGCTGCCAGGGCTGTACGCTACAGCACCTGGGCGGCGACCGCTTTTTGCTGCGCCTTCGGCTGCCCAATACCTCGGCGCAGCGGTACGTACAGATCGAAGCTACGTTTGCGTACGGAGCGGCGCAGCTGGTGACGGCCCTGACGAATAAGCAGGCGATTTCGTTTCGCTTCCTGCGCGACGAGAAGGG
>DASRSM010000217.1:0-12417 GCA_035656415.1 Vulcanimicrobiaceae bacterium | reverse complement strand
AGAACGCATTGAGAGGTGCGATGCTGTTCGAGAGATGATGGGAGGTCCATCGAACTCGCTTTATCGGAAGAGAATTCAAACCGCCGGATGCGGCTTGAGTCGAAAGGCTCCGTCGTGAACGATCCGGTTAAAAGGCGGGCTTGACCCGTCAGGTATGTATCGAGGAGATGAGCGCAAGCGAACCTTTGTTGCAAGCATCGAAAGGGGAACAGACGACATCGAAACCAAGGACTTTTAGGTTCCTTGGGAAGAGTGCGGAGGAAACCGATTTACTAACCGCATGGTGTCCGGTGTAGAGAAGGCATGAACTCGATACTGGCTCTTGAACGGAACTTGAGAAACTGCTGAGCGATGATAAGGGAAAACGTACAAGTGCACCCGTGAGACGGAAAGTACCAATGCGCTCGGCAGTGACGGACCGTCCTGTATTAGCGTTGAAGCGTTCGTAATGAACGCGGAGCGAAGGGGATGGGCCATCCATATCGGACCGCCAAACTGGCGTATGTCGGGATGAGGCAGTCGCTACGATGGAAGCCGCCGGGCTTCGACGGATGGCACGAGAGCCGTACGAGTCGAGAGGCTCACGTACGGATCTGTGAGAGGCTCGGGGTGAAAGTCCCCGGGCCTACTCGGCCGCCGAGGCTTTACGGCGCGTATGGTAACCGACGGCTTGCAGCACTCGTTGGGTCGCAACCGCGTCTCCGAAAGTCGGCAGTCCGTTCGGTTCGCCTTCGATCGCTTTGACGAACTCGTCGTAAAGCTCCATTAGTAACGGCACGTTGCCGTTGATGCTGCCGAACTTTGCATACGGCGTGGCCTTGCACTCGAGTTCGCTCGTCTCGTCTTTCTCAACGGTAAAGAGCTGCAGCTCGACGATGCTCGGCCCGCTGGCGACGGCGCTGCGATCCTCGCCGTGCACGGCGCACGTATATCCCTCTGCCGCAGTCGTTCCGTCGACCGCTAATCGCGCGATCAAACCATCGCCGTAATCCAGCAGTGCAAAGGCACCGTCGTCGACGCTCGAGTGGAACTCGCCTGCGTCGTCTTGCCGCACCGGATTCGCCGTGCGTGTCAGTCCCAGCGTGCGCTGCGGAGCGCGAGCGCTCAGCCAATTGGCTTGATCGATTAAGTGCGAGAGCATCGCGCCGGCGAGACCGCCGCCGCGATCCCGCTCGAACCACCAGCCGCGCCCGCGACGCTGCGTGCGGTGCAGCATCGGACGCAGCGAGGTAATTTCGATGTCGCGCAGCGGATCCAAGTGGTGGTTGGCGACGAGTTCTCTGAGGGCTTGCGCCTGTGGAACGAAGCGAAACTCATGCGCAACGCCGCAAGCGGTTCCCGCCGCCTCGGCGGCCTCGAGCAACGCCAGCGCGTCGGCAACGCTCGTCGCAAACGGCTTTTCGCAAACGACGTGCTTGTGCGCTCCGAGCGCCGCAAGAACGTCTTCCTTGTGAGCGAACGGAGGCGAGGCGACCGTCACCGCATCGAGTTCGACGCCGGCCACCATTTCCACGCACGATCGAAAGTGGTGCGGGACGTCGCGCTCCTTTGCAACGCGGGCGGCGCTGTGCGGCGACGCGAGCGCGACGACCTCGAAACGCGGATGCGCCAAAAGCGCCGGTAAGTGTGCGTGCACGCCGAATCCGGCGCCGGCGATGCCGATGCGATAGGTTTTCACGATACGTATTCGCTGCTCCGAATGGCGGCTTCGAGCAGCTCGATCCCGCGGCCGAGCTGCCGATCGGTGATGACTAACGGCGGTGCGACGGTAACGGTAGCTCCGTCGCTGCCTGATTGAAGGACGATGACGCCCGATACGAGCGCGCGTTTGACGACGCGATCGGCGATCTCTGCATCGCGAAACTGTATACCCCAGAACAGCCCGCGTCCGCGGACGTCAACGACGTTTTTGCCCGCGCGTAAGGCGTCGAGGCGCGAGCTCAACGCGAGCCCGGCCTGCCGCGCCTTTGCCGGCAAGGCGAGTCGTTCGATTTCGCGGATCGTCGCGAGTGCCGCCGCGCATCCCATTGGATTTCCGAGATACGTCGACGTGTGAAGCGCTTCGCCGCTGGAGAGCGGCCACGCATCCATAACGCCGGCGCGGCCGGCGCATGCGCTGATCGGAAAGCCGGATCCCATCGCTTTTCCGATGCAGATGATGTCCGGAACGACGCGATCGTGCTCGACGGCAAACCACGTACCGGTGCGGCCGAAACCGGTGTAGATCTCATCGACGATCATGACGACGCCGAGCTCGCTGCACAGCTCGCGCAGCGCGGCGAGATAACCCGGCGGGGGCACGATGCAGCCGCCGCGCCCTTGTATCGGTTCGATCACGAGCGCCGCAACGTCGCCGTTGGCTTCGATCGCTTCGCGCGCGGTCGCGATCGCCGCGGCAACGTTTGCCCCCGCGACGTTCTGAGGATATTCCAGGAGGATCGCGCTCGGTCCGATCGCTCTCGCGAAAGGCGTCCGAAACTTCTCGATGCCGGAAAGCGGCAGTACGCCGAGCGAAAGACCGTGGTAGGCGTTGCGATAGGCGATGAAATGCGACTTGCCGGTTGCGAGCATCGCGGTCTTGAGCGCAGCTTCGACGGCCTCGGAACCTGTCGTCGCGAGAAACGTCTTGGTCAATCCCTTCGGTAAAATGCCGGCGAGGCGTTCCAGCAGCCGCGTTCGCGCTTCGTGCGGATGAACGTCGCCCATGCCGTGCATCAGTCGCGCAGCTTGGTCGGCGATCGCAGAGACGACGTACGGATTGGCGTGTCCGGCATTTGCGACGCCGAAGGCCGCGGTGAGATCGATGTAGCGGTTGCCGTCGGAGTCCGTAATCGTCGACCCGCTGGCGGATTCCCAAAAGACCGGAAACCCGTCGCCGACGTAGGTGACGTTGCGCGATTCGTAGGCGCGCAGTGCCGGCATGAGCTCGGCCGTGCGCGGACCTGGTATTGCGGTAACGATGCGTTCGAGTTCTTCGCTCATCGCTCGTCCGTCATCCAGCGAACGAACTCAGCGATTCGCGGCCGCCCGCCGTGACGTCCCGCCGCGAGCGGCGCTTGCAACTCGCCGAAACGCGCGATGCGCGCCGCACCGAGTTCGATTGCAAGATCCGCGAGATCGTCACGCATGCCGGCAATCGCAACGGCTTCAATCGGAAGCCGGTGTTGTTTGCAATACGCGGCGGCCTCTTCGGGCGATCCAACGCTGCGGACGCCGATAGCGCGCGGCAAGAACGCGGGCGGTTCGTGACTCGTCGTCGTGTCGATCAAGAACGTTGCAGCCGTGTCGGAATGCACGCGACCGCGTCCGCCGGCCGCGCGAAACGCGGCGAGATCGCGCGCCGCGGCGACGCGCGCGACAATCTGAGGAGCTCGGCCGGCGAGAGGAAACTCGGCGTTTGCGCGTTCGACCTGTCGAGCGAGGATCTCGGCGAACGCGTCGGGCGTTATCGTGCCGCGATCTTCCACGAACAAAGCGTGCAAGCTCAGACACCCTTCGGTTTCGTAAAGCACGAGATCGCGCGCCGCTCCACGCGCGACCTCTTGGGCGTCCTGCAGCGCGGAAAGGGCATCGCGTGCGACGTAACCGACGCTCGCACGCGTACCGAATGGAATCAAACGTGTCCGGGGCGTAAGGGCCGCCGCGATCGATGCAATCGTCGCGTCGTGGCCGAACGCAACCACGACGTCGAATTCGCCAAGCTCGCGCTCGGAGCCGGTCCAGTGCTCGCCGACGGCGGCGCTCCGGAACTCGTCGAGCTCTTCGTAAAGCGTGGAGAAGAAGGCGGCGATGAGCGAATCCTCGCGATCTTTCACGACGACGTCGCATTTTGCGATCAATGCGAATAGGGCGGGAACGAGCGCGACGCCGATCGTCGTGCGGCTCGAGATCACGCATACCCTCCCCGCGGGCAGGGCGCGCTCGCGCGACATCGAGGTACGTGAGACGAAACCGTCGAGGACGTCGATCGATCCTAACTCGCGTTCCACGGTCGCTTGCAAATCGGCAGCATTGAGCGCCGCAAAAAGCCGATTCAACGCATACTCGGCCACCGGCATGGAGTATCCGGTCCGCGCGCAGATGCGTTCCAGCGCTCGCACACGGGGAGAAAAGTCCCCATCCCGCCAGCGCTCGGCTGCATCGGCGATGCCGCGCAGGATCGAGCGGACCGGACGCGCCGCGAGGTGCATTCTCATCTGAGGCTCACTCGTTCTTCGTAGAAGTCCGAGGTTCCCAAGTGAGCGATGGCAAAAAGGCGCGTCCATGTCGCGACTGGGCCGAATGCTATTCGTCATCTTTGCTGCCTCCGCCATCGCTGTGATGATCGGCAGCACCGCGTGCACGCGGCGCGGAGCAGCAGGGCCGCCGCCGGCCCCGACGGCGACCCCAATCACCGGCTACTACGTCGACCCGGTCAAAGGCAAAGACACCAACAACGGATCCCAGACATCGCCGTTCAAGACGATCACCAAGGCCCTTGAGGCAGTCAAAAAGTCGGTTACTACCGGGCTGACGATTACGTTGAATGGCGGCGCGTACACGAGGGGAACCGGCGAAGTCTTCCCGATCGTCATTCCGACCGGCGTTACGCTGACGGGGATCGACTACGGGCACGCCGTCGTCAAAGGCGCCTTCATCAATGGAGCCGGCGAAGACACGACGCTCGAGAAAGCCGAAGGAACGCCGTCGTCGCACACCTTGTACGCGACGGTGGTCGTTCCGTCGGGGGTCTCGCTGACGTTCGACAAAATCTACGTCGGAACGACGGTGTCTACATCGCGGGGTTCGTACGCTTCCGTCGACGTGTTGGGCTCCTTACTAGCGAATTCCGACACCTTCGGACAGGGCAAGACGTTTGCCGCCAACGGCGGTGTTACCGTAGCCGGCGGGACGCTTTCGTGCAACGCGTGCGTCGTCTACGGAAACGACTTCGCCATTAAGGCGTATACCGTTACAGGCAGCGGCAGCGGCAGCGGCAGCAGCAGCAGCGGTGGCGGCAGTCCTTCGATAACGCTCTCCGGGCCGGGCCACTCCGTCATCGGCGGCGGTGACGGTATTCGTACCGACGGTACCGCAACGGTCACTGCATCCTCGCAAGTTTTTCAATCGCGCAACAATGCCTACATCGATTCGCTGACGGCGCCAACGGCTGGACCCGACTCGGCGAGTCCGTCGCCGAGCCCGACCGGCAGCGGTTCGAGCAGCAGCAGCAGCGGTTCTTCCGGCGGCGAAAGCGTCGACTTCGGTTACGGCGCGCAGGGATCGCTCGGCGGAAACACGTTTGTGAGCCATTCGGCGACGGAAGTTAACATCACGCGCGCCGGCGTGCAAGTCCTCGCGCGCAACAATACCTGGAACATCATAGCGACCGGACCGCAAAAAACGAACGATTCGGGACAATATCAGAAGACGGAAACCTTTCGGCCGGGCACGGATGGTCGCAACGTGAAGATCGCCGGCAACGCCGCCGGATCGACCGTGACCGTCGGTCCGGGGAAGCCGCCGACGCCGACCCCGTCGCCGTACGCAAGCGGCAGTCCGTCGGCGAGTCCGTCGACATCGCCGACTGCCAGCCCAACCTAGAGCGGAAGAAGCGTCTCGGCGTCGAGCGAGCAACCGCGCAGCGACGCGCCGGCTTCACGTCCGATGACGATCAACCCGTCGTCAAATTGAACGCCTAGATCCTCCGTTGCGATGGCAATGCACGACGACCGGTTTGCGAGATCGACGTGAACGAGCGCGCCCACCGCTCCGTTTGGTAACGTCTTTCCGTCCGGACCAACGACGCGCGCGCGCAGCCACGGCGGCGCAACCTTTCGCCGGCTTTCGGGCGTGCCGCGCGACGCCGGTGCGTCGTAGTATTGCGTCGTCAGCTCCGTCATTCCGAACTCCGCGATGATGGACGATGCTTCGAGATGGAAGACGCGCGCCGCTCGCGCGTAGAGTTCACCGCGAGCGATCGCGCGCGTGCGCCCTTTGAAGCCGCCCGTCTCCAAGATGCGGCTCCCGGCCGGCAGCGGAATATCGATGCCGCGCCGCTCCAGCTCGTCGAGAAGGTTGAGCAAACCGAACGCGGTGGTCGCGACGCACGCCGCAGCGCCGTCGCCTGCCGCGGCTCGAGCGTCGGCGATAAGTGCTTCGACGAACAACTCGTCGCCGCGAACGAACCAGCCGGTTTGCGCGTCGCCGCAGTGCACGCTGATTTTCTGCATCATGTATCCCAGCGACGACTGCGGGCGGTCCGCGGGATTCGGTACGATATTAAGGTAGCGAAGACGCGCTCGGTCGTCGAGCACATACCGTTCGAAACCCGCGAGCAGAGAAGCGTCATAGAGTGCGCGCGTTTCCATGTAGTGGCGCCCGCCGGTTCCCGACGTCGTTCCGCTGGTTTCGAATGCGAGCGCTGCCCGCGCGGGATCGAACGTCGCGAGCGTTGCTTCCTTATAAGCCGCGGACGGCACGGCCGGGATTTCGTCCCAACCCGCGGGCAGGTTCTCAGGTGAGAAACCGAGGCTCGCACAATACCGCGCGTAGGGAGCGTTGTATCGCAGCTGATACTCGAGCAATCGCAGCGCTAGGTCGTCGAAGTCGCCTTCGGAAAGTTCGCGGCCGCGCCGATGCCAGCCGTCGATAACGGCCAGAATCTCGGCGTCGAGCGCAAACGATTCGGTTGCGTACGTCACGAACGCGCGGAAGGCACCAGGCGCGACGAGATGATGCCGCTGTTGAGTCCCGTTGCCGAAAGACCGCCGTGGAAGCGGGCGTGCTCGACCTTCATGCAGCGATCGACGACCACGTCCAGCCCGGCAGCATCGGCTTTTGCGATCGCGTCTTCGTTGATGACGCCGTACTGAAACCAGATCGCACGCGCCCCGGCGGCGATCGCGTCGTCGACGAGGGCAACGAGCTCGCTGGGTTTGCGGAAGACGTCGACGACGTCCGGCGGTCCGTTTTCGGCTGCGTATGCCGCGATCGAGCGGTACGCTTTGATGCCGTCGATGACATCGAGCGTGGGATTGATCGGTGCGACGCGAAACGGGGTGCGCGTTCGCAGATACGAAAAGACGGTGTAACTCGGTCGCAGGGGATTGCTCGAGGCGCCGACGACCGCGACCGTTTTCGCGCGGTCGAGCAGCGCGCGCCGCTCTGCGGGCGTGCGCAGAATCATCGAACGCCCTCCGGCACGACCGACGCTTTGAGCGCGCGGTCGAGATCCCAGACGAGGTCGGCGGGATCTTCCAGTCCGACAGAAAGACGAATGGATTCGGGCGGGACGCCGGCTTTACGCAGCTCGTCGTCGGAAAGCTGCGAATGCGTGGTCGACGCCGGAGCGATGACCAAGCTCTTCGCGTCGCCGACGTTGGCCAAATGGCTCCACAACTCGAGCGCGTCGATAAAACGGCGTGCCGATTCGCGGCCGCCGCGCAAACCGAACGTGAAAATCGATCCGAGCTCAGGCTCGTTGATCCACGCGACGTCGGCGCGCTCTTTGAGAAACGCTACGATCGTTCGCGCGTTGGAAACGTGACGGTCCATGCGAACCGCCAGCGTTTCGAGGCCGAGCAGCAGGAGCCACGCGTCCATCGGACCGAGCTGAGCCCCGACGTCGCGAAGCACTTCGGCGCGCGCCCGCATGAGAAACGCGTACTCACCGAACGTTTCGGTGAAGGTTTTCTGATGGTACGCGGGACTCGGCTGCGAGAGCAGTGGAAAGCGTCCGTTGTCCCACGGAAAGCGGCCGGATTCGACGAGCACGCCGCCGATGACGGCGCCGTGACCGCCGATGAACTTCGTAGCCGAGTGCAGCACGAGATCGGCGCCGCGCTCGATCGGCCGCTCGAGATACGGCGTCGCAAACGTGTTGTCGATTGCGAGCGGAATGCCGGCGTCGTGTGCGATTGCGGCGAGCGCTTCGATGTCGGCGACTTCGCCCGACGGATTGGCGACCGTCTCGGCAAAGAGCAGTTTCGTGTTGGGCGCGATTGCCCCGCGAACGGCGTCGAGATCGGTGCCGGGAACGAACGTCGTGGAAATGCCCATGCGTTTGAGCGTCACCGTGAACTGCGTGACGGTTCCGCCGTAGACGTTTTGCGAACAGACGATGTGGTCGCCGTTTTGCGCGACCGCGAGTATCGCGCAGAGCTGAGCCGCGATGCCGCTCGAGAAGGCGATCGCGCCGAGGCCTCCCTCGAGGCTGGCCATGCGTTCCTCGAATGCCGCAACCGTCGGATTGCTGATACGGCTGTAGATGTGCCCGTAGCTCCGCAACGCGAAGAGCTCCGCGGCCTGCTCGGTTGAGCCGAAGACGTACGCAGCCGTTTGGTAGATCGGTATCGTGCGCGACCCAGTGGTAGGATCGGGAGGCGTCCCTGCATGAATCGCGCGGGTCGCGAAGCCGAATTGCCGGTCGAGGTGCATGACTCGGCTCCTTCGCCCTATAATCGATAGATCATGGGCATGACACTTACCGAAAAGATTCTCGCACGCCACGGCGGCCTCGACCGCGTGGAGCCGGGACAGATCATCAACGCCAAGGTCGATCTCGTTTTAGCGAACGAGCTGTCGGCGGCAGTCGCAATCGGCGTGATGCGCGGCATCAAGGGCGCCGACCGTGTCTTCGATTCGAGCCGCATCGCGCTAGTCGAAGACCACTTCGTTCCGGCAAAGGACGCGCAATCGGCAAAGCTCGCTAAGCTGATGAAAGACTTTGCGATCGAGCAGAAGATCGAACATTTCTTCGACGTCGGCCGTGGCGGCATCGAGCACGTCGTGCTGCCGGAAGAAGGCTTGATCGCGCCGGGCGAACTGATCGTCGGCGGCGACTCGCACACGTGCACCTACGGTGCCTTCGGCGCGTTCGCGACGGGTATGGGTTCGACCGACATTGCCGCGGCATTCGTTTTGGGCGAAGTGTGGCTCAAGGTTCCCGGCTCGATCAAGATCGTGTATAACGGCAAACTCGGGCACATGGTGTACGCCAAAGATTTGATGCTGCGTACGGTCGGCGAACTGGGCATCGATGGCGCGACGTATCGAGCGATCGAGTATCACGGAACGACCGTCGACGAACTGTCGATTACCGGGCGCATCACGATGGCGAACATGGCCATCGAAGCCGGCGCGAAGAACGGCATCTTCCACGCGGACGCCAAGACGATGGCTTACGTCAAGGAACGCACGAATCGCGAGTTCCTCGTCGAACGCTCCGACGCCGACGCCGTTTACGAGCGCGTCGTGACGATCGACGTCGACGCTCTCGAGCCGCAGGTGGCGTGTCCGCACACGCCCGACAACGTGCACCCGATTTCGGAAGTCGCCGCCGACAACGTGAACGTCGACCAAGTCTTCATCGGGTCGTGCACCAACGGGTACATCGAAGATCTGCGAGTCGTCGCCAAAATTCTCGAAGGCAAGAAGATCGCTTCGAGCGTGCGCGTCATCGTCAACCCGGGCTCGCAGAAAGTGTGGATGCAAGCCGCGCAAGAGGGCGTGCTCACGACGCTTGCCGGCGCCGGCTGCGCGGTCAACACACCGGGATGCGGCGCCTGCTTCGGCGGCCACATGGGAACGCTCGGCGACGGCGAGCGCGCGGTTTCGACGACAAACCGCAACTACGTCGGCCGCATGGGCTCGCCGAAGGCCGAAGTATTCTTGGCGTCGCCGGCGACGTGCGCCGCGTCGGCGCTGACCGGCAAGATTACCGATCCTCGCGTTCTGGAACTGGCAGGAGTATAGCGTGGAAGAACGTTTGCGCGGCAACGCGCACAAATACGGAAAGAACGTCGACACCGACGTGATCATCCCCGGGAAGTACTGCAACATCATCGATCCCGTCGAGCTCGGCAAGCACGCGCTCGAGGGACTCGATCCGGAATATACGTCCAAAATGAAAGCCGGCGACATCATCGTTGCCGACACGAACTTCGGCTGCGGATCGAGCCGCGAAGTCGCGCCGATCGCGATCAAAGGTTCGGGAACGTCGGCCGTGATCGCAAAGAGCTTTGCGCGGATCTTTTACCGCAACGCGCTCAACATCGGCTTACCGATCTTCGAATCGGAGGCCGCCGTCGACGGCATCGCCAACGGCGACGAAATCGAAGTGCGGCCGGCCACCGGAACGATCGTCAATCACACCAAGAGCGAGCAGTATCAAGCGGCCGAGTTTCCGCCGTTCATGCGTTCGCTGATCGACGCCGGTGGGTTGGTCCCCTACGTCGAGAAGCGGCTAGCCGAAGCTAAAGCCTAACGCGGCGGGGTGTAGGTACCCGGACTTCCGCTGCCGTTAGGCATCCCGAAGCCTCCCGGCGCCGGATTGACGTTCTCGATCCACTTTTCTTTGGGTCGATAAGCTGCAGTAAATGGAACCTGCTCCTTGGACGTCGTCAGCATGCCGATCATGTCGGTCGTACCGTCCAGCCGGCCTTCCATCAAGAGCGTGGTTCCATCGGGCATGGTCACGATCAGCCGGACCGCCTGACCGTCGACCGAGCCGGCCATCGGATAGCGTTTGCCCTTGGAGTCGAGATACGTACCGCTCAACGTACCGCCGGTCTGTGCCGCCAACCGGAAGTGCGTGTAGTCGGTGAGGTTGTCGCGCTGGATCTGGACCTCCCAGACACCCTCGAGCCCTTTGCGGACCTCAGCCGGCGGCGTGGGCGACGCCTTGGTGCCCGGCCCGGGTGAGGCCAGCGGGAACTGCGGGCCGTTGGGCGGAGCCAGGGAGGTCGGACTGGCCAGGGGGCCTGGCTCCGAGACCGGCGGTGGGGTCGGGGGCGGCGTCGCGGCCACGCCCGGCGCGGTTGAGGCAGCCGAGCCGCAGGCAAAAGCCGCGAGGGCGGCCGCCGACGCGAAAATGCTAGATGCAGTGCGCTTCACGCGGCGCTCTTAGGCGGCGTCGGGTCGGCTCCTGCGGAGCGACCGGCCGGCGGGCTTGCGCGCCCTGGTATAATGCAGAGGCTGTGAAAACCCAGATCCATCCCAAGTGGCATCCGCAATCGCGCGTACACTGCGCGTGCGGAAGTACCTTTACAACCGGTTCGACGCTGCCGGAAATCGCCGTCGAAATTTGCGCCGCCTGCCATCCGCTTTTCACCGGACAGCAGAAGCTCGTCGATACGGCGGGTCGCGTCGATAAGTTCAACCAGCGCTCGGCTGCGGCCAAGAAGAAGCAAGAAGAGGCCGCCGCTCGCCAAGCGCAGCGCGACGCAAAGAAAGCCGACGCGTCCCTTTAGCTACCTCGATATTGTAAAGACGAGTTGCTGTTTAGCAACTCGTCTTTATTTTGCCCTACGAAACCAATGAACGACGCATTACGAGAACGGCTGGAGATGATGGCCCGGCGTTTCGACGAGATCGAGGCGGAGCTCGCACATCCCGCGGGCGGCTTCGATCAAACCAAGTACACGGCGCTGGTCAAAGAGCGCGCGCAACTGGAAGCGCCGGTCGAAACGTATCGCCGTTTGAGCAAAACGCGCGACGAAATGGAAGCCAGCGCGCGGCTCGCGCGCGAGAGCGACGGCGAGATGCGCGAGCTTGCCGAAGAAGAGGCGCAGAGCTTGCGCGAGCGTTTGGAACGGCTGGAAGCCGAGCTGCAGCAGCTGATGATTCCGCGCGACCCCAACGACGACAAGGACGTTTTCGTGGAGATCCGCGGCGGCGCGGGCGGCGACGAAGCGGCGATCTTTGCCGGCGATCTGGCACGCGCGTATATGCGCTTTGCCGAGCGGCTGGGCATGCGCGTCGAGCTCGTCTCGGAAAGTACCAGCGACGCCGGCGGATATAAGGAAGTCGTTTTCGCGGTGAAAGGCACCGGGGGAGAAGAACCCTACCGCTATTTTAAACACGAGTCGGGCGTGCACCGCGTGCAGCGCGTGCCGGAAACTGAGGCGCAAGGGCGCATCCACACGAGCACCGCGACGGTGGCCGTGCTGCCGCAGGTCGACGAAGATATCGAAATCGAGATCAAATCGACGGATCTGCAGATCGACACGTACAAAGCCTCGGGTGCCGGCGGTCAGTACGTCAATAAGACCGAGTCGGCGATTCGCATCACGCACGTTCCCAGCGGCATCGTAGTCGCGTCGCAGCAAGAGCGCTCGCAGACGCAGAACCGCGAACGGGCGATGCAGATGCTGCGCGCGACGCTGTACGACCGCAAGATGCGCGAGCAGGAAGAAGCGGTTGGATCGATGCGCCGCTCGCAAGTCGGCACCGGCGATCGTTCGGAGAAGATTCGCACGTATAACTTTCCGCAAGACCGCGTGACCGACCACCGGATCAACCGCAGTTTCGGGAACATTCGCGGCATCATGGACGGGGATCTCGGCCACATCGTGGACGAACTTTTGGCCGACGAACGCGCGCGTTTGCTCGCGGGAGAAGCCTCCGCCGTATAGAAGCCGCCAATTAATGAAGACC
>DASRSM010000216.1:0-4356 GCA_035656415.1 Vulcanimicrobiaceae bacterium | reverse complement strand
CTTCGGTGACCAGGCATGGGTGAGTACCCCAGAAGCAGTCGTTGAACGTTCTAAGAAGTTGGCGGAGCGGATCCGGGGCCGTTATAGTTAGATTCTTCGCATGTAAGGGGTCGGAGTTCCAGCCCCCTCATCTCCACCTTATCCGGGCTCAGCGGGCCCGACCATGCTTGTGCCGCAATCCGCACATCGGATCCTCATCATCAACGATCTCGTGGGATTGGGCGGCGCCCGACAGGCACGCGGCCCGGGCACGGGCAAGATTCTTGACCCTTGGAGCTTTTGCGATTTTCCGACCTCGAATGTCACTATGGTGCGCGCGAGATATTTTCGAGCGCGAGTAGCGTCGTCAATGGCGGCGAGCGGATCGGTCTCGTTGGCCCCAACGGTGCGGGGAAGTCTTCCCTCTTGCGGCTGCTCGCTGGCATCGATCAACCCTATGGCGGAACCATCGCGCGAGCGAAAGGCTCGAGGCTGGGATACCTCGCCCAAGGCGTCGCCGACGAAACCGAATCCACGTTGCAACAACTCATTGACGCAGCACTTTCGAAGTGCGCCCCGGAAGAATGGAGACTGCGCAGCAAGGCGTTGCGCGTCATGCTGTCGGCATTTGGCTTTGAAGCGCCCGAATACGAACGGCCGCTACGCGCGTTTTCGGGCGGCCAGCGGGCCAAGGCGGCCCTCGCACATCTGCTGATCGACGAGCCCGACTACTTCATCCTCGACGAGCCAACGAACCATCTTGATGTTGCGACCGTACGCTGGCTCGAGACGTTCATCGCCAACGACAAACGCGGCTATATTGTCGTCTCTCACGACCGGTATTTCCTCGATCGCGTTTCGACGCGCATCTGGGAGATCGATCGCGGACGCCTTCACGCCTACGCCCCGGCGCGCCCCGCCTACACCGCCTACGTGGCGGAGAAGGAGCTGCGGCTCGAAGCCGAGCGCCGCGCCTATGAAGCCTTCGTCGCCGAGCGCGATAAGCGGCGAACGACGATCGCCGGGCTGCGAGCGACGCACACGTCGTCGGATTACAGCCAGGTCCGCAGCCGCGAAAAACAGCTCGCCCGCGTGGAGGCGACGACGCAAACGCCGCCGCCGGCAGCGCCGGCACGCAGCATCGCCGTCCGATTGCAGTCGTCACGCCCCGTCGGCGGCGGCTTCGCGTTCGAAGCCACAGGCCTCGGAAAATCCTACACGCAAGCGCTTTTTAGCGGTCTCACCCTTGGCGTGGAACGCGGCGAACGCCTCGGCGTCGTCGGCCCGAACGGTTCGGGAAAGTCGACGTTTCTGAAACTGCTTACCGCGCAGGTGCAGCCCGACGCCGGCTCCATTCGCTTCAACCCGGCAGCCAAAATCGCGTCCTTCGCGCAGAACTCGCACGATCAACTCGACGTGACGAAGAGCGCCGTAGACAACGTACTCACGGATGGACACGTAACGCCGCAGGAGGCACGCGGATTGCTCGGCCGCATGCGCATCAGCGGCGATGCCGCCGACAACGCGGTGCGCGATTTCTCCGGCGGCGAGCGGCGACGCATCATGCTGGCGTGCCTCATGGCACGTAAGGCCGACGTCTTGTTGCTGGACGAACCGACCAACGATTTCGACATCGATAGCCGCGAAGCGCTGGAAAGCGTCTTGTGCGAGTACGAAGGCGCGATCGTGGTCGTCTCGCACGATCGCTTTCTCTTGTCGCGCCTTTGCGATCGCGTGCTGTGGATCGAAGGCGGTACCTGGGGCGTCGTCGACGGCGGCTACGACGTCTACGAAACCTCGCAGCGCGAGCGCGAAAAAGCGACGTTCGAACGCTCGCTCGACAGTGCGGCCGAGCGCCCGAAGACCTCGCGCCAGACTCCGCTTCGCATTCGTTCGCAACTGCGAACGCGGATCGCGCGGATCGAACGCGAGATCGAACGTATCGACGCGCGCGCAGCCGAGATCGAACGGCTCTTCGAGCTGCCCGAAACCTACGCCGATCGGGCGCGCGCCAAGGCTCTAAGCGACGAGCTTGCCGAGTTGAAAACGCGCAGTCGCGAACGCGTCACCCAATGGGAAGCACTCCTCCGCGAACTCGAAGGCGTGCGCGACAGCTGAGGTTGGAAAAGGGCGCAACGTACACTGGACGCTTCGACGCGGGCAGTCGCTTGGCCCGCGTGCAAAATGCCGCAAATGGTACCGTCCAGCGCACGTCGTAAAGACGACGGTTGCGCCTTACACTCGACACCGCTCGTGCTTCCTTCGATCCGGCGACGTTTTCGCGCGGGTTGGGTTACGCGCGCAGCGGTCGCGTCGTGCGGCTCGACGTCGCTGCAGGAAACGGGCGCATCGAAGCGTCGGTGCGCGGCACGTCGGCAGTTCCCTACGAAGTCGTGATCGAGTGGCACGCGGGCGCGCGCCGGCTGCACAGCATCTGCGATTGCCCGATCGGCCGTAACTGCAAGCACGCTGCCGCGGCGGCAATCCTTGCTGCCGAGGGCGGCACGCGCGATGCCGCCGACGGTGCCGTCGATAGCTGGCTGCAAACGATCACGGCGCAGCGTTTCGAGAGCACCGAGCCGCGCCGCGAGCACGTGCTCTACCTGCTCGACGTTCGCGAGTCGTACTACGTTCCGCGCGTCGATCTGATTTCGCGCGTCGCAACGCTACTTAATAACGGTGAGCGCTCGATGGGGCGCACGGTCGACTTATCCATTCTCGCCCAGGGCACGGGGCGTTACGCGACGCCGATCGACCGCACCATCGGCCGGCTCGCGAGCGTCTGCGGTCTCACCGGCCTCGGCACGCTCAATCCCAAACTATTCGCAACGCTGCTCGATCTGCTGCTCGCAACCGGCCGCGTGCATTGGCACTCCCCGGACACTCTGCCGTTGCGGCGCGCCGACGTGAGCGACGCCAAGTTTGCGTGGCGCATCGATCCATCCGATGGCCGGCAACGGCCCGGAATCGAGGGCCGCAAGTCGGCGCGGTTGTTGCCGAGCGATCCGCTCTGGTACGCCGATTCGGAAAGCAACACCGCCGGAACGATCGATCTGGGCATCGCCGCGGAACTCGCGAGCGCACTCGCGCTCGCACCGTCGTTCAACGCAAACCAGGCGCGGCGCGCGCATACGATGTGGCATCGCATTCCGATCGCGCACGACGTTCCACCGCCGCAGTCCGACATCCAACTATGCGTCATCGAACGCGATCCGGTCGTGCATCTATCGCTGCGCGCCGCTGAACCGCTTGGAGCCGTTGCAGAGCTGACGTTCGCGTACGGCGACTCGATCGTGCGCCCCGACGAAACCAAATTCGAGTTTGCGGAAACCAACGAACAGGGCGTCGTGACGACATGGCCGCGACGGCTCGCGTTCGAAGCGGCGACGCGTGCAACGTTGGCCGAGCACGCCTTGCAGCCCATCGCGTGGCCGCGCGGGCAGTTCACCGCGGCAGAACGATCGTGGGTGCGGTTTGTCGACGACGGCGTTCCCGCGTTGCGCGAACGCGGCTGGCAGATCGAGATCGATCCGACGTTTCCGTACGAGGTCGTGCACATCGAGGACGCGGCCTGGGACGCCGAGGTCGTCGAGAGCGAGAACCGCTGGTTCGAACTCGACATCGGCATCGATCTCGGCGGGCAGCGCGTGTCGCTCTTGCCGGTCGTCGTCGACGCGTTGCAAACGCTGGGCGTGCATTCGGTGGAACAACTGACCGCCGAGCTGAGCGGCGAGCGCGCGCGGACGCTCTACGGCCGCCTGCCCAACGGCGCGTTCGCCGCACTGCCGCCCGAGCGCGTCGGGCGCATCGTTTCGACCCTGGTCGAGCTCTTCGACGCGCCCCTTACAAAGGAAGGCCGGCTCGAGCTCACCCCCGCCCACGTCGCTTCGATCGAGGGTCTCGACGCCACGGTCCCGGTGCGCTGGTCGGCGGCGGCCTACCCACTGCGTGCCACATTAAGCGAACTCACGAGCGCGCAGCACGAGCCGGTCGCACTGCCGAGCACGTTTAAAGGCGAGCTGCGCGCGTATCAAACGCACGGCGTGGCGTGGCTGCAGCTGTTGCGCCGCCAGGGGTTCGGCGGCGTGCTCGCCGACGACATGGGTCTCGGTAAAACGGTGCAGTTCTTGGCGCATCTGGCGATCGAAAAAGCGCACGGGCGATTGCGCGGACCGGTGCTGATCGTCGCGCCGACTAGCGTGCTGCCGAACTGGCGCGCCGAGATCGCGCGCTTCGTGCCGCACCTGCGCGTCGTTTCGCTCACCGGGAACGATCGCGCCGAGCGTTTCGCTCGCATCGATCAAAGCGACGTCGCGCTCACGAGCTACGCGCTGCTCCACCGCGACGCCGAGCGGCTCACCGCGCGCGAATGGGAGA
>DASRSM010000215.1:0-6726 GCA_035656415.1 Vulcanimicrobiaceae bacterium | reverse complement strand
CGTGACTTCCACGAACGTTGCCGGCATGCCGTTGAGAAGCGACATCGGCGTCTTGTTCTTGATCAGGACGCCCGAGCCGCCGTTATGCGCTTGGCTTTCGAACTGACCTTCCCACTGATTGGGTGCGCCTTCGAACGATTCCATCGAGAGGTCGATGAACGCCGCGTTTTCTCTACCAGGGCGGACGACCCAGCGCGCTACCGGCTCGAGATCCTGACCGAGCTGCTTCACGTCGATTTGGCGGCGGCCCATCAAGTACGCTTCCGGAGGAGCGGTGAAGTTCATCGCCGGATCGGAGTACGTGTGCGGATCCGGCGACGGCGTCGGTTCGACGACTTGAGCGCGCGGAACGCCCGTCATTCCCAAGACGAGCAGAGAAAGGGTTGCGAGCAGCACCGCCGCTCTCTTGAAACGTTTCATTTAGTATCCAAAACGGCGGTCAGCGCCGGTAGAGAGACTTCGTAGCGGTAGCCGACATTGCGGTGGTCGTCGTCGAATTCCTCGTGCCGCACGTCGAGGCCGAGGTCGCGGATGCGCTGGGTCACCACGCGCGCTCCGACGTCGAGGCTGTACTCGTCGCGCCGGCCGCAATCGAGGTAACGCAAACGTAGCCGTTCCAACCTGTCGCGTGCGCCGCTCACGCGCTCGGCCGGGTCGAACGACAGCCAACGGGCGAACACGTCGTCGCGCAGCTCGCCGGTCTTTCGGTCGAAGGGTAACTCGAGATCGAACGCTCGACTCGACGCCGGCGAATACGCTGCGGCGTATCCCAGCATCTCCATCGTCGAATACTCCGCGGGAGCCCGTTTGTTTTTACGCTCGAAAACGTCGACGAAACCGGCGATATCGAACTGATGCTTCTCGAGCGTCCGTTGAACGTCGGGAAACGACATGGGATGCGCGTAGCGGAAGTACGCGTCGCCGCTGTGCGATGCAAACGCGCTAAAGATTCCGGGATACTCGAGCACCAAGTGCATCGCACCGAAGCCGCCTGACGATTTGCCCAGAACCGCGCGCCCGCCTTCGCGCGCGATCGTCCGATAGTTGGCGTCGACGTGCTCCACGATATCGTTGATGACGTACGTTGCGTAATTACCGTTATGTATCGAGTCGACGTACTGCGAGCCGCCCAGGCGCGTAAATCCGTCGACCCCGACGAGAATCGCCGGGTTCATGCGCCGTTCGGCGACGAGCCGGTCGATCCACTGAAACACGTTGGTCTCCCACGCTCGCGCCGCCAGCAGTCCGGCGACGTTGCCGGTGTAGCCATGCAGCACGTACAGGACGGGGTAGCGCTGCGATCCTTCGGCATCGTATCCCGGCGGTGCGTATACGGCGACAGGCCGCTCGCCGGGGTCGCCCAAAGCGTTTCCCGCGAGAGCGTTGCTGCGGATGAAATCGACGTGCAGATCGCCGCGAAGGCCGAGCAGCTTGGCAAGCATTCGCGCTGGATTCGCGAAGGTCGCCGACGATGCATCTATGGCTCGCAGCAGTGCTTGCGTGGAACTCTTGGCATACGTCGGCGATCGTTCAAGATCATGGCTATCCAGTCTTTACGGTCGACGGTAAGCCGTTTTTCGTTTACGGCGCCGCCTTCTTCTACGAGCGCATACCGCGCGAACGATGGGACGCAACGCTCGACGCGTATCGGAAGATGGGAGTCAACACCATCGACCTGTACGTGATCTGGAACTGGCATCAGCCGTCGGCCTCGGTGCTTCCGGATTTTTCCGGAGCCACCGATCCGCGACGCAACTTGCTGGCACTCTTGGGGCTGATCCACAAACGCGGGTTCAAAGTCATTCTCCGGCCCGGTCCGGTCATTCGAAATGAGTGGCGCAACGGCGGTTATCCGGACTGGCTCTTGAAACGCCCCGAGTACCACATGCCGCTGCACGATATTTTGGAAGGACGCTATCCGGCTACCGCGACACTTCAAAACGCCCACGCCGATGCCGCCGCCGCGGAATGGCTAAATAACTCGACCCACCTTCGCTATGCGACGCAATGGCTGAACGACGTCCTGAAAGCGGTTGCCCCGTACGGCCGCGACGTCATCGCTATCGCGCTCGACGACGATCAGGGCGCATACATCGACAACGATACCTATCCGGCACCGCACTGGCACGAATACATCTTTCTTCTGCGCTTAGCCGTTGCAAGCGTTGCCGGTCCGCGCGTTCCGCTTTTTCTCAATACTTTCGAAATGAAAGTGCCAGCCGTCGCGCCCGCTTGGTCGTGGGGCAACTGGTATCAGAGCGATGCATACTCGATCGGAGCTCACGATCTCGCCGAGCTCGATTTCGCAACCGGATTACTGCAAACGCAGCCGCACGTGCCGTTGATGCAAGCGGAGTTTCAGGCCGGTTGGCTGCAGGGCGCCGACGAGGGCAAACCGCGGCCCGCTGATCCGGCCAACACGACCCTAGCGCTGAACGAGCTGCTGCGCGACGGGATGCACGGCATCGTAAACTTCCCGGTGCAAGATACCGTGTATCCGCCCGGCTGGGAAGTGCCGTGGGCGAACTGGGATTACTTCTGGGACGCAGCGCTCACCAACGACCTGCAGCGCTCGCCGCGCTACGTGCCGACCGCGGAATTCGGCACGGCGATTCGCCGATACGGTTCGTTGCTCGCGCGAACGCATCCGGCGTTCGATGCCGCGATCGTCTGGCCGCCAAGCTTGTATCAACCGGAAAGCTTGACGAACGCCGATTTTGCCGCCTTCCGCGACGCGACGCTCGCGATGCAGCGCGATTGCCGGTCGCGCCGCTTGAACTGCGCGCTCGTCGATCTCTCAAACTCCGACGATGCGTGGCTTCGACAGTTTCCAAAGTTCGTGCTTCCGATCGTCCCCGGCGGGGCGTCCCTAATGCGCCTCCGGTCGCAAGCGGTTCAAATTATTCAATCGCTGCAGCGTTCCCACCGGCTCATCCCCGATCTTTCCGGCATCCGCCCTACGCTCGACGCGAGCTCGTCAACGCTACTCGTCGCCGACGATTCATCGTTCGCATTCATCGACACGGTCAATGCGAGCGATTCGTCGCGCCAGAGTGGACCAATTCGTGTCAGATTGGCGCAGCGTACCGTTGCCGTCTCCGGCTTTACGGTGCCGGCGCGCTCGGCTCGCGTCGTTCTCGTCGGTCGCCGCCCCCTTCACTTCGAAACGCGTGGCGAGGTCACGATGAACGCGGCACCAGTTCCGCCGCTACCGGCGTTCGCTGCCGCCGCCGGTGCTCGCATTCGCGAACTTTCCGGCGGCCCTATGCCCCACACTAACGTCGCGACGAGCATCGGCTTATTGCGCGATGCGGTCGATCCCGAGCCTCCACCGTCGGCGCGCGACTATATCGCAGCCTATACGCATCCGATACCGGCGGGAACGTTCAATCGTACGTACGACTGCGGGGAGACCGCGCTTTCGGCGACGACGGCCGCACACTGTATCTACGACGCGCCGGACATTCCCAACGGCGGAGCGTTGTTCGAACGAACCATCCGCAACGGCGCAAACGGCGATCTCGTCGTCACCGAACATTTCGCCCCGCACGATCCCGCGTCGACGGCGCGCCTGAAGAGTATCTCCGGATTTGCATTCGCCGACGGAGATGCAATCGTCAATCCGCAGGACGGCAACGGCGTGGGCATCCTCGACCGCAAGCGGTTGGCGATGCTACGATGGGCCCCCGGCGACGTTACGAGCGTCGACGTGCGGCAAACGCGCGGCGCCGCCGTCGTGACCCTCGTTTGCGCCCGGCGCGACGTGGAGTTTCACCTCGCCGTCGTCGAGGCCGCGAGCCGGGCGGAGGCGGAGGCGCTCCTCCGGGCGAATCCGCGCCAGTCGCCTTAAGGGGAAGTGGCGGAATGGCAGACGCAGCCGCCTCAAAAGCGGCCGAGGCAACTCATGTGGGTTCGACTCCCACCTTCCCCACCAGCATTTGAGCGCAGATTCGCGGCGAATCCGCTCTGCTGGTCACGGATCGGTCACAAGGACGCAAAAACTAGCCGGTTCGCGTGTTAGCGGGATTGTTGACCTACGTCAACGAACCGCGGCTGGACGGTTTGTGGACGGCCGGGTCATACGATGCTCCAAGAGGGACGTTCTTAACGTCCCCATCCGCCCATGGTGAATGGTATGTTGAGCAACCGCTTATCTGCGTCGCGCCTCGCATTAACAGCCGGCGCCGCTCTCGCTTTGACCGCGTGCTCGGGCAGCTCGTCATCGAGCGTTCTTCCAAGGGCACCCGCGACGTCCGACGCCGGCCGGTCGCGACCGATCAGCGTACCCCTTCGGGTCTTCATCCCGCACAGTCGACATCACCGCAGCGGGAAAACGATGCGCCCCTACTTCGTCGCCAACAGTACGCGCGGCATCGCCGTCGTCGTCTACGTTCACGGCGGCTCGACGCCGGTGAGTACGACGAATGCCGGCGTTGCAGCAGGGTCTTCGCTTTGCAAAGCCGTGACCGGCGGCCGTCAATGCACGATTTCGGTCTCAGCCCCAACGGGGAGCGACGATTTCGTCATCAAGACGTACGACACGGTGCCGTCAAGCGGTGGTTTTTCCGGCGCGAAGCAGCTCGCTGTCGGATCGGCTACGAAAACCATAGCTGCCGGGAAAGCCAACTCGCTCAACGTGACCGTCGGCGGCGTCGTGGCTAAAGCGGCGGTGCATCTTTCGTGGCCCGTCAATCCGGTCATCGACAAAGACACGCAAACCGTGACGGTGAGCGCGCTCGACGCGGACGGCAATACGATTATCAACGACGGCTGGTATTCCGACTCGGGAAGCGCCGTGACGATGGCACTTTCCGCGTCTAACGGCAGTACGGGGATGTTCGCGTTCGCACCCGCAAGCGTCGGCTTCGCATCGCCGACGTCGAAGCTGACGTTCGACTCGACGAAAATCACGTCGACTCAGGCGCAAAACGGCTTCACGTCTACGATCGCTGCGACGCCGAGCGACGGCGGTACCGTAGGCTCCGCGATTTTCACCCTGTCAAAACCGGCATTTAAAGAATGGACGATCACGACGGCGACCAGCTATCCGGAAGGCATCGTCGTCGGCCCGGACAACGCAATTTGGTTTGCCGAAAACATCGGCAACGCCATCGGCCGGATTACCACTAACGCTGCTGCGGGAACGCATCCGGCCGAGTACTCATCGGGAATGACGGCGAGTGCCGGTCCCGTAGCGCTTGCAGTTGCACCGGACGACCACAAAATCTGGTTTACCGAAAACGAAATCGGCAACGTCGCAAGCATCGACCCATCGACGCATGCAATCACCGAATACGGCACGCCCTCCGGCTCGGGCGACCTGACGTATGGAATCACCGCCGGATCGGACGGGAACATGTGGTTCACCGAGGAGTGCACCCTCCACAGCAACATCGGCAAGTTCAACGCAAATGCGGAGGACGGCGGCGTCGGCGTCATTCACGAGTACGCCACCAACGCGAGTATGTCCGGTCCCGCCTGGATCGCGGCGGGTCCGGACAACAAGCTTTGGTTTACCGAAACCGCCGTCGATAAGATCGGAACGATAACGACCGCCGGCACCGGAGCGAACGATTTCGCGCTAGCTTCAAACAGCGTCGGTGACGGCAGAATCACGTCAGGTCCCGACGGCGCGCTTTGGTTTAGCGAAGAGAATCCGAACAGCGGCCATAGCATCCAGCGCATTACTACTGGGGGTTCGATAACGTCGGAGCATTCGTTCTCCAACACGTTCACGAGCGCCATGGGCATCGTGACCGGACCTGACGGCGCGCTCTGGTTCGTCGAGAACGGCAATAACGCCATCGGGCGCATCGATCCCACGACGAAAACCGTCTTCGAATTCAGCCTTCCGAACGCCAGCAGCAACCCATGGGGCATCGTGAAGGGTCCGGACGGTGCGTTGTGGTTCACCGAGTGTCTCGGAGATAGAATCGGGAAGCTGCAATAGCGACTCCCGCAAAAATGAACGTGGCGCCCGGATAATCCGAGCGCCACGTTTTTGCATCCTATCGAACGCGATTTAACGACGCCGTTTGGCGGTCTTCTTCTTGGCCGCAGCTTTGCGCGCGGGTGCCGCTTTCTTCGCTGCTTTACGCGCGGGCGCGGCTTTACGGGCCGGCGCTGCTTTACGTGCGGGCGCTGCTTTCTTCGCTGTTTTACGCGCACCGCCGCCACGCTTGGACATCACGGCTTCCTTGAGTGCTTTCGCGGGGAGGAACTTGAACACGCGCTTCGCCGGAACTTTTACTTGCTCGCCCGTGGCCGGATTGCGTGCCATCCGCGCCGCGCGATCGCGTACTTTGAACTGTCCGAAACCCGGAATTTTCACGGGCTCGCCGCTTACGCACGCGGCTTGAATGTCCTCGAAGAGGCCGTCTACCAGCGCCATAGCATCTTTGCGCGACAGTTCGACGCGTTCCATCGCCGAGCGTATTAAGTCAACCTTGTTCATCCGTACCTTTCCCGTCTGAAGAGCAAAGCAATTAGGGATGTCACTACCGCTAAAAATCGCGATTTCCTACGCCTCGGAACGCGAGTTTCGCCCAATTTATTGACATTTTCACCGGAGGGATGGACCCGGCCGGGCGGTAACTGAGAATCCGTGCTGAGCGCTCAGACGTTTGCGCCGGGCCCGGTGCGCGGCACCGTTTCGGTGCCGGGCGATAAGTCGATTTCACACCGCGCCCTCATTGCTGCGGCAACCATTCCTCAGCAAGTGCGCGT
>DASRSM010000214.1:0-3148 GCA_035656415.1 Vulcanimicrobiaceae bacterium | reverse complement strand
CGGTTCCAGAGTTCCGGCGCTTGCGGGCCGTCGATGAAGAGCTCGAAACCGTCTTCGCCGGTATATCCAGTGCGCGCGATCACCGCAGCAACGCCGTCGACTTTACTCTCGGCGCAGAAATAGTACTTCATCGACGCTAAGTCGAGATCGGGCACGTGCGGCTGCAGGATCGCGACGGATTTTGGACCTTGAATCGCGATCAGCGCGGCTTTTCCGTGACGGTTCTCGAGGCGAACGCCCGACGCCGGCAGATGCGATTGCAGATGTGCCCACATCTTGTCCGCGTTCGCGCCGTTGACGACCAGCAGCCAGCGACGGTCGAGGCGATAGAAGATCGTATCGTCGTGCGCACCGCCGCGCTCGTTGCAAAAGATGTTATAGCGCGCCTGCAGCGGTTTCATCGTTTCGACGGCGTTGATCGTGAGCGTATCCGCCCACGCCGGCACGTCGTCGCCGTACAAAAAAAATTGTCCCATGTGCGAAAGATCGAACAGACCGGCGCGATGGCGCACCGCGTCGTGTTCCTTTAGAATGCCGGCGTATTGCACCGGCATTTCGAACCCGGCAAACGGCACGCAGCGCGCGCCCAAGCCTACGTGCGCGTCGTACAGTGCCGTCCGCCGCAACATTACTTCGGTTGAGTCGGCCATTTTGAATGACTGCCCGCAGGGCGCTCTTTCTCGTAGCTATTGAGAAAGTTAAGCGTCGCGTGCGCGACGATTTTTTCACCGCTGCGCACGTAGACTTCACCGTAGACGATGCGCCGCCCGGCTTTTAAGACGCGGGCTTCGGCAATCAGATCGTGCGGCGGCAGCGCCGGCCGCAAAAAGTTGCACTGTAGGGAAGCCGTCGTCGTCTCTTGCTCGCGGCCGAATATCGACGCGAGCGCGCAGTAAAACACCGTGTCGCACAGACTGACGATCGCGCCGCCGTGCACGGCACCCGTTCCGTTGGTGATTTCCGCACGGAAGGGCATGCGCATGACAGCTTTGCCGTGCTCGACGCTCTCGAGTTTGAGGTCGAGCAGGCCGACGAAGTTGCCCTTCTCTTTTTCCCAGGCGTGCGGCGCCTGGCTGTAATCGATGCTCATGACTATCGGGCCATCATTCCACGGATGGCGTCGTAAGCTTCCCGAAAGTTGAGGGTCCCGCCGTTCAGCCACTGCGCGCCGTCGACGGCCAAGGTGGCGCCGCTTACCCAGTTCGCGTCGTCCGAAGCCAGCCAGAGCGCGGCCTTGGCGACGTCGGAGGGCTCACCCAGCCGGCCGAGCGGAACCGTCTTGCGCACGAGCTCTTCGACGTTTCCGACACTCCACAGATTTTTGTCGGTGCCCTCGGTGTGAATCGGTCCCGGCGAAATCGCGTTTGCCCGAATGCCGAACTGTCCCCACTCGGCGGCGAGCGTGCGCGTCATCGCGAGCACGCCGGCTTTCGCGCTGGCCGAGTGAACCGCGCCGGGTTCGCCGCTCCATGCATACGCCGCGATGATGTTGAGGATCGAGCCGCGCGACGCTTTGAGCGAGTCGAACGCAAAGCGGGTGCAATAGAACGTGCCGAGCAGCACGATGTCGACGACGCTCTTGAAACCGTTGGGCGAGAGCTCTTCCGAGGGGCACACGAAGTTGCCGGCGGCGTTGTTGATCAGAACGTCGATGCGTCCGGTTCGCTCGACGACTTCCTTCATGACGGTCTCAACGCGCGCGGGATCGCGAACGTCGGCGGCGAGACCGAACGCCTTTCCGCCTTCTTTTGCGACGATCTCGACGGTCTCGTCGAGCTTTTCTTGGCGTCGGCCGATAACGCACACGTCGGCTCCTTCGAGTCCGAACGCAAGCGCCATGGCGCGTCCCAATCCCGTTCCGCCGCCGGTGACGACCGCGGTCTTACCTGCGAAACGCTTTTGTTCGTCGCTCATGAAAACGTGTCTCCCGGTGCGGCGAGCGCGCGGCGTAAGTACAACGGTAGCGAGAAAAGCCGCCGGTGCGTAACCGCGTCGTAGAAAAAGTTTTCGCCCCGCAGGCCGCCTACGTACGCGTCGATCGTCGCCGAATCGAGCACGGCCAGGTCGACGCGGTCGCTGCAAGCCAGGTACGCCCAGTCCGTATCGAACGCCGGGACGTGCGTGAAGAACGACGCCACGTGTTTGTAGTGGCGGCGAAGCGTACGCGCCATTTTACAGTGCAGCGAATAATTGTGGAACGCGGCGGTGCTGGCTTGCAGCACGTAGACACCGCCGTCGGCCAGCCGCGACTTGATTAACTTGAACACCCCGTCGTTAAAAAGGATGTTGCTCGGCGAGTCTTCCAGCGGCTCGGTGAGGTCCGAGACGATCGTTCCGTAGCGGCCATTGTCGTCGCGCATGAACGCCAGCGCATCGCCGACAATAACGCGCGCGCGCGGATCGTCAAAGGCGCCGTCGGACCATTCCGGCAGATGCTCCTTTGAGAGCTCGACGACGAGGCCGTCGATGTCGACCATCGTGCAGCGCTTTACCTCAGGGCAGCGCAGCACTTCGCGCAGCGTCGCACCCTCGCCGCCTCCGAGAATCAGCACCTCGCTGCGATCGGTCGCCGCCGCAAGCGCCGGATGCACGAGACTCTCGTGGTAGATCCTTTCGTCGCCTTGCGAACTCTGCGTGTCGCCGTCGAGAATCAGCATCTTTCCGAACACCGGCGTTCCGATGACGGCGACCTGCTGAAAATCGGAACGGCCCGCGAAGTAGACGCGGTCGATTGCGTGGTGATGCTGCTCGGTAGGCGCCGACTCTTCGACGTACCACTGCCAGTGGTCGGTCTTGGGCATGGGAGCCGTTGGATTAGACGAAAACCGGCCGCCACCTATAGGAAACACCTCGGTCACAGTCGCATGCTATGGTTGCGCCCATGGCCAAGCGATTAACGCTCTCCTCCCTCAACGATGCCGTCCTTCAACTTGCGCGGGCCGTCGAGGAGTATACGCGCACGAACGACGCGCACTGGGATAACAATGACGCGCGCTGGGGGAAGAATGAGGCGCTGGGCTCAGAACGACGCGCGCTGGAACGAGAACGCGCTGCTGCTTTCGACCATCAACCGACGCGTTACGAACGTCGAAACGGGGCTGACGGATTTTCGTGCGGAAACAAAAGAGTCGTTCGCCCGGATCGAGCG
>DASRSM010000213.1:0-5472 GCA_035656415.1 Vulcanimicrobiaceae bacterium | reverse complement strand
AAGTAGTCGGCGTTGATTTCGGTGTACTTGTTATACTGCTCGGGCAAGTCCGAGTCGGCGTAAATCGCCTCGACCGGACAGGCGGAGACGCACGCTCCGCAGTCGATGCAGACTTCCGGATCGATGTAGAGCATGTCGTCTTCATCTTTGCCGTGAATGCAGTCGACGGGACAAACGTCCACGCACGATTTGTCCTTGGTTCCAATGCACGGTTCGGTGATGACGTAAGCCATGGAGCGACCTCTACAACGAGCTACGGAGTGACGCCTGCACGTCTCCGCGCCGCCCCCGCGCTACACGGCGGGCCGGCCGCGGATCGCGCGGATAATCCAGAGTAGCACGATGGCGCCGATCAAGGCGCAGACCATACTCGCTAGGTTGAATCCGGTCACGCCGACGTGTCCGAAGAGACCGTAGAGAAAGCCGCCTACCAACGCGCCGACGATGCCGACGATAATGTCGCCGATGATGCCTCCGGGCGCCTCGCCTGGAACGATCCAGCGAGCCACCAGCCCCACGATGAGTCCGAAAACGATCCACGCGAGAATACCCATGTCACTCCTCCTGAATTGCTGTTACCCGCATTCAGGCCAGCGCTCCCAGGGCACGAAGCCGCGTACGTCGACGTTAGTCGGATATGACACGCATCGCACCGGTCGCCTTGTCCTTCCTCCTCGTAATCTGCGGAGCGCTTCCTGCGCGTGCAGCCGGGCCCACGGAACTTAGTATTTCAGGGACGGGAAGCGTCACGCTCCCGCCCGACCTGGCGACCGTCGATGCCACCGTCGAAACGAACGCGCCGAATATCACCGAAGCAATTTCTGACAACAATGCGCGGTACGACCGCGTCGTTGCCGCGCTGACGCGCGCAGGAATTGCGCGCAACGACGTCACGCTTTCGAGCTATAACGTCAACTACGTGCCGAAACCAAAGATTACGCCTCCCAACTCGGAGGAGCGTTACGGTTACACGGTTACGCGCGGGTTTAACGTGAAGGTCCGGCGCATTGCGATGGCGGGGCAAGTCATCGACGCCTGCACGGCGGCCGGCGCGACCGGCATCAACGGCGTTGGATTCGCGATCGCCAACCCGGCGCCGGCGCGCGATCGCGCCATCGCGATGGCGGTCGACGACGCCCGCGACACGGCGACGAAGCTTGCTACGGCCGCTGGGCTGCGCATCGTCGGCATCAAAAGCCTGGACCTCGGGGGCGGCCCCATCGTACCGCAAGGAATAATGATGGCAAAGGCCCTGCCCGCCGCGATGCCGACCCAATTCGACCAATCGAACGTCACCGTGACCGTGAACGTCAACGTCGTTTTCCTGGCGGCTCCCTAGAATCGAAACTTCGAAGGCGTCCGAAGGGTAAAGCTGGACAGAACTATGGGCATTGGGAAGACGTGCGAAGGCTGCGGGCAACGGCCCGCCACCATGTACGACGGCACGCGCGAGGTCTGCGCCTCGTGCGCTCAGCGCCGCGCGCTGACGAGCGCGCTTCCATTTTTTGGTGCGGCGATCGCGGCCGCCGGTCTCATTGCCGGCAGCGCGCTGCTTGCCGACCACATGCAGCGCGAAGGCGAAAACGGAAAGTCGCCGTTCGACGAGTTGGGCAAGCGTCTGCGCGGCGGCACGCCGACGCTGGCGAACTACTCGCGCGATCTTACCGAACTCGCGCGAAACGGCAAGCTCGATCCCGTCATCGGACGCGATCAAGAGATCGACCGCGTCGTTTCCATCCTCGCGCGCCGCAGCAAGAACAATCCGGTGCTGGTCGGCGAGCCCGGCGTCGGCAAAACCGCGGTCGTCGAAGGACTGGCCCAACGCATCGTCGCCGACAAGGTCCCGGTTGCCCTGCGCAACAAACGCGTGCTGGCCCTCTCACTCGGGCCGCTCGTTGCCGGTACGAAATATCGCGGAGAGTTCGAGGGGCGCGTCAAGCGCATCGTCGACGAAGTCAAACGCGCGGCGCGCGACGTGATTCTATTCATCGACGAGCTGCACACGCTAGTCGGTGCGGGAGCCGCCGAGGGCGCGCTCGATTTGAGCTCGATGATCAAGCCCGAGCTCGCGCGCGGCGACTTGCAATGCATCGGCGCGACGACGTTCGACGAGTACCGCAAATACATCGAATCGGATGCCGCGCTGGAACGGCGTTTCCAACCGGTCATGGTGGAAGAGCCGACCATCGAGCAGACGATGGACATTCTGCGCGGCCTGCGCGACGGTTACGCGCGGCACCATCGCGTCACGATCACCGAAGAAGCGATCGAAGCCGCGGCGACGCTGTCGGCGCGCTACATCGCCGACCGGTTTCTGCCCGACAAGGCCATCGATCTGATGGACGAAGCTGCGGCATCCCTGGCGCTCCAGAACAAGGGCGCGGTCGAGTTTCCGGACGTAACGTCCGAACACGTCGCGGCCGTCGTTACGCGCTGGACGGGAATTCCGCAGACGTCGCTGAGCGAGTCGCAAGCCAACGCGCTGCTCGATTTAGAGCGCGTGCTCGCCAGGCGTGTCGTCGGACAGGAGCCCGCGATCGCATCGGTCAGCGATGCGATTCGCCGAGCTCGTGCCGGTCTCCACGATCCGCGCAAACCGTTGGGCAGCTTTTTATTCAAAGGTCCCAGCGGCGTCGGCAAGACCGAACTCGCCAAGACGCTTGCGGAAGCGCTCTTCGGCAGCGAAGCCGCACTCGTACGCGTCGATCTGTCGGAGTTTACCGAAGCGCATTCCTCGTCGCGCCTCCTTGGGGCACCGCCGGGATACGCGGGTCACGACGAGCCGGGACAGCTCACCGAACCGGTGCGCCGCCGGCCGTATTGCGTCGTGCTCTTCGACGAACTGGAAAAAGCGCACCCCGACGTTGCGGCAATACTCCTGCAGATCCTCGACGACGGGCGCGTGACCGACGCCAAAGGGCGCACGATCGATTTCCGTCACGCGCTCATCATCCTCACGACCAATCTCGAAGACGACGAGATGGCGTTCTCACTACGCCCCGAACTGCTCAACCGCATCGACGAAGTCGTCTCGTTCGCCGAGCTGAAGCTGCCGCAAATCGAAGCGATCGTAACGATTCACGTCGACGCGCTCGCGCAGCGGCTCGGCGCACGCAACGTAACGCTGCATCTAAGCGATGAAGCCAAGAGCTATCTCGCTCGTATTTCGATGGGAGCGGGCAGCGGTGCGCGCTACGTCGCGCGGACCGTGTCCCACTACGTGTCCACGCCGCTTTCCACATCCATTCTGCGCGGCGAGCTCCGCGAAGGCGGTTCGGCCGACGTCACCCTCGACGGCGACGAGTTGCGAGTAAGGGCTGCCTAGCGCTCCGACGAGGCAGCGCGGCGCCGGTGTCTAACCTGGGCTCAATGGCCTACCGTTTCTTCTTGCTGCCGGCGTGCTTGGCGGCCCTCTTGGTTTCGTGCACCGCTCCTACGCACTTGACTCCGCCCGGCGACGAGCCGGCAACGGTTTCGTACGGACCGGAAGGCACGGCCGCACGAAGCCGGCTAAAGCACGTCGTGATCATCGTTCAGGAAAACCGGACGTTCGATAATTTCTTCCATGGTTTCAAAGGCGCGACGTATGCGACGTCCGGTTTGTCGAGCTCGAACGCGCACGTTCCCTTGCACGCGACGTCGCTGCGCACGAACGTCAACATATCGCACGGCTGGCGCGATGCGATGACCGCTTGGGACGGCGGCAAGATGGACGGCTTCAACAATCTTCCACTTTTCAATAATACGACGGCCAACCAGTTTCCTTATGCGTACGTCGCGCGTCAGTATATCGAGCCGTACTGGACCATGGCGTCGCGATACGTGCTGGCCGATCACATGTTTCCGAGCATGTTCGGACCGAGCTTCACCGGACACCTCGATCTCATCGCCGGCACGACCGACCTCAATCCGTCGGCAGCCGAAGTCGACGGTCCCAGCGCCGAGCCATGGGGCTGCGATGCCCCGGCCGGTACCTCTACGCTTCTGCTTAGTCCGCAGCGGCACGAATCGAACGGGCCATTTCCGTGCTTCACGCAGTTTCGAACCCTCGCCGATTCGCTCGACGACGCGCACGTTTCGTGGCGGTATTACGCGCCGTCGGTCTCCGACCCCGCGAACGGCGGCATCTGGTCGTCTTTCGACGCGATTCGCGGCGTGCGGTACGGACGCGATTGGGCTAACGTCATTTCGCCGCAGACACGCGTCCTCACCGATGCGGCGAGCGGCAAGCTCCCCGGCGTAGCGTGGGTCATTCCCGACGCCCTCGACTCCGACCACGGATCCAACGACGTCGGCGGTCCGTCGTGGGTGTCGGCAGTGGTCAACGCGATCGGCAGGGGTCCGGATTGGAAGTCGACGGCGATCGTTATCGTTTGGGACGATTGGGGCGGATGGTACGACAGCGTGCCGCCGCCGCCGCGAGACTTTCGCGGACTCGGCATCCGCGTGCCGTGCATCATTATTTCTCCATATGCAAAGTGGCACTACGTGTCGCACACGGTGTACGAATTTGGAAGCATCGTCAAGCTGGCGGAGCAGGTGTTCGGTCTTCCGCCGCTGGGAACCCGAGCCGAAGGTTACACCGACGCGCGCGCGACCAGTATGCTCGACGTCTTCAACTTCAATCGAAATCCGCGCGCGTTCGCGCCGATTCCGGCTCCCCAACCTGCTTCGTATTTCCTAAACCGCGCGCCGTCGTACCGGCTTCCGGACGACGACTAACCGCCGCTATAAACTGGTTGCGGGCGAAAGGGCCAGCGCCTGCGGATTGACGATCCCGTTGCTGATCGTCAGCCACGAGACGCCCGCGTACGGGGGCGCGTACATCGTCACCGAGTTGTTGCCGTAGTTGGCGACGTACAGATTCCCGCTCCCATCGATGGCCAATGCGATCGGCTGGCTTTGACCGCCTTTGATCGTCGTAGGCGCTGCGCCGTACGGCGGAGCGTACTCGGTTACCGAGTTGCCGCCTTGGTTCGGCACGAACAAGTTCGCTGCACTATTGACGGCGATGGCGCCCTGCTCGCTGATACCGTTCGTGATCCAGGCGGCCGGGGCGCTGTTCGACGTGAAGGGCGGCGTGTATTCGAGCACGGAGTTGGGCGTGCTGTTGAGGTTTGAAACGAACAGGTCACCGCGCGAATCGAGCGCGACGGAGTTGGGTCCGTTGAGCCCGTTGCCGATAGTGGTCGGTACGAACGTATACGGCGGCGCGTAAACCGTCACGGTGTTGGCCGCCGAGTTTGCAACGTAGAGATTTGCCGCCGCGTCGATGGCAAGACTCACCGGATCGTCGACGCCGGTGGAAATGGTCGCCGAGGGACCGCCGGTGTACGGCGCAATGTATTCGGTGACGGTGTTGCTGCCGTTGCCGTTGGCGACGAACAGGTCGCCGCGCGCGTCGACTGCCAGCGCCTGCGGATGATTCACGCCGACGGCGATGGTCGTGGGGATACCGGTATACGGCGGCGC
>DASRSM010000212.1:0-6948 GCA_035656415.1 Vulcanimicrobiaceae bacterium | reverse complement strand
CACGATCTGCGCGGATTGATCGCTCGGCGGGTTCGCGTCGGCAATCTTGTAGATCGGCTTGTCGAAGTTCGTGCAAATGGGCGAAAACACTAGGCGCCAGCTGTGCGTCGAGCAGCGCGTCGCGCGCTTCGGTCTTTTGATTCCATAGCCGCGCCTTAATTATGAAGAGGACCTTTTTGCTTCCAGCCTAGCACTTGGTGCGACGTGAAACGAGCGGCGCCAGGCCGCTTCTTGCTGAGCCTTCGCTGGGGTTGACGTCGCGGCCGCTCGGGCAGAACGTACGCAGTTGTGAACGCGCGAGTGAGGGAGCAGGAACGAAATCGCTGGCAGGTCGCGTTGCCGCGCACGCGACCGGCCGCTTCATTTGCGCGCCATCTTTTGCTGGATTGGGTCTCGCGCTGGCTTTCGCACGGCACCCTCGCCGACGTGGAATACTTCGTGGGCGAGGCGCTGGCGAGCAGCGCGGAACGGGGCGCTGGATCCATCATGACGTTGAGCTGCTGGCACGACGGCGAGAACGTCGTAGTCGAGGTCTCAGATGTTGGCGGCGACCGGGGGTTCGGTTTGCACCTCATGCACAAGCTGTCAGACGGCATTGAGTTTTTCGACGGCGGCCGCCGCGTGCGTCTGCACAAACAGTTAAGTGACGATGACTACACCTTCCGCAAAAACGTCCGGCGGCAAACGAAACGCCGTGCCTTTCGCGACTTAACGCGCGGCGTGACGTTCGTGCGGTTCGTTCAGTCCGCGCTACGGCGTCAGCGTCGCGCCGAGATTCGCGCCGAACAGCTCCCAATCGGCTAACGCAGCGCGGACGCGCGTGTCGTCGGGATACCAGCCCATGAAGGAGCGCAGGGTCGCGCCGTGGAGTTCGAACACCGCAAGCGCGAGCGCCAAGTCAGAGGGCGCCGAACCCGTGTTCGCTTGGCGAGCCAAAGCGGCAACGCGCTCGTAAGAGGTCGGGCATTCGTCCTGTACGTGGCCGAACAGAATTTCATCATCCGGAGTCATAGTGTCGGGCAGTTATCCACAAATATGGCGATTCCCGCTACGTCTGAGGCATCGCTCGGTCGTTGAGTGTTATTGCACGAAACAATCGCGGATTGAATTTGCCGTCACGTCCGTCGCACCGAGAGATTTCAATCCGAACGACTCTTCGATAAACCGCAACGTGCTGCCGCCGTTCTGGTAGATCGTGTGCGAAACGTATCCGCGTTTGGCATATGGTGAGATGACGATCATCGGGACTCTCAGACCGAGCCCCATCCGTGACAGCTGCGGAGGAGCCACGTTGTCGTAGAACGCTTCGCTTCCGTCGCTCGCCCACACGACGATAATAGCAAGGTGTGACCAATACCGGCTCTTTTGCGCGGTTTGCACGATCGAGTTGACCCACGCCGGTCCGCCGGCACTTCGAACGAACGGGGCGTCGGATTCTCGAATCCCCGAGATAACCCACGACACCTGCTTCAAGTTCCCGTTTTTCACGTCGGAGAGCACGCGCGCCGCCGGCGAAACGACGTCGGTTTTCCAATCGCGTCCCTCGCGGACGTACCGTATCGCTTCGTAGCGCGTCGATGCAAAGGCATTGTCTGCTAGCGCGTACCGCTTAGCGAGATCCCAGTACGGCTTGGTTTCGGACCGCGAAATTCGCGTATACGGACAGAGAGGCTTGGTCGCGTCGAGCCGGTCGAAGCCGTCCATCTTGCCGTGGTCCCACGCAGTGTCGAACGCGCCGAAGCCGTACGGCGTAAAGCATTCTGCACTCGTGTAAAACGTGGTCTCTCGCAGCGGCACCGGCTTTCCGTCGTGCGTCAGCCCGTACGTCGCCGAGTTTGCACCCGGAAATCCCGCGAACAGATTGTCGAAGGTGCGCTGGTCCTGTACGACGATAATGACGTGCTGAATCCGTGCACTCGTCGAGCTGCGGGTAATGTCCGGTACGTGGCTCGTGGGGAAAGTAGGCGGCGGTAGGCTTCCGCTGCAACCGGACGACAGAACGACTGCGAGGGCAGACGCGATAGCAATGCGGTTCATCGAAAGATACCCTCCGGGGGCCTTAATTACGACGCCGCATCGGGCAGGTACTCGCGCCGTGGGTCCTATGTCCTAGTGAGGTTTTCGTCGTGACTTCTTTTGTAATCTTCGATCTCGACGGGACGCTGGTCGAGACGGAACAAGTCTGGCGCGACGTGCGCCGGACGTTCGTCGAAACGCACGGCGGGCGTTGGCGGGACGACGCCCAGTCGACGATGATCGGTATGCGCACCGGCGAGTGGGCCGACTACATTCACGACGAACTCGGCGTCCTGCTGCCGCAAAACGAAATCGCGAAGCTCATCGTCGACGACGTCGTCGCGGCGCTACGGAACGTCCCGGTGCTGCCGGGGGCCGAAGCGGCGCTGGAGCGCGCCGCGCGGCGCAACCGGCTCGGCCTCGCCACGTCGGCGGCAAGACCCGTTGCCGAAACCGTGCTCGAAACGACGGGATGGAAGCGCTTCTTTGAAGTCGTTGTGTCGGCCGACGACGTCGCTCACGGCAAGCCCGCGCCCGACGTTTACCTGCGAGCGCTGGAGCTGATGCGCGCCAGTACGGCGCAAACCGTAGCCGTCGAAGACTCTACCAATGGCATCCGCTCCGCTCACGCCGCAGATTTGCGTGTGATCGCAATCCCGAATCGCGAGTTTCCACCCAGCAGCGGCGCACTGGCCCTCGCGTGGCGCGTTATTCCGAACCTCGACGCCTTGCAAATTCCATAATCCAATTCGTCTCCCACGCTCGGCCGCCGTCGGTCGAAAAGGCCTGTTCCCAGCGCGGCGCTTCCGTGCCGCGTCCCGACCACACGAACCGTGCGAGTACCGGCACGCCGTTCTCGACGTCCGGACCGTAGAACTCGCCGCGATCGCCGTCAAAGCCGCCGTGAACCGGAGGAAAGAGATTGCCGGTCCGGTTCGTGGTCCAATGAATCGACCATCGCTGCGCCGCCACGTCGAGATTGCGAATGCTGCAGCCTCGAGATTGCATTCCCGGAAGATCGATTTCGTCGACGCTCACGACGCCGCCGCACCACGACTCGTGGCGAGCGCTTCCGGTAAACGTCACCCACTCGGTGCAGCCGTGAAGGCGTTCGCTGAGGCGACGGTGAGTGACCGTCCATTCGCCGTTCAAGAAGTCGAAGTCACCCGGCCGTCCCGTAAACGCGAGCTGAATGCGCGAACGCGGCGTTGGCACGAGCTCGACGACGTCGGCGTTTTCACGGTTGGGGAGACTTTCGGGGGCGACGCCCGAAGTCAGAAATGCGCGGACGCGAACGTCTTCGCGAACCGGCAATCGCGGAAACGTGTTGGGCGAGGTTTCGGTTTCGAACGACTCTAGGATCGTTCCGCCCGCTCGCTCGATCGCGGCGACGTCTGCCTGGGCCGAATCGAAGTAGGTTACTGCCAGTAACGGAGGGCGAACGCACGGGTTCGGGATGACGCCGCCGGTTGGACGCAAGAGCAACACGTTGTCGGAGTCGATCATCGTGGCGTTGGCGGCGTTACGGTGTTCTTGCCACACGGGTCCTTCGTAAAATTCCGTCAGCGATTGCTTGCGCGACTCCATGTCGGGAAACGCACGCAGCCAGACGAACCGATCGCCCCGCCGTGCGTCGCGAAAGGTTCCGAGGAGCTCCATGCCCAGCGCTTCTTGCGATTCGACGAACTCGCGTTCGAAGAGGTCGATCAGCTCGTCGCGGCGGCCGGGTTGCAGCGTGTATTGACGCAGCTCGACGACGCCGTTTGCACTACGAAGCACGGTCGTATACCGTAGTCCAGTTGGTCTCCCACGTTTTGCCGCGGTCTTGCGAAAACGCTTGCTCGAAATACGGGTGGCCCTCGCGCACTTGCCAGCGGTAGCGCACGAGGATGTGCTTATCGTGCCACGTGCCGGGCGCGATAAACACGCCTACGCCGTGCGAATCGAACTTTCCGACTTGCGGGGGCTGCAGCAGTCCGAGCGTCTTCGTACCGAACCACAGCTGCCACTGCTTACTGGTCGCATCGTAGACGCGCAGCGTTACTCCGTCGATCGTGGAGCTCGGGCAGCGAACGTCGCCGTCTTCCAAACTCCCGCTGCCGGCCCAAAACGGTCGCACGACCGACGTGCCGTGGCAAGAATACCAACGATTATCGTTCGCTAACGGATGCGCGAGGCGGCGGTAGTGGGTGTGCCACGTGCCGATCAGGAACGCGAAACCGTCGTCGCCGCTTGCGCGCGGAGCGGCGTTCCAAACGCCCTTTTCCGTTTCCGGAGCGCGATCGTAGTCGCAGATCCAGTTGGTCTCCCAAGTTTTGCCGTTATCGGGTGAAAAGGCTTGCTCGAAGTGCGGATGGCCATTGGGATTCGTCCAGCGAAAGCGAATGATGACGTGTTTGCCTTCTTGGACGTCATCCGCGTAGAAATTGCCAACGCGGTTTTCGTCGAAGCGCCCGACTTGTTGCGGCGGTACTACGCCCAGCTTGCGCGTTCCCCACCACAGTTGCCATCGGTGCGTTTCGCGATCGTACAGACGCAGCGTAAGGCCACCGACGTAGCGATTGGAGCACTTGAGGTCGCCGTCTTCGAGATTTCCGTCGCCGTTCCAAAACGGGCGGACGACCGACGTACCCTCGCACGAATACCACTCGTGATTGTCGGCCAGCCGATGACGCAGCAACCGGTAGTGCGTGCGCCAGGTTCCATAGAGAAAGTTAAAGCCGTCGTTTCCGGCGCCGGCAGCCGGAACGGGCGAAGCCGCGCCCATCGATATCAGCGCCATCAACGCGGCAGCGGTCAGCGTTCGCATCACGGCTCTAATAGTACGACAGGATTGGCCCTATGTATTGTGCCATTCTAGGCCAATATGAAGGAGCCAATCGACCTCGAGCCCCTTTTTCCCGACCGCGCTTCGGGGGAAGCGTTAGGCGCGCAGCTCGTTCGCCGGCTGCGCCGCGCGATCGAGACGGGCTTTTTTCCACCCGCTGTCCGGCTGCTGCCGACGCGCGAGCTCGCCAAACGTCTCGGCGTAGCGCGCAACACGGTCGCGTTCGCATTCGATCAGCTGGTAGCCGAGGGGTATTTGGAGGCACGCATCGGCGCGGGGACGTTCGTGAGTACGTCAATCGGATGCGTGAAAGCGCGCTCGGCGTCGAGTCAGCGCGCGCTCCCGCGACGCGCGGCCGCGCTAGCCGCTGCCAAGGCCGAGCTCGATCGCGTAGGATCCTCGTTCGGACCGCTGCGCGCCGGCGTGCCCGATCTGACGCTCTTTCCGTTTCACGCGTGGCAGCGCTTGGCGCGCAAGCATCTGCACGCGACGCGCGCCTATCTGCACTATGGCGAGTCGCCCGGATTGCGCGCGCTGCGCGAAGCAATTTCGCGCCACATCGCGCAGTTTCGCGGCGTCGTCGCCGACCCGGATCAGGTCGTCGTGGTGGAGGGCGCGCAGGGCGCGATGCACCTGATCGCGCTCGCGCTCACGCAGCCGGGCGACGCAATCGCAATCGAGGATCCGTGTTACCAGCACGCGCGCGCCGTGTTTCGCACGCACCGTTTGGCGCTGCGCGCGGTACCGGTTGACGAGATGGGTATGCGGACGGACGAACTGCCGCAGGAAGCCGCGCTCGCCTACGTCTCCCCGTCGCACCAGTTTCCGCTCGGCGTGGCGCTGCCGCAAGCTCGTCGAATCGAACTGCTGCAGTGGGCGCGACGCGCAAACGCCTACGTCATCGAAGACGATTACGACAGCGAATTCGACGCGCACCCGTTACCGTCGCTGCAAAGCTTGGATCGGGATGGCCGCGTGATCTACGCCGGAACCTTCAGCAAGACGCTGGCGCCGGGATTACGATTGGGTTACGTCGTCGCACCGCCGCATTTGGCAGATGCGTTTCGCACCGCGCGCGACGTCGTGAGCCTCGGCGCATCGGCGCAGCTCCAGGCGACGCTGGCGGATTTCCTCGGGCAGGGATATTTCAGCCGGCACGTGCGCCGGATGGTAGGGGTGTACGAACGGCGCCGGCGCATCGTGGTCGATGCGCTGGCCCGCAACTTGCCGGCGGAATTTCGGGTTGGTCCGGCACAGACGGGATTGCACGTCGCGGTGCGCGGTTCGCGGAATTTCGACGACGTCGCAGCCGCCGATTCGATGGGGCCGGGACGACGCTGCTTGCCCTTTTCGCCGATGTGCGTGCGTCGAAAAGACTGCAAGGGACTGCTCGTTGGATTTAGTTCCGCCGACGAAGACGCCGTAGCGGAAGCGGCCACCGCGCTCGCACGTCAGCTTCGAGGAGTCCGATAACATGAAGGCCCTTCAAATCGATCGCACGGGCTCGCTGGATGCGCTGGCAATTCGCGATCTTCCCGACCCGAAATGCGGCGCCGGCGAAGCGCTGATTCGCGTGGAAGCGGCCGGCGTAAATCCCAGCGACATCGGTATCGTGTTGGGCCGTTTTCCTCAGCTTACGCTGCCGCGTATCTTGGGACGCGATTTTGCCGGCGTCGTGGTCGACGGACCTGCGGATCTGATCGGCAAGCCGATGTGGGGCACCGGCGGCGGCGAACTGGGGCTCACGCGGGACGGCGCTCACGCCGAGCTCATCGTCATGCCCGCGAACGCGATCGCACCGCGGCCGTCGCACCTTTCCGCCGAAGCGGCGTCGGCGATCGGTACGCCGGCGCTGACGGCTTGGCTTGCAATCGGTGAGCTGGCGAAAGTGCAGCCGGGTGAGTACGTTATCGTTTCGGGAGCGGGCGGCTCCGTCGGCATTGCGGCCGTGCAGCTCGTTAAAGCACTGGGCGCCAAGGCGATCGCATACGTTCGCAGCGACGATCCGGTCGACGCATTGAATGCAATCGGTGTCGCAGCGCTCGTTCGCTCCGACCGCGACGACCTCGCGGCGGCGACGCGCGAGCTGACGAACGGTAAAGGTG
>DASRSM010000211.1:0-7981 GCA_035656415.1 Vulcanimicrobiaceae bacterium | reverse complement strand
GTGCTATCTCAGCTCGAGACATCGACACGAGTCTCGAGATTGAGGAATGCGAAGCGTTGAAGCCGGCTAGCGTTGTCCCAACGACAAGCTTGCCCATCAGAACTCCTATGCCGATATGCGTTTCACCACTTTGCGTGACGGTACCGGCAAAAGTACGCTGACCGAGTTGCGGCACCTTGAGCAACGTGAAGCCTGAGACCGCCTCGCTCTTCTGAAGGGCCAGAGCGTAGGCGGCAGCAGCGCCCGAATCGGTTCCGTAGCGATCGACGCTGATGGTCACACGCTTAGTTCCGTCGGCACTCTCATAGAGTGCGCTGCGCGTCGCCGACGGGTGGCCCTGGGCGGTTGTGTCCGCACCCGACTTCGCGAGATGGGTAACGTCGGGGAAAAACGAGCGCACCGTAGCGAGGTCGAGCACGACGGTCATCGGAAGCAGCTTCGATCCGGTTGGCACCGACAACGATGACGTACACGCCATGAAAATCATGCAGAGAATGGCGGCAGTCGTTAGCTGTGCGCTCTTCATATTGCGCTAGTTCCCGGCCGTGTAAATAAAGGCCCCCGACCGCTTGTTGGGAATGGAACGGCAGGAGGCTACCTCTATGCCACCGCGTCTATTGGCGATCGTCGCTCTTATTGGGCTGTCGATCTTTATCAATTACATCGATCGCGGAAACCTGGCGACCGCGGCGACGCTGGTAAAACAAGAGCTGCACCTCTCGCCCTCACAACTCGGCTTACTGTTGACGGCGTTCTTCATCACCTACATGCCGCTGCAGCCGTTCATCGGGTGGCTGGTTGACAAGTTCACCGCGAGCCGGGTGCTCGTGATTGGATTCCTCGTGTGGTCGCTGGCAACTCTGCTCACCGCGTTTGCCGGTGGTTTCGCGGCGCTCTTCGTCTGTAGACTGCTGCTGGGTGTCGGTGAGTCCGTTTCGTTTCCTTCAATGTCGAAGATCTTGGCGGACAACGTCAGTGAACCTCAGCGTGGTTTCGCCAATGGCATCGTCATGGCGGGACTTGCCTTTGGGCCGGCATTTGGAATCTTTACCGGCGCCACGTTGATCGCGCTATTCGGATGGCGGCCGTTCTTCATCGGCTGCGGCGTCATCAGCGTGTTGTGGATCGTTGCGTGGCAGGTTACTTCGCGAGGACACCTTCGCAGCACGAGTGCGTCGCAATCTGCCGATGCGCCCGATCTCGCCATGGTCTTACGCGAGCCTACCTTATGGGGAGCATCCGTAGCTCATTTTTGCAGCAACTTTCTGCTGTATTTTATCCTGACCTGGATACCGTACTACCTCGTGCACGAGCGCCACTGGACGTTACCCGAAATGGGTCGCATCGGCGGAACTGCAGCCCTCTTAAGCGGCATAGCCATGATTGCATGCGGCGTCGTTTCCGATCTCCTCATTCGCAATGGCGCTTCGCCAACGCTCGTCCGAAAAGCGGCGTTCGCGATTGGCGGATTAGGAGCCGCGATCGGAATGCTGGGCTGCGGCTACTCCCACGACGCCAGCGTTTCGGCGGCGTGGCTGATGTTTGAAGGTTTCTTTGGCGGGCTCTTGGGCGTAAACACCTACGTCATCGCGCAAACCAAGGCCGGTATGGCCGCAACCGGCAAATGGGTTGGCATTCAAAACATGATTGCAAATGGTGCAGGCCTGATTGCTCCGTCGCTGACGGGCGTCCTGGTTGAGGCGACCGGCAATTTTACGCTGCCCTTTACGATCGCAGCGATCGCCGCGTTCGGAAGCGGCACCGCATGGACGCTATTGACCGGAAGAATCGAACCAATCGATTGGAAAGCGCGAGCGTTGGCAGCTGCAACGCCGGAGTTTACGGGATGACGCCGGAGTCTAGTTCGTGCCCCACGCCGATGCGATGCCCGTGAAAACCCAACCACTCGTCATTTTCTGCAGCGTCACCGCCATGCTGCCCTTGTAAGAAACCGGTTTGCCATGCTGTGCGTCGGTGAACGTGACGGGATAGACCGAGTACGCGTGGTCTGCTCGCACTTCCGTATAAATGGGCTTCCCGATCGAAAGGGTACCTAAGGTTGCCTGAATGGCCTTGTTGTTCGCTTCGTAGCCTTTCATCCAGTCGGCGCACGTTTGCCAAGAATAGGGCGGGAACCCGTCAACGATGGACGCGCGAGGTGCGCAAGCGGCGGCGACTGACTTAAAATCGCCTTTGTTGATGTCGGAAACCAACTTTTTAACGGTGGCCTGCAAATCCGACGCATTTGAAGCGAATCCGGGGGTGGCCCAAAGGATGGTTACCACACAAGTGCCGCCCATGATCAGGTCGCGAACGCGTCTCGTTGCACGATTCATAGCTCTTCATCTCCTTCATGTAGCATCAACGGCCGCTGGACGATCGGTAAGTTTGCACTCGCGGCTCACCGATTCGCCCTTGGAACGTTTGCTCCGTTTCGCGGCTGTGTGGCCTTGCCCGTCGGTGACAAAGGGTGATACGGCAACTCATAATTCATTCTTGGCTAGGTATCGTGGGCCGTTGGTCTACGATGATCGGACCGCGATGACCGACGCGCCTTTCGGCGCACCGAGGTTTCCGAATTCGTAGACGATATCGACGGTGCCCAACCGCGCGCAGGCATGGCAGCCGTCGAGGATCGGCGCGGCGAGCGTGAAACGTTGGCCGCCACCGTCACGCCGCGCGAGCCCTACGAACGACAGCGCCGGGTACACGAACGCATTAGGGTGCGCGCTAAGGATCGCTTTGTAATCCGCGTTGTGCTTCCAGGGCTTAGCGGCTGATGCGAAGACGACGTTCGGATCGGTGAACCGCGGGTTCGTGCCGTTGACGAACAGATAGGCAGCGTTATTGTTCGCATTCCCAGGATAAAAGATGCTGGCAAGCTGAACCGGTCCGTATTGTGGCTTGGCGAGCGCGGTGATGTAAGCCGAGTCACCGTAGGGCGTCGCGTAGTACCATTTCGTAAATGCGATGGCGTTCTTCGTTGCGCCGTGCTCGTGCATCTTTTGCAGAAGGCAGACCTGCAGCGGCGACTCTTCACCTTGTCTGGCCGTCGCCGCCGTATATCCTGACGCTTTCGCAAGATGTAAGGCGCATTTCGGGATGTCCCCGGCGACGCCGGTCGGAGGGGTCCAGATGAAGCTCGCATCGACGATGCCATGCGTCCACGGATTTGCGCTCTGGGCATTTGCGTGAGCCGAAAAGCCCACGGCGGCAACGCTCAAAGCGGCGATGGTAAATACTGCGACGAAAGCGCATCGAAAAGTACGTTTCAATTCAAGTCGCTCCTACGAGAGCCTAGTTCAAAGGCACGCAGCCGCATGCCTGCGCTCGTCAGCGACGCCCAGCGCAAGAAAACCCCGTGAAATAACGCGCGTTGGGGAGGGCCGGGAGTCGAACCCTGTTCCGGGGATTCCAGCCGATCCCGCCCGTCGCCGTCTACTGAGCGATTGAGCATGGCGACTGAAACCTTACTCGGCGATTGCGGTCGTGCCTCTTGGCGAAGTTCGACGTTCAAGGTAAGCCGCGGTAGCTCCGTTACGCCGGTGCTAACGACGCGGCGTACTGCTTGTCGGCTTCAAGCCAGTCATCCTGAACCTCGAGGCGAGACATTCCGGCGGGATACGTTCCATTCTTATGTGCTGCGTCCCACTCTCTCGACAGGACCGTTAGATACTCGAAGTTCTCCCATAGACCGTTTCCTTCGTCACGCCTAATTATCGCCGTTATTGGCGAGAGCGTGTTCCACGTCGTAATGACTTGCCCGAAAAACATGTCGAGGACGAGGTGCTTATCAACTAACCTATTTTTGACCAGAGCTCCCATAGCTTCATAAGAATTGCCGAGATGAGTGATTTTACTCCACGCCTGTTGGTGTTCTGGAGACAGGATTCGTTTACGCGATACCTGATAGCGAAAGACGGGATCCTTCAGCACTTCGTTCAGCTCCGTGCGGACGAAATAGCGGGCCGCTTGCAGTTCTGGGCTTTCTGTAATCATCTGCAGTTGATTAAAGGCCGTGATTTGATTGCTTCCGCGCATGTGGCGCAGTTGGACGATTGCGGCTATCGCGGTTGCAGCGATGACGAGGAAAGTACCGAGTGTGCCAAGCGTGTTAAGCAGTTCCAAAGACATAAGGCCCTCCGAAAAAGGACAATGCTATTTGGGATGGCTGGGAGTCGAACCCTCAACCGGGGACTCCAGCCGAATAACGTCGGTTACCGAATAGTGTGATCTTGTAAGGCTTTTCCGTCGTTCTACATCGTCCACCAAGTGGGGCTTTTTTGCACGGGCAAGGGAGCGGTGCCTTCACGAATAGGACATCATGGCCGCTGGCGCGGCGGAAAGCCTTGCGAACTCGCTACTTTGAGGTTCCGGGCAATCCCGACCAATACCGAAAAGTGTTCTCTTATCAGGCTTTGCAAGTCGTCGCGTTCCCCTAGGCTCGCGCGCTTCCCGATCTATCCCTTCCGTTCCCAACCGCTCCGTTAGAAAACGTTACACGAGTCAGCGGGGACGCCGGCTATCGCTCCAGCCACGGAAACTTTCGTGCGTGCCTGGCTTAGGCTACTGGCGATCTCCAACAACGTCTTCACAGCAGAAGGCGTCCCTTATCAACGGTAGAACTCGTAGTTGTTTTTGGAGACATCGACGCATGCCTAGCCGCTTTTCGCTGGTTTTGATTGCCCTGCTGGCGTGTTCGAGGTGCTCTGCACAATCCACGGTGCCTAATCCCGCTCCCAGCGCAAAGACAACGCCGCGGTTTGAAGCGGCAGCGTGTCCGAAAACTCCCGAACCAATCGAGGACCTCAAGACTGCGCGCTGCGGGTTCTTGATCGTTCCGGAAAGCCGCGCCATTCCCAGTAGCCGGACCATCCGCCTCGCCGTTGCGATCGTGCGCTCGCGCTTGACGCACCCTCAACCCGATCCAATCCTATTTTTGGCCGGCGGCCCCGGCGAAGCCGCGATCCTCGACATCCCTTTCTTAGTGCATGCCGGAATCAACCGCAATCGGGACGTCGTCGTCATCGATCAGCGCGGGACGCTGTACGACGACCCCGACCTTAACTGCCCGGAGTTGGATCGGTTCTACGCGGACCAAGTCAGCCTCGTGTATGACGCGCCTTCGACCGGGCGAGCTCAAGCAAAGGCAGCGGCGGCGTGTCACCGGCGTCTGACCGGTCAAGGCATCGACCTCGCTGCTTACAACACGACCGAGAACGAACGGGATATCGTCGACCTTCGCAGCGCCCTTCACATCCATCAATGGAACGTCTACGGATATTCGTATGGGACCGATCTTACGCTATCGTTATTGCGCGATCACCCGGATGGCATCAAAACGGCAATTATTGATTCGGTCGTTCCGCCTAATATCGTCAGTCTTCCATGGACGTGGAGCAGCTTCCACGAGGGAATTACGGCGGTCTTTCGCGAGTGCTACGCGCAGCCAAGTTGCGCCAGCAAATATCCTGACCTGCTCGGTACCTTCACGAAGATCGTCATTCAACTGGAGGCGCACCCGATCGTCCGTCAAGTCGTTCCGTCACCCGGCGCCTCCCCAGTGAAGGTGATTCTGGACGGCGGCGCGATCGTGAACATGCTGGTCGCCAACAAGCCCAAGGCAGCGAATTTGCCGGCGGCGCTCTACAACCTCGCGAACGGCAATCCCCAAACGTTCTTGGAGACGCGCGCAGCCGGGGCCGGGGTCGCGGACGTTCCGGAGCAAGCGCTCGGGATGACGAACAGTTTCATTTGCCGCGAGTGGGAGCCGTACGGATCCCCGCCGGAAATCTTGAGCGCGGGACGGCGCGAGTTTCCAACGTTGCCCGATTCGGTTTTGATCAATGCGCCGCAATTGCCGTTTCTGCGCGAACTGTGCAAATTTTGGAACGTTTCGGAAGGACCGGCATCGCAGCGCATCCGCGTGCGCAGCACGATTCCCACTTTGGTCGTATCGGGAGCGATTGACGCAAAGACGGGTGCAAAGTGGGGGCGATACCAAGTCAGCACGCTGTCAAACTCAACGTACGTGGTCATCAAGGGGATCGGTCATTGGGTGATCGCACAATCGCCATGCGCGCAGCGCATTTTCCAATCGTTTCTGTCGCACCAGCGCTCGGTCGACACTGCATGCGCTTCTGCTGAGTCTGGAGTCAACGTTCGATGAAACCCCTGCTGCCGCTTGTTGCTTTAGCCTGCATTCTCGCTGGGTGCAATAGCACCGGTACGTCGACCACTCCGCTGCCGACGGCAAGTGCGTCGACGTTTGTTCAGGGGCCCTGCCCGAGACCGCCGCACCCTATTCCGGAGCTCAGCCACGCGCAATGCGGACGAATCACCGTTCCCGAGGATCGCGTTCACCCCAACGGCCGCACGATTAGCCTTTCGGTCGCCATTATCCCGGCAGCGTCGGCACCAGTGCGGAGCGATCCGATCGTCTGGCTTGCCGGCGGCCCCGGGGACGATGCAATAACCGAAATCCCGATGGCGCTGGCTGGAAAGCTTGATGCCAATCGCAAGGTTATTTTTATGTCGCAGCGCGGCACGTATACCGCGCATCCAAAGCTAACCTGCGATGTGCTGGATCGTTGGGCTGCAGAAACGTTGAACATGCCCTACGACGCTGCGGCTACCGGATATGCGTATGCCGTTGCAACGCGCAAATGCCGCCGGGAACTCGCCACGCAGACGCCCGACCTCGGCGCGTACAACACGCTGGAGAGCTCCGACGACCTGGAAGCGCTGCGCCTCGCGTTGCACGTGAAGAAGTGGAACGTCTACGGCATCTCCTACGGAACCGATCTTTCTCTGACGTATATGCGCATGCACCCTGACGGCATCCGCTCGGTCGGCATCGACGGCGTGTTTCCGCCGCCGCTTGCCGGTGGCGTTGCGTCGTGGCCCAGCGCAGGTGAAGGAATCAACGCGGTGTTCAAAGCGTGCGAGGCGCAGACGGCGTGCCATCAACGCTACGGTAACATCGCCGCAACGTTCCAAGGACTGGTCAACCAATACGAGGCCTCGCCCAAAACCGTCAGCGTCGAAGTGCCCGGACATTCTCGTAAAGTGGACGTTATGATTAGCGGAGGTATGCTCTTGCAGTGGGCGGTGTCGCCGGGAACGCACATCGCAGCTAAGATGCCGGCAGCGTTCGACGCACTCGCTCATGGCGATGCCAGGTTCATCGCATCAACGTGGGCAAAACCAAAACTCGATCCAGCCGGTATCGGAGTGTTGAGCAACGGCCTCTTCAACGGCGTTTCGTGTGGTGAATGGGTACCCTACGAAAGCGAACACGCCGTCGTCGCCGCCGGGCATCGTGCGTTCCCAATGCTTTCGCTTTCCATCTGGCAGAACGCCCCCAACCTTCCGTTCATGCGCCAAAACTGTGCTGTTTGGAACGTGCCGAGCGTTTCTCCGCAAGTGCGCGACGCAACGCGGAGCAGTATTCCGACGCTCGTTATTTCGGCGCAATACGACGCCCAAACGGCTGCATCGTTTGGGCCTTATGTGGCGCGAACGCTCAAGAACGCTACCGTCGTGACTATACCCAACGTCGCCCACGTCGCTTTCGGCAGTCCATCGGCCGAGGCCAATAAATGCGCGTTCGAGATCGTGAGGTCGTTCTTCGACGCACTCAACCGAGCCGACACGAGCTGCATCAGCAAAGTTCCTCCGACCAAGTTCAAGATTACGCCGCTACCGTGAGGTAGCGGACCATTGAGATCACTGCTTGCGTGCCACGCACGGACGCCTTCTCGCAGAGAAGGGCGTCGCGCTCGAAGTGGTTTTTCAAGCCCCTTGGCCATGCGGATATCCGCACGACCGCGGAGCGCTGTCTACACATCTTCAGGGAACTAGACGAGGCGACCAGTGCGAGCGATACCGAATAGTGTTACCCCATAAGGCTTTTCCGCCGCGCAGGTTCCCGGCTTGTCCCCGCTGATCCCGACTGTTTCCGACCCGTCCGTGACAAAAT
>DASRSM010000210.1:0-3457 GCA_035656415.1 Vulcanimicrobiaceae bacterium | reverse complement strand
TTTCGTAACCCGTGCCTTTCACGCCGGATTTTCCGACCAGTGCATCGGTTATGTATTCCGCGCTGCGGCCGTCGCCGTAGTGGCTCTTCTGCTTAGCCGGCATCAGCCGCCGCGCGCTGCGAGCGATTTTGATCGGATCGCTGCCCGCTAGGACGTTCCATCCGTCCTCGAGCGTCTCGAGCCATTCGGTCTCTCCACGGAGCGTCACGCACGGAACCCGCAACACGTACGCCTCCTTCTGCATGCCGCCCGAATCGGTAAAGACGACGCAGGCGCGCGCCAGCAGGGCCATCGTCTCCCCGTAGGAGAGCGGCCCGGTCACGATGATGTTGTCGTTCTCTCCGACGCCGTGCTCGGCAGCAATGCCGCGCGTTCGCGGATGCACGGGGAACACGATCGGCATGTCGACGGCGTGAAGGCCCTCGATCAACCGCTTGAACGTTTGCGGATCGTCGGTGTTCGATGCACGGTGAATGGTCGCGACTCCGTAGGCGTAGGGCGAAACCCTGAAACGCTCGAGCACCGGCGGGTGCTTCGGCAGCGTCTGCGCGACGCGCGCTACGAGATCGACCATCAGGTCGCCGACCTCGACGACGCCATCGACGACGCCTTCTGAGCCTAGCTGCGCCGTCGCGCGGGCGTTCGGGACGAACAACCAGCTCGACACGTGGTCGGCCACGATGCGATTGATCTCTTCGGGCATCGAACGATTGAACGAGCGCAATCCCGCTTCGACGTGCGCTACCGGAATCTCGAGTTTCGCTCCCACCAGCGCGCCGGCAAGCGTGCTGTTCGTATCGCCGTAGACGACGATCGCGTCCGGGCGCTCGGCAATCGCGACCGGCTCGAGCCGTCGCATCATTTCACCGGTTTGCACGCCGTGGCCGGCGGAGCCGACGCCGAGCTCGTATTTCGGTTTTGGAATGTTGAGCTCTTCGAAGAATACGTCGGACATTTCGGCGTCATAGTGCTGACCGGTGTGGACGAGCACTTCTTTGATTCCGCGCCGAGCGAACTCCGCGCTCAACACGGCGGCTTTTACGAACTGCGGGCGCGCCCCGACCACGCTCAGAACTTTCATGCCGGTACTCTTTGTTGCTTAACTGCCTTTTCGACTGACGACACGACGCGGTCGACTTCCGTATCCCGCAGCTCGGGGAACATCGGCAGCGACAAGACCTCGGCCGCCGTCTTTTCGGCGTGCGGAAACGCGCCTTGGTGCAGATGCAGCCCCGCGTGAACGGCTTGCAAGTGCAGTGGAACCGGGTAGTAGATCATCGTCTGTACGCCGCGCTCGCGCAGATCGCGCGCCACGCGATCGCGCTGACCGTCGAGAACGCGAATGGTGAATTGGTGGTAAACGTGGCGCACCGTTTGCGGCGGACCGCCGACCGGCAGCGTGATTCCCGCTAAGCGTCCGAGCTCGACCGTGTACCACGCGGCCACGGTCCGGCGGCGCTCGATCCAGTCTTCGAGATGCGGAAGCTTCACGCGCAGAATGGCTGCTTGGAGCTCGTCGAGACGACTGTTGACGCCGAGCTCGTCGTGGTAGTACTTCACGGCCGCACCGTGCGCGCGCAAGCGTCGTACGCGTTCGGCGAGCTGTTCGTCATTCGTGACGATCATGCCGCCGTCTCCGCACGCTCCTAAGTTTTTCGACGGAAAGAAGCTGAACGCGCCGATCGTCCCGATGGCACCCGTTCGGACGCCTCGGTACGTCGATCCGATCGATTGCGCGCAATCCTCGATCACCGCCAGCCGGTGCCTCGCGGCGATCGCATTGATTTCGCTCATCGCCGCAGGCAAGCCGTACAGATGTACGGGAAGGATGGCTTTGGTGCGGGGCGTGACCGCCGCTTCGACCGCGGCCGGATCGATATTGAGCGTCGCCGGATCGATGTCGACGAACACCGGCGTCGCGCCGACCATTCCGATGGCTTCCGTCGTCGCTACGAACGTGAACGGCGTCGTGATGACCTCGTCGCCGGGACCGATGTCGAGCGCGCGAAGCGCGAGATGCAGCGCGTCGGTTCCCGAGTTGAGTCCGACGGCGTTCGCGGCGCCGACATAGCGCGCAACCTCTTCTTCGAGCGCCTTTACGTTCGGTCCGCTGATGAAGGTGCCCGAGTCGAGCACTTCGCCGATCGCACGCTCCAGTTCGGGTCGAAGCTGGCGATGCTGACGCGTTAAATCGAGGATCGGAATCATCCGTCAACCCTCCGCAAACGTCCGTGCTCTTCGACGTACATGCGGCCGCACGCTTCGCAGCGCGCCGCATCGTAAGCGACCCTCAAGCGAACTCCGCACTCGCACGCATAACCGCGCAGGCGTGCCGGATTCCCGTAGACCAGCGCATAAGGCGGAACGTCGCTCGTCACCACCGACCCGGCGCCGACGAACGCATACTCGCCGATCGTATGACCGCACACGACGGTGCAGTTTGCGCCCAAGCTCGCGCCGCGGCGAACGCGCGTCGCCGCGAAATTCTCGGGACGGTTGCGCGGCGTGCCGCAGCGCGGCGTCGTCACGTTGGTAAATACCATGCTCGGACCGCAGAACACGTCGTCTTCGAGTTCGACGCCTTCGTACACCGAGACGTTGTTTTGGATCTTCACGCGGTTGCCGATCCGCACGCGTGGTCCGATGACCACGTTTTGACCGATCGTGCACTCGCGCCCGATCTCGCTTCCCGTCATCACGTGTGAAAAATGCCAGATCTTCGTTCCATTGCCGATCGAAACCGGCTCGTCGACATAGGAACTCTCGTGTACGAAAAAGGTTTTCTCGGCTACGCCGTCCATCGGCTCCTCGTCTCCGCGGTTAGGGCGGGAGTTTCTGCATACTCATGAATCATGGCGACCGTTCGAACGACGGCCAGTGCTTCGTCGCCGTGACTCGGCGGCAATCTTCCTCCGCGCACGGTGCGGCAAAACGCTTCGAGTTCGATCTGCAGCGGTTCGCCTTCGGGTACGTCGATCGTACGCGCGGGCTCGCGATAGAGCTCGGCCTCACCACGCGCGTTGAGCCGGTCGCCGCAGGGCGTAAGGATCAACCTGGACCCTTCGGCGTTTTCCGTAAACGTGAGCACGCCGGCGGAGCCGAAGACGTCCAGACGCCATCCCTTGTCGGGATCGATCCATGCGACTTCGATATGGGCGGTGCGGCCCAACGAAAAGCGAAAGTCGGCGTACGTGACGTCTGCGATGTGCGGCCGAATAAACGCGCTGGCATCGCACGAGATTCCCGACGGCTCTTCGCCGAAGACTTCGAGCATTATGGCGACGTCGTGGGGCGCGAAGCTCCACCAGACGTCCTCGTACGAACGCAGCCGTCCCCAGCTCAGGCGACGCGAGCGCAAATGCCGTACTTCGCCGATTCGCCCGTCGGAGATCAGCTTGAGGATCGTACGCATCGCGGGATGGTAGAGCAGCACGTGTCCGACGACGAGCTTGCACCC
>DASRSM010000209.1:0-7092 GCA_035656415.1 Vulcanimicrobiaceae bacterium | reverse complement strand
CTTGCAAATCCAGCACCAATACAGCCTCGCGGGGTCCCGGAGTAAAGCCGTGTCGCTCGACACGCTGCAGTAGATCGAGCGGGCTGTCGTGCCCGTACACTTTCCATTCCACGTCGGCGCAAACGGCACGATAGTGTGAGGCTTGCTCTACGATGATTCGATCCGCCGTGTGACTCGATAGCGCGGAAAACGCGATCATGTGCCTTGAGGAATCGACAGCCCGAAGACGCGAAACATGGGGAAGCGCTTCCAGGACGCAGTCTTCCGGGGCAAGAGTGCGACGCTCTAAGTCTAGCTGCCGCCGAACGGCGTCAGGGTCGATCATTAGATAGGAGCCTCATCTAATCCGACATTCCCCATATGAGTCGCCTTTTCGAGCCGTTGCCGGGCGGTTCAAGCGTTTTCCAGCGCGTTGGACAAGCCGAGTCGCTCGTTCGTCGCGAAATGACGCCCGCATCGGCCCGTCGGGCGCCGAGAAACCCAGCCGCAAGATCAAAAGGGGGCAAATCTCCCGTCGTTTTTCCCAGACCGGCGTTAGCTGAGCGTTCATGTTGTCACCGCCAAGGGCGGCGATCAGGGCCGTGATTCTCTCGATCGTGGCGAACAATCTACGCGGGATCGCAACCTCCGCCATCTGAAACGCGACGTACCGGCCGTGGCTGGCGACCTTTGCGCCGATCTTGATCAGCTTCTCGCGAAGTGTGGTCAACGACCACTCGGCGATCGTCTCCGGAACCGCGAGCGTCCGAAGGAAGTTGTCGAGATTGTACGCCAGGGCATGAAGCTGAAGACGAACGGCGTTTGCGTCGAACGAGAGGCGCGTACCCTTCAACGCGCCCTTCCATTCTTTTACGTATTGCTCGTCCAACCCCCGCTTGTTATAGAAGGCGACGACATTCGTAGACTTGCAGCGCGAGTTCGTAACGATGAAGCCGATGCGCGGGAATATCTCCCCGAAAATGCCATTCCACTTTGGCGACGACGCGGCGTCGACGCGACCAACCGATAGCGAAAGCTCTTGTAGAAGCGCTGCAAGTAGTGCGTCGGCCGCCCGACCGGCCGCTTGAGCATGTGAGCGATCTCCGCCTGGAGTATCTGATTGGCGGGAAGGCGGATCGCGTACTCGATGCCCCGATTCGAGGTACTCGTACATGCTCGGCTGAGCGAAGGCGGCGTCGCCGCGGAAGGCGATGCTCGTCGCCGCTACTTGGTAGCGTGCGATCACCGGCTTGAGAACCGTTTCCCACGCATCAGCGCTATGCACGTTGCCAGGGCGAAGCGCGCATCGTTCCAGGTCGCCATACTCGTTGAAGACGAAGATCGGATGGTAGCACGTGGTGACGTAATGCCCGTTCCAGACGCTGCCCTCTTGATCGCCGTAGGTCGGGCTGACGGATGAGTCCATGTCGAGCACGACGCGACCGCGTGGGCGGCGTTTCGCGACGCGATCGATCCAATGACCCGAGAGATCGGTGAGCGTTGCGAGGTTTTGCGGCTTTGCCAGCCAGTTGGTTTCGAATCGTCCCATCCGGCTGGGCGACGCGCCCAAGCCTTTCGCTCCTTTTCCGCCGATGATCCAGCGTATAGCGGGATCATGTCGTAGCCGCAACGCGTCGTTCACGTCTTCGTATCCCGCGAGTCTGCCGAAGACTGATTGGCGGAACATGCCGACGAGGGTGTGCCGACCGTTCTTTCCCGTGCGCGCATCAGCGAGAAGATCACCGGCCGCTGTTGTCAATCCAAGTGCATCGTCAAGTTCGCGATACGCGAGCAAACCTGCATCCGAGGTGACGACCGAGCCGCGGAACTGCACCATGATGCGGTGGTCGAAATCGAGCCGAAGAACGTTGTTTTCGGCTTCACCCGTCGGGTTCGTCAAACCAGTCTCACATAATCAGCGCGATTCCTCATATCTATTATATCAAAAATCGCTACTCGGCAGCATCGGTTTTGCAAACGCATGCGGGGAATGCGGGCTAAAACGTCTAGTGATGAAACGCCTGACACTGCTTGGCTTGGCACTTGCATCAGCCGCCGGTTGTGGAAGGTCGAGGGGGCAACGGCTGCAGAAGAGAGTGCCCTTGGTGCTTTGCACTAAATTGTTAACATGTTACAGGCGGCTCTTGAATCGATTCCACTGGTAGTGCCATGAGTAAAACGCGGATTAAAGTGGGTGCGTTCATCGAAGTTCAAACCGTCCGCGGGGTGGGGTACCTTCAATATGCGGGTCGCTACCCGGGTGATTTCACGATGGACATGGCGGCAGTAATGGATAGCCCATTGGGTAAGGTATTAACGCAGTCAGATCTTAAGCAGTGCGGCGTTCGCTATTTCTTGGGTACCTTTGTGGACATCCTTCTTGAGGATGCGGCGTTTTCGCTTACAGGTCATTCAAGCAGCGTTCAGCCACCAAGGAGTTGGCGTGCTCGGAAAATAGGAGGGTGGAGCTTGGTCGAGGATGGAGTTGAATCGACAGAAATTCAGCCTGCTGATGACGCGCTTGCGCAATTACCGATTATTTCTCTCGAACCGGCTCGGACAGTTATTTCGCAGTTGGTATCAGGCTGGAAGCCCGAGGACGATCGCGTGGATATAATCGGCGACCTTAGTAGGGCGATTCGTAAAAGTCGAGAAGCCCCGCAGACCGTTTCGGTATTCGTTGATTTTACAAGCGTGGCCGCTTTGGGAAGAGCCCTCAAAGAATTTCAAACCAGAGGGTATGCTGCATTCGCCAGAGACGGCGAACCGCGGGGGATCGTCGTCACGGCGTTACGTTCTGCGACGTCACAGGCAACGGAGTGGATCCAAGATGCGGAAAAAGCAATCATGGAGATTGCTGAAGCAAACAAAGGGATCTACGTAGGCGGCGAAGCCTCGCTGTAGCGCGTTCACCCACCTACCAACTGGAGGGAGATACGCTGCGTTTCTGATCTACGCGTACGGCGTGAGTGTGAAGGCAGGGGATGTCGCCCCTTTGCGATGACCGGAACGTAAACATACCCATATACACCGACACGAAGGCGATTTGGCATGCGCATCCCCCTGGGGCGATAACGAAGAGTCACTCGCGACCAACCGCTTCCTCAACCTGGTGGCGCTACGCCCGCAACAGTGGCTCCGAGCCTTAGAAGTTTTTCTCGTCTCATCTCTACAGGGGTCTCGTCAATCCTTCAAGCACTTTCGGCTAGCTTGATATGGGGATTCTTACGGCGGAAGTTGCGGGTTGTGGTTGGGATAGGCCGGTACCTGATAATTCGGGATAGGGTGTTCGCTCAGCATTTTTAGCGCAACGTTTACCGCGGCTTCGAGCTGGTTGTCGATTCCCTCGCGGTATTGCGCCGGATCCACTTGCACCTCGACGTTCGGTGAAACGCCGTGTCCCTCGACTTCCCACTGGCCGTGGAGTCCACCGATCGCGATGCGCGGCGCCATAACGTCGCCGCCGTCCATGAGGATCGGGTAGCCGCCGATGCCGACGAGTCCACCCCACGTGCGAACGCCGACGAGCGGCCCGAGGTTGGCCTTTTTGAAAAGCCACGGTAACGCGTCGCCGCCGGAGCCGGCGTACTGGTTAATCAGCATGACTTTGGGCCCGGGAATCGCCAGCGGCGGATCGGTGTAACTCTTTCCGTCGCGCGACTTGATGACGGCGCGCGTCGGGCGGCTGAGCACGTCGATGATGTAATCGGCGATTTGTCCGCCGTGGTTGTAACGCTCGTCGAGAACGATGCCTGCCTTACCGACTTGCGCGAAGTAGTACCGGTTGAAGTTCGTAAAACCGCCGTACTCCGTATCGGGTAAGTGCAGGTAACCGATGCGTCCGCCGCTGATACGGTCGACGTATTGCCGGTTGCCGTCGATCCATTCGCGATACCGCAGAGTGCGTTCGCTGGCAACCGGTACCACGGTGACGTCGTGCGAGAGCGTTCCGTTGGGATTCGGTCCGACCGTGATGGTGGTCTGTTTGCCCGCCGTTTCCTCAAACGCGGCGTAGACTTCGCGATTGGCGGGTACCGGCTGTCCGTTTACCGCAAGCAGATAGTCGCCGGTGTGAACGTCGACGCCCGGCTGCGTGAGCGGCGCGCGCAGCTTCGGATTCCAGTTTTCGCCGCTGTAGATCTTGGAGAAGCGGAAGCGTCCGTTGGCGACCGTGTAATCGGCGCCCAGCATGCCGACCGAAACTTTGTCGACCGTCGGTTCGGGACCGCCGACCCACAAGTGGCCGACTTCTAGATAGCCGATCATGCGTTCCGTGAGATACGTGAAGTCGTCGCGCGACGCGAGTCCCGGGAGGAACTGCGCGAAGAGCTGTTCGGCGCGGGCAATGTCGAGCCCGTGATAGTTCGGATCGTAAAAATAGTCGCGTTCGATGCGCCACGTCTCGCGATACATCTGCGCCCACTCTTCGTGCGGTACGGAGTACACCTCGAGGCTGGCCGTGTCGAGCGCGCCCTCGTCGCCTTTGACGGGTTCCATGGTCGATACGATCGACCAGCTATCGGCGTCGTCGTCACCCGGTTTTTGCAACAGCATTTTCTTCCCGTCGAACGAGACGGTAAAGCCCTTTGCTTTGGTGGCAAGGGGCAGCACTTTGCGGCTGGTCGTATCGAACGCGAACACCGAGATGAGCGGCTGTTTCGGGCCGACCGTCGTCAGGGGCGCCGCGCCGAGGATGATGCGTCCGCGTACCGAGGCTTGCAGCGATACGTAGTTGGCTTCCGGAACCGGCAACGCGACGATGCGTTGTCCGATGTCTTGAAAGGCGATCCCCGGTGCGGGCATCGGCTTGGGCGACGCCTTGGGCGACGCCTTGGGCGAGGCTGCGGGTTTTGCGGCTGCCGTTTCAGGCTCGTCGGAAGAAGACGCCTCTTCGTCGCTTTGCGGCGCAACCGGAGATTGCAGCGATTTATCCAGCACGACGGCGTAGACGCTGCTCGTGGTCGGACGCTGGTCGGATTCCATGTCCAATCCGGTCGGGGTAAAACCGGTGTTCGTGCTCGACAGAAAATACAGATACTTACCGGATTTATCGAAGGCCGGCGACGACGAGTCGCTCATACCGTCGGTAATTTGATACGAGCGCCCGGCTTGGGTGTCGTAAATATAGATCGCGCGCAAGAAGTTGGCTTGGCCGACGGTGTAGGCGATATAGCGGCTGTCGGGCGACCACACCGCGTCGAAGGTGGCGCCGAAATTCTCGATGCGCTGCTCGGCGAACTTCACCGCCGTCGGGCGCTCTTCCGAAACGTTAATGTAGTACATGCCGAGATGCTTGTCGAGGTAGGCGATCTTCTTGCTGTCGGGCGACCACGTCGGCGTGTAGTAGTACGACGGATTCGGCGCGAGGACGACCATGCGCGCGGGATGTTGGCCTTTTTGATCTTTGATACGCAGCGTGTATTCGCCGGTCGCGTCGGAAAAATACGCAATCCACTTTCCGTTGGGCGACCACGCGGGATCGCGCTCGGCCGCGCCGGGCGTTTGCGTAAGGTTGCGGATGTCGCCGTGCTCGGTGGGTACCGTCAGGATTTCGCCGTGCGCTTCGAAGACGGCGCGAACGCCGGTGGGCGAGATTTGCGCGTTCCTAATCTCTTTGGCGACTTTCATCCAGTGCGGACGCACTTGCGGCATTTCATCGGAAATCGTAATCGGAACGGGGCGATCGCTGTGCGAAACGGGATCGTACAGATGGATCGAGTCGAACTGCGAGTACACGATCGTTCCGTCGTTGGCCGAGGCGGAAACGACGTCGAAGCCGCGCCGGTTGTCGACGAGTCGCGTCGAGTTGCCGGTGTTGATGTCGTACGCGTAGAGTGAAAACGAGCCGTCGCGATCGGATAAATAGTAGATCGAGTCGCCAATCCACATCGGGCTGAGATAGTTGGCGTTGCCGGTGAGAATGCGCTTGACCGAAGAGTCGGCAAGATTCGCGATCCAGATCGGCGTGACTTGACCGCCGCGATACTGACGCCAATACGGCTCCCACTGTCCGTTGGGAACGTAGGCGAGGTGCGTGCCGTTGGAGGAGTACGAACCGGATTGGGCGTCGGGCAACGGCAGTACCGTAGCGAGGCCGCCGGCGGCGGGAATCGTGTAGAGCTGATTCGCGTCGGTTCCGCTGTTGCGCCGCGACCGGAAGAGCACGCGCGAGCCGTCGCGCGTCCAGCCCACCACCGCGTCGGGCATCGGATGGTAGGTGAGGCGTTTGGGTTGTCCTCCCGAAGCCGGCACGACGTAGGTGTTGACGCGCCCGTCGTAGTTGGCGCTGAACGCAATCGTCGACCCGTCGGGCGAGAAGTACGGCGCGCTCGCGAGACCGTACCCGGTGATGAGACGGCGCGCTTGTCCGCCTTCGCGGCCGACTACCCAGATGTCGCCCCCGTACACGAACGCGATCTGCGTCCGGCTAACGGTCGGGTTCTGAAGTAAGAGCGGCGATGCCGTCGCCGGAAGCGGCAGAAACAACGCGGCAAAGATAGCACACGTCAACAGCGTACGAATGTAAGAAAACACAGCGCGAAGGCATTCGGCGCTGCGGTTATTCCATCATTTTCCAGTTGGTGGCGACGCTGCGCAGGAGCGACGGGTAGACGATAAACCGGCGGACTGGATCGATGAGCGCCATATAGGTGGCCGTCAGGCGCGAAACGGGTTGAACGTAGACGCCGAGATAATAGCGGTACGACGTTGGAGTTTCGACGAGCGCGCTCAGCATTGCGGCGTGGACGGTTGCATTAACGATCTCGGCGACTTCTTCGTTGTCGAAGCGGTAAACGACGCGAAACGATCCTTTGCGCGTTCCGGGCGGTACGAGCGATCTCGCGCAATCGTCTGCGGTGAGACGCGTTACGAACGTTTCCCGATTGGTTTCGGCTTGCTCGTGATCCCAGCCGAAGATTCCGCCGACGAAGAAGCGCAGTCGAAGCAGCAGCCGCACGATCGGCGACGGGGTAAATGCGCTCGCGCTCGTTGCGCTCAGAAACCGAGCGAGGGTGATTCCGTCACGCGACTTCGGCAGCTCGACGGTCCACGCGTCGTGCAGTGGGACGCCCGCCAGAAACTCGTGGACCCGCAGCGGTAGGAGTTCGAACT
>DASRSM010000208.1:0-15377 GCA_035656415.1 Vulcanimicrobiaceae bacterium | reverse complement strand
CTAAAAAAAAATTCGGCGAAGGAAAAATAACAATGCCATACAAGTGGCACACTCCCTCGCTACAATTTGTTCCATGGAACAATTGAAAAAACGAGATACGAAAAGTATCGGTGATCTTTCGGAAGCCACGCTACTTAGAGCCTTCGTTCAGTTGGGTTATGGCGTTGCAATTCCGTGGGGTGAGAACCACCGCTACGATATGATCGTAGAAATCGACGGTGCGCTCTTCAAGGTTCAAGTCAAGACAGGCCGTTTGCGTATGGGATCGATACAATTTAATGCTTACACCTCCCACGCGCACCGAAACGGCGGCCCTCGTTCGTACAAAGGGGACGCCGATTTCTTCGGCGTTTACTGCCCCGACGTGCAGCGCGTCTTCCTGGTGCCGGTGGAAGACGTAACTGAGAGGCTAGGTTGCCTCAGGTGGGAACGAACGAAGAACCGCCAAAAAAGGAAAATCCGCTTGGCCGACCCCTACGTGCTTCCGGAAGCGCCGGTCCAGTTGGTTGTAGGGCTCGAGGTCCTCAAGAGAGTATCTTCCGCGGGCGTCGCCGCACCGCCGTCGTAGCTTAGTGGTAAAGCACCGCTTTGGTAAAGCGGAGAGCATGGGTTCAATCCCCATCGACGGCTCCAGATTCCGAATCTCCGGGGAAACCTCGGAGCTTTCTTTATAGGAAAAAGGAACGGGCGGTTTGCCCCCTGGAACATCACTCGCGTGGCTCGTCTTGGACTCACGGTGTTGCGCTATTGGCCGCTCGTATTGGTGCTGGCGATCGTGCAGCCGTGGAACGCGCTGGCGCAAGGTTCGTCGCGCGTCGTCGTCCCCGCCGGGACGTTGATTCCGGTTCGTATCGTCAGCAAAGTTTCGTCCGCAACCGCGACGCCCGGCGATACCCTCAATCTGCGCGCCGCATCCGACGTTTCGGTCGACGGCTGGATCGTCGTTCGCAAAGGCGCGATCGGACAAGGCGAAATCGTCGCGGCGATTCCGTCGAACTCGCGCGGGCAAATCGGCATGGTGAGTCTGCAAATGGATTGGATTACGCTTGCCGACGGGCACCGCGCGCATCTTTCGACGGAGCGCGCGACAGGTGAAGCCGAAGCCGTTCAGGCGCAGCCGATGGTGATTCACGCTAGCGGCGGCGACGTGCATCTCGACGGATCGCTCGAGCTTCCCGCGTTCACCAACGACAACGTGCTCGTCGTTGCAACGGCGCGCGCAGCAGCCGAAGGTGAATACGCGCCGACGGTTGCATCCGTCCCGACGCCGTCGCCGACTCCGAGCGCCACGCCGACGCCGCGACCGACACCGACTCCAACGCCCGAACCGACGGCGACACCTGAACCGACGCCGAGACCAACGCCGCGTCCGACACCCACGCCGCGTCCGACGCCGCCGCCGACACCCGAACCGACACCGACACCGGAACCGACGCCGACGCCAACGCCGCGTCCAACACCAACGCTGCGTCCAACTCCGACGCCGCGTCCGACTCCAACACCGACGCCCGAGCCGACGGCGACTCCGGAACCGACGCCGACACCAACGCCGCGTCCAACGCCGACGCCGCGTCCAACTCCAACGCCAACACCGGAACCGACGGCGACGCCCGAACCTACGCCAACTCCGACTCCGCGGCCAACACCCACTCCGCGTCCAACTCCGACACGGCGTCCGACAGCAACGCCGACGCCCCAACCGACGCCGACACCGGAAGCCGTCGTAACGCTACCGCCGCGTCCGCCGGAACCCACGCCGACGAGCGTGCCGATCCCGTCGCCAGCGCCCACTCCGCCCAACGTGTTCCCCGAAGGCGCGACCGTCTTTGACGTGCGCGGAATCGGACCGCGCGTGACGGTTCCGTTCTCAGCCTCCGGTTCGTGGGGCCTTACCTATTCGTACGATTGCTCGCAGCTGCGCGGCGCCGAACCGTCGTTCTCACTACGTCTCGCCGGAGCGCCGATCTACGTTGCGCCGATCGAGCGAAGCGAGCGTCATGCGACCGCAACCGTGTACATCCATCAAACCGGCATGTTCTATCTGCAAATCGACACGCCATGCTCGTGGCACGTCCGAGCTTTTAACCAGGCATTGAATAGTAACGTGGGGTGGCTCGAGACGTTGCCATAAGGCTCGCGGCTGCTTCGAGCGTGCCGAGAGCTCGTAACTTTTCGGGAACGCCGATCACCGCTTCCGTTTCGTCGCACGCGTGAGACGATCGCAGATCCAGCAAACCAACGACGAACGCGCATCCAACCTGCGTGCTCTGAAGCATTGCGTCGAACACGGCGGGCGACTGGAGCGCCTCGAACGTTTCCGGTTCCGCCACGTCCGGCGTCTCGTGCTGTAACACGTCGTATTCCTCCACGACTGCTTTGACGTAGTTCTGCGTTTCCACTGGCATCTTACTCAAGTGTCCGCCAACCGATTCCACGTCGCCGGATCCGAAGTTATACGCGGCGATTCCCGTTTCGACGCCGTAGTGGTGCACCAAATACCCAAGCGTGCGCGCCCCGCACTGAACGTTTTCTAGAGGATCGAACCGATCGTGTATTCCGCAATCCGAAGCGGTCTCTGAAGCGAGTTGCATCATTCCAATAGCGCCGGCTTTACTTACCGCTTTGGGGTCGCCGCCGCTCTCGGCTTCGATAACGGCGCGAACTAAAGCTGGGTCGAGCCCGCTAACCTCTGCTCCACGCTGGGCGTACCACTGCACGACCGGCGACGGCAAAGGCGAAATTGTCGGACTAGGTGTCGGCGCATTGATAACTGCCGTCAGCATCAACGCGTGCATGGACGCATCGATACCACCAAATCGATAGAATCACGCGTTGCATCCGTTTGCTTGCTGCGAAATTAACGCTTGCTAGTAGATGCGCGAACCATTAGCAACGGCACGCTCGGGCCGCAGTAACACCACGCGGCCCGAATCGTCGGCCGCGCCGAGAACGAGCACTTCACTTTGAAAACCGGCGATGCGCTTGGGGGGAAAGTTGACCACTGCGACGACTTGCGCGCCGATCAAACTTTCCCGCGAGTAGATATCCACGATCTGCGCGCTCGAACGTTTCGTGCCGAGCGCTTCGCCGAAATCGATCGTCAGTTTGTACGCAGGCTTGCGCGCCTCGAGAAACGGATCGACCGCAACGATCGTTCCGACCCGCATTTCGACCGCTTCGAAAGCGGCGTAGTCGATCACCAAAGCGATCCTTCGGTGACCAGGACGTACAAAATCGGTCCCAACCCCCATACGATGCTGACGATAAACCAGATGACCTTTTTGAAACCGCTCATATCGCCGCGTGCCGCGAGATTGATCCACATGAGAATCATCGCGATCGGATGGAGAACGAGGGAGAGCAAAATTTCCAGCAGTAGCTTCATAACCACTATCCGTTCCCAGCCCGGAGGCCCGTCAAAGCCCGGCCGGTCGCCGGCCTCGTAAGGCGCCGGGCTTCCGCGGACGCATCCGGCGAGCCTGCGGCGGCGTTCTTAGTATATGATGCGACATGACGTAACACCCGAGGTGCAAAAAACCGAGCAAGAGTGGAAGGCGGATTTGAGTTCGCAGCGGTACCACATCTTGCGTGAAGCCGGAACCGAGCCGCCGTTTTCGGGCAGCCTGCTCGACGAGCGCGGAGAAGGAACGTTCCATTGCGGCGCGTGCGGTGCCGAGCTCTTTGCGTCCGAATCGAAATTCGACTCGCACTGCGGCTGGCCGAGTTTCACGCACCCCGATCAGCAGCGCAACGTCCGGCTCTTGGACGACAACGGCTACGGAATGCGCCGCACCGAAGTGCGCTGTGCCCGTTGCGATTCACACCTCGGTCACGTTTTCGACGACGGACCGTCACCGCGAGGAACGCGCTTTTGTATAAACTCGCTTTCGCTCGGCTTTCGGCCCTCGCCCTCGCCGTAGGGTTGATGGGCGCATCGTCGCCCTCAGCCGGGCCGGCAGTGGTCGACGTGCTCTACGCGGCGTCGCTCGTGACGCCGATGAACGGGCCGGTCGCCGACGCGCTGCGCGCTAACGGCATTCAGTTCAACGGCGAACCCGGCGGCAGCAAGAAGCTTGCGAATTTCATTGCGTCGGGCGTTCGTTCGCCCGACGTATTCATTTGCGTCGACCCCGCGATTGCGATGGGATTGGGAAGGGCAGTCGCGTCGACGACGGTCTTCGCGCACACGTCGCTCGGCATCGCCTGGTCGCCCAAGAGCCGCTTCCACGAGCTTCTCGAAAGTGTTGCCGCCGGAAAGACGCCCCTACTACAAGCGTTGTCGACGCCGGGACTGCGGATAGGGCGAACCGATCCAACCGTCGATCCGAAGGGCGTGTATACGGTTCAAGCGCTCAAAGCGGTAGCCGGCGCGAGCGCCGAGCGCAAGCTTTTGGGCGACGACGAAAATGCCGCACAAATTTTCCCGGAAGAAGATCTGCTCGCGCGCGTCGAGACCGGGGAAATCGATGTCGGATTTTTCTATCGTACCGAGTCGGTCCAGCGCGATTATCGGTTCGTCGCACTGCCGCCCTCGCCGGCATCGCAAGTAAGCTATGCGCTCGCCATCATGAGGAACGCCCCGCATCCCGATGCAGCGAAGACTTTCGCGACCTTTATTCTGGAGGGAAAGGGCCGCGCGATTCTCGAGCACGCCGGCTTGGACTATATTACTCCGCGGGGTACCCCGTAATCTCGCGAATGGCCGCATAGAGCGGCTGCAAGCGATCGTACATGCGCTGGTACACGCGCCGGTAGAGCGCGTCGTACAGCGCGCGGCGCTGAGGATCCGGCTCGAACGTGCGCTCGGTCCGCGACATCTTGGCGACTGCCTCGTCAAAGGTAGCGTGCATTTTCAAACCGACGGCGGCGTCGATCGCGGCGCCTAAACCCGACGTTTCGTAGACGTGCGGCCGCGAAGCGGGCAGGCCGAAGATGTCGCTGGTGAGCTGCAGCGCGGCGTCGCTTTGCGAGCCGCCGCCGCACACGCGCAACGCTTTGACCGGAGCGCGGCTGCGGCGTTCGATGCGCTCTTTGCCGTCGCGCAGCGCGTAAGCGATGCCCTCGAGAATCGCGCGATAGACGTGCGCGCGCGTGTGCACGTCGCCGAATCCGACGATCGCGCCTTTGGCTTCGGGCGTCTTAAGCCCGGGCGACCAATACGGCTGCAGCATCAAACCCATCGCTCCCGGAGGAACGGAGCTCACGAGTTCGTCCCCCCAAACGCCGAACTGTTCCTTGAACCAGCTCACCATCCAATATCCGCGAAAGACCTGTACCTCGACGTCGTACGATTGCGGCATCGCTCCAGGATACGGCGGTACCAGAGGCGACGCTTCTATGTAACGCGGCGACGCCACGTTGATCGTTGCGGTCGTGCCGAAACTCAAACACGCTATCGACGGATCGGTGCAGCCGGCGCCGAGCACTTCACATGCTTTGTCGGCGGCGGCGGCGATCACGGGCGTTCCCGCTGCGACACCGCATTCGTCCGCGGCGCGCGCCCCTACGGTGCCGCACGTCGCCGAGGGTGCGACGAGTGCGGGGAGCATTTCCGGCGTCACGCGCAGCGCTTGCCATTTCCAATCGCCAGGTTTGGCCCAGCTCATTGCTTTGAAGTCGAACGGAATGTAGCCGACCTGCGATCCGATCGAGTCGACGAACTCTCCGGTGAGGCGATAGTTCAAGTAACCGGAAAGCAACAAGAATTTGTGCGTCGAGTTCCACACTTCGGGCTCGCATGCGGCTAGCCAGTTTGCTTCGGCTTCGCGCTGAAAGTACCGCACGGTTTTGTGTGCGTTCGCGAGCCGAAAGACGGCGCGCATCACCGGCGAGATCTCCGGAATGACGGGACTCTTGCGCTGATCGAGCCATGTGATTGCCGGGCGCAGCGGTTTTCCGGCGCGATCGACGTTGATGACGGTGCCGCGCTGCGTCGTCACCGCCACCGCGGCGACGCGCCCGCGCAGCTCGGGACGTTCCTGCCAGAGCTGGCGGCACGCTTCACACGCCTTGTTCCAAAAGCGCTCGGGATCGTATTCATGCCAACCGGGATTCGCGACGACGTAATCGTCGATCGCCGCGCGGCCACGCGCCACGAGCTCGCCGTTCGCGTTGAACAAGAGCGCGCGCACGCTCTGCGTGCCGTTGTCGATAGCGAGAAGAAGATCGCTCACGGCAACGAGTAATGCTTTCGCCACAGCACTGCGTACCGTTGCGCTTCCACGCTCCAGCGGGCTTGGTCCCAGCGGAGCTCGTCGCGGCAGATCGCGCCGATGCGATCGAGATATTTCGCGCCGCCGTCGCGCAGCAACAGGCCCAGGCGCGTCCGGCGCAGCAGCAAATCGTCGAGACGCGCGGTCTGTTCGTGCCGCGCGCTCCAGCGCAGATCGGCCCACGTAAACGGCGTCGAACCGACGCGTTCGAGCTCCCCTTGCGCGGCTTCGCCGGCGAAACGGCCGGCGAGATCGCCGTACTTGCCGGGAACCGTAAATACCGGTTTGAGGGATCGATCGAATTGCGGCAGCTTATCCGCCGCTGCAGCTAGCGCGTCGAGCGCCATCGGACGGAACGTCGTCAGCTTGCCGCCGGTAATAGTGATTAACCCCCGTTCGCTCCACACAACGTGGTCGCGGCTGAGCTTCGACGGCGCGCCGCCGCTTCCGTCGACGACGGGCCGCACCCCGGCGTACGTTGCAACGACGTCGCGCGCCTCCAGTTCGAGTGAAGGAAACTGAAATCGCATCGCGTCGAGCAGGTACGCAAGCTCGTCGCCCGTGATCGACGGTTCGTTCGCGAGGTCGTCGTGGTGATCGATGTCCGTCGTGCCGGCGAGCGTCGCGCCTTGCCACGGATACGCGAAGACCGGACGTCCGTCGGCCGGGTGTTCGAACGCCACCGCACACGCGAGCGGAAAACGCCATGCTGCAAAGATGAGGTGGCTGCCGCGCAGCGGACGCAGCCGCGTTTCGGCGCCCACGCTCGCGCGCAGTTCGTCGGCGAATACGCCGCCCGCGGCGATGACGGCCTTCGCTACGACGGAGGCGTCGCGCTCGCCGAACGTATCGCGTACGCGCGCGCCGGCAACGCTGTCGCCGTCGAGCTGCGGCGTCGCGCTCGCGTAATTCAGCACGACGGCGCCCTTCGCAGACGCCTGCGCGATTAGTCGCAAGACCAGCCGAGCGTCGTCGGTCGTCGCGTCGCGATAACGGTGCGCGCCGCGTAAGTTCGCACCGTCGAGCGGCGGAACTAGCGCGAGCGTATTCTCGCGATCGAAATAGTCGTGATGGCGTCCGCCGGCGAGCGCGTCGTACAGCCACAACCCCGCCGCGAGCGTCGCGCGCCCCGGCTTGCGTCCCCGATAGTGCGGCATCACGAACGGAATGGGGTCGACCAGTCCCGGAGCGCCGCGCAACAGCTGTTCGCGTTCGCGCACCGACTCGCGCGTCAAGCCGATGCGGCCTTCTTTGAGATAGCGAAGACCGCCGTGAACGAGCTTCGACGAGCGGCTCGAGGTGCCCGAGGCAAAATCGCCGCGTTCCACGAGTGCCGCGCGCAACCCGCGGCGAGAGGCTTCGAACGCGACTGCCGCTCCGGTGACCCCGCCGCCGATAACGAGTACGTCGTACGGACTGCCGGCGATCAACGCGTCCCACGCAGCCGCGCGATCGGTCAGCACAGCTTTCCGGGGTTCATCATTCCGTCCGGATCGAAGCGCGCGAAGAGCGCGCGCATCGCGTCGAGACCGAGCTCGCCTTTCTCCGCGGCCAGATATGGCTTGTGATCGGTGCCGACGCCGTGCTGATGCGAGATCGTGCCGCCGTTGGCGACGATCGCGTCGCTGACCGCGCGCTTGAGCCGCGTCCAGCGTTCGATATTCGTTTCGTATTCGGGCGCGATGCGAAAGACGAACGTCGAGTAGACGCTCGATCCTTGGGGATAGACGTGCGACAGGTGCGTGTACGCGTGAACGGGTTCCTCACCGAGCGCCTTGCGCGCGGCACCTTCCATCGCGTTCATCATCGCGTCCACGCGCGGCCAATCAACCGCAGTCTCGACCGTGTCGACCGCGTACCCGGATTCCCACAGCGCGTTGCGCAAATACACGCCGCGGAAACGATTGCGCTTCCAGCGCTCGCCCAAAGCGCGCCCGGCGTACACGCCGCCGAAACCGCGCGCGATGGAGCGCAGTACGTGCGACGCATTCGCGACGTCGTCTTCGGAGCCGGTGACGCCGGCGAGCAGCAAACACTTTTCGCCGCGCGCGCCGCGTAACGCCAAATAGCGCTCGAGCCAGACCGCGGCGGCGCTTCCGCCGGCTAGCTGCAGGGTCGTAAACGTTTCGAGCGGATTGGCCAAGCGTATCATCGAGAGCGTTACGCCTGCATGTGCGAGCGCCATCACGCATGCGCAAGCGCGTTCCCAGTTAGGGAAGAAAATCGCTTCGAACGATTCGCGCCGCGGAAGCTCGCTTACGCGCACCGCCGCCTCGGTGACGATGCCGATGCGTCCCTCGGAGCCTAGAATCATTTCCCGAAGATCGATGCCCGCCGCCGACGCCGGGAAGGTGGGAATATGCAGCGTGCCGGCCGGCGTTTCGATACGGCCGCCCGCAAAGAGCGACTCCATCCTTCCGTAGCGCAGCGACTGCTGACCCGACGAGCGCGTAACGATCCACCCGCCGAGCGTCGAGTACTCGAAGGACTGCGGAAAATGACCGAGCGTGTAGCCGTGCGCGCGCAGCTGCGCCTCGAGATCGGGTCCGGCGACGCCGCCGCCGAACGTTGCCAAACGGCTTTTTTCGTCGAGGTCGATCAGCGCGCGCATGCGCGCGAGCGAAATGGTGAGCGTCGGAACGTTGCCGGCTTCCGGCGTGACGTGTCCGGTCACGGACGTTCCGCCGCCGTACGCGATGACCGCGGCGCCGCAGCCGCGCGCGTACGTCAACAGATCGCGAACGTCTTGCGACGACTCGGGAAACGCAATACCGTCGGGTGCGGTGCCGATTTTGCCGAAACGCAGTGCAAACCAATCGGGCAAGCTCTGTCCGCGCGCGTGACGTACGCGCACTTCCGTACTCGCGTCCACCAAGGGATGCGCCGGAAGACGGCTAGCCGGAATGCGTGCCGCGACGTCGCCGATATTCGCATCGGGCGGCGGTTGCGCGCTTCCGATCCGCGCGGCGAGATACGCGCGCGCGGTTGCCGGCAGCTCGAGCGTTACGCTTTCGTCACCCCAGCCGTTCCAGCGTCGCACGTTAAGGCGTCGACTTCTTGACGCGCGCGACGACGATATTCGTCTCGCTCGGCTCGCGCGACGCCACTTCAACCGTGACTTGATCGTTGGCGTCGCCGGCCCCGACCTGAAACGTTGCGATCGAGTTGCCGGACGTCGCGACCTTCGTCCTTTCGGATCCTGCCGGAAGCCGTTGCTTATAGAAGGCCTCGACCTTGTCGAACGAATCGCCGGTCTTGAAGCTTGCCAACACGCTGGTACCCTCGTCGGTCGTCGACGACATGCCGCCGTGCGCGTCGGCTTGGGCTCCGGGATAGACGGGCACTCCGAGCCGGCTCGTATCGATGCTCTGACCGATCGACGTCGTTCCTTCGGTCGTTTGCACGGTAACGCTCTTACGATCTTGACTCGACGTAACGGTTTCAGTGCCGGTGCGCGTTTGGATTGCGGACGCTCGGTGCGAGCCGCACGCCGATAGTGCGGCGACCAAAAGTATCGCGGCGATCTTGGCACCTGTCATGACCGGCGATTTCCTCGCAACGCCGTTTGCCACCCTTAGTCGCCGGGTGCTGTTATGGGCGCCATGACGGTCAAAGCGCAGTTTCCAAATGAGCAATCGCCGGACGGCGCATTCGTACGGCAGGGCGACCGGTTTCGGCAGTGGGTGACGGCGGACGGCAGCTCGGGATTTCCGGCCGTGCCCGGCCGGTACCATCTCTACGTGTCGCTCGCGTGTCCGTGGGCTCACCGCACGATGATCACGCGGAAGCTCAAACGCTTGGAATCCGTCGTGGGCATGACCGTCGTCGATCCGGTGCGCGACGAGCGCGGCTGGCATTTTAGCGAAACGGAACCCGATCCGCTTTACGGCTGGCGCTTTTTATCCGAGGCGTACGTCGCGACCGACCCGCAGTACGACGCTCGCGTCACGGTTCCGGTGCTGTGGGACAAAGAAACGAGACGGATCGTCAGCAACTCCGACGACGACATCATGCGGATGCTCGAGACGGAGTTCGATGCTTACGGCGATTCCGGTCTCGATTTGTATCCGGCCGCCTTGCGTTCTCAGATCGACGAGCTCAACGAACGTCTGTACCAGACGGTGAACGACGGTGTGTATCGGTCCGGCTTCGCGACGTCGCAACACGCGTACGAAGCGGGAGCGTATCGTCTGTTCGAAACGCTCGATGCGATGGAAGAACGGCTCGCGACGCGGCGATATCTCTTCGGATCGCAGCCGGTCGAAACGGACTGGCGGTTCTTCGTAACGCTCGTGCGTTTCGATCCGGTCTACTACGTGCACTTCAAGTGCAACCTGCGGCTCGTCGCGCAATATCCGAACTTGTACGGTTATTTACGCGATCTGTACCAAATCGACGGCGTCGCGGAGACCGTGAATTTCGATCATATCAAACGTCACTATTACTACACGCACGACGACATCAATCCGACGCGCCTCGTGCCGATCGGTCCGCTGCAGGACCTGGGCTCGCCGCACGGCCGCGAGCGCCTGGCCCCGTTCACAGATTAGTTTAGGAAATTCTCAGTAGGATCGGCCCATGAAAAACGTCATCGTTGCGCTCACGCTAGCGCTCAGCCTAATTCCGGTCTCGGCTATGGCCCAGACCTCGCCTTCCGGAGTGCGGTCGATCACGCCGGCGCAGCGGCAGGCGATGTTCCAACAGTTTCAAGCCTTCCACCAACGCGAGGAACAGCTTCACCAGCAGTTCCGCTCGCAAGTCCTGGGGACGCTCTCGGGCGAACAACGCACGTCGGTAGCGAACCTGATCGGGCAGCTCGCCATTTCGAGCAACCCCGATTTCAACTCCGCCGCGGCTCAGCTCGACTCGGTGCTTTCGCAGGGGCAAAAGCAGCAGATTCTTAACGCGCACAACACGTTTCGCGCGCAGTCCAAATCGCTGCACGAGCAGATGATGCGCCAGATGCGTAACGAGATGCCCGGCGGACCGTCGATGGGCGAGCATTCCGGTGCGAAAGGCATGATGCAGCACACGCAAATGCAGCCCGACGCCGGCATGATTCTGCTCCACGTGCTCGGCGGCGGCTTCGGCGGCGATCATCACATGATGGGTGGTCCTCCGCACCGTTAGTCCGCACAACTCGGCGCGAAGGATAAATAGGCACCGCACCGGAGACGATGCGGTGCCTTTTCATGTGCGCTTGCAGCCGTGGGAGCGAACGCTGTGGCTGATGGTCGGCGTTCAGGCGCTCATGGCGTGCGCGTTCTCCGCCTCCGGACCGTTTCTGCCGCTCTACATCATTCAACTCGGCGTGCATCCGATGGCCGCCGTCGATCTGTGGTCGGGCGCCGTCATGTCGGTGAACTTCTTGCTGGCGGCGATTTGCTCGCCGCTGTGGGGTTCGCTGGCCGATCGCGTCGGGCGAAAGCCGATGGTCGTGCGCTCGTGCGTCGCGATATTTTTCTTTACGGCGTTGATGGGCGTAACGCAAAACGTGTGGCAGCTGTTCGCCGCGCGCGCGTGCATGGGAATCTTCAGCGGCTTTTCGGCAGCGGCAACGACACTCGTCGGCACGCAAGTCCCGGAGGAGCGCCTCGGTTTTTCATTGGGATGGATGGCGACGGGTCAGCTTGCCGGCGCGCTCTGCGGTCCGCTCGTCGGCGGATTTCTGGCGGACCGTACGCACGAATACCGCGTCGCGTTCCTTGCGACCGCATTCTTCGCACTCGCCGCGACGCTATTGTGCGCGTTCTTCGTACGTGAGGATTTCGAGAAGCAGCGGCCGCACGGCCGCGAAAACGCGTCGCTTTGGCGCCGGCTGGGCGAGTTAGCGCGTCATCCACGCTTGCTGCCGATGTTCGTCGTCGTATTACTGGCGCAGGTCGTAGCATTCGGCGTCCAACCAGTCGTGCCGCTCTTCGTCCGTTCGTTGGCCGGTAACGTTCCGTGGCTGGCGACGGCCGCGGGCGCGGCGTTCGCCGTTACGGGTTTGGCGGATTTGATCGCGTCGCCGTTTTTGGGTAAGCGCAGCGATCGCATCGGTTACCGGCGCGTATTGCTTTTATCGCTGGCCGGCATCGCGTGCTTCACGATACCGCAAGCGTTCGCGCGCAGTGTCGGCACCTTTTTGGCATTGCGCTTCGGCGTCGGCATGTTCTTGGGCGGCGTGCTGCCGACGGCCAACGCCCTCATCGCGCGAAACTTCGAAGCGCGCCAGCGAGGACACGTTTTCGGCATCACGTCGAGCGCGACGTTCCTCGGTATGTTCGCCGGTCCGCTCATCGGCGGTGCGATCGCCGCGCATGCAGGTTTTGGCGCGGTGTTTCTTACGATCGGCACACTCGCACTGGCCAACCTCGTGTGGGTGGCGGTCAGCGTGCCGGAGATACGAGCGGCCGCGGCGCCATTTCAGTGAACGCGCGCACCAGCCGTTCGATGCCGGCCCGATCGCGCGACGCGAAGCGCGCCAACGACGGGCTGTCGATGTCGAAGACGCCGTACGCCTCGTCGCGGGTAAAGAGTGGGACGACGATTTCCGATCGCGATGCGCTATCGCACGCGATGTGGTCGGTGAAGACGGTTACGTCGTCGACGACGACCGTTTCGCGGGCGATCGCAGCGGCACCGCAAACGCCCCGGCCCTTCGCGAGCCGCGTGCACGCCGGGCGGCCCCCAAACGGACCGAGTACGAGATCGCCGGACGCCTCCAAGAAGTAGAAGCCGGCCCAGTTCACGTCGGGAAGCTCGTGATAGACGAACGACGCGAAGTTGGCTGCGTTGGCGATATAGTCGCTCTCGTCTGCCAGCAACTCGCGAACTTGACGTTCCAGCAGATCGTAGGATAGGGACATACGGCCTATTTCGACGAAGGTTCCCGTCCCCCGGCCGCCGCGCGGTCTGGAGCTACCATTCGGAATACGGGGTCAACCAATGCGGGATGCATTGAGCGTCGGCGATCGCTCGCGTGCGAGCAGCGACCGCGCCCTCATGCGGCAAGTCGCCAACTTGTTGGCGGCCGATCTTTCCTTGGGCGAGCTTTTCGACCGTCTCACCAAGATGCTGCCCGAATATCTCGACTCGTCGGTGGTCTTTATCGCGCTGACGCGGCCCGATCAGCAACACTCGATCGAATACTTTTACGATCACGGCGAGATCAGGCGGTATCCGCACATTGTTTTGGGTCCCAGATCGCGTGCCCGTGAAGTGATTCGTACCGGAGAAATGATCTGGGGCAACGATCCGACGGTGTGGGCGCCGGAAGGGACCGAGCCGATTCACAAGGATCGCCCCTGGACGAACGACACGGTGTCGGCAGTTTTCGTCCCGATGCGCGCCGGCGGGAGCACCGTCGGCTGCCTCTCGGTCCAGAGCACGCGGTCCGGTGCCTACAGCATCGACGAAGTCGAGCTCGTCGCCGCGATCGGTCACTACGTCGGTGTCGCGGTCGAGAATCAGCGGATGTATCAGACGCTGCAGCGCACGGCCGAGTACGACATCATGACCGGGCTCGCAAGTTATCCGAAGATCTCGCGCGAGCTCGACGAGACGCTGGCATCGGCTACCTCGCTGCGACCAGCGATTCTCATGGTGCTCGACATCGTGAACTTCGCCGCGTTCAACGAAGTGTACGGCTACGACGAGGGCGACGAAGTGCTGCGCATGGTCGGCGACACGCTGCGCGAGTTCGAAGACGGAAACGTCGTGTGCGCGCGCTACGGCGGCGACGTATTCATGGTGCTCGTCAAAGAGAGCGCGCCGGACGAGATCGATCCGTTCGTCGAACATTTGCACTCGCGCCTGCTCCAGCTCGCTTACGTGTCGCGTAATCAGACGATCCCGATCTCGGTCGCCGTTGGGTACGCGATCGCGCCGCTCGACGGTGGCACGCGTCACGGACTCGTCTCGCGCTGCGTCGATCGCGCGCGCATCTCGCGCCGCGAAGGACGCCGTCCCGTGCGTTCGGACGAACCGGCGAACAGCCCGGTCGCGGGCATCTTTACCGGCATCGAGACGATCGTCACCGCTCTGCTCGATCGCGATCCGTACACCCGCGTGCATTTGTACGAAGTCAACGCGATGGCCAAACAGTGGTCGCAGCACAATCTCGAGCTCGATCGCGACGCACTCGGTACGTTCTTACAGGCCAGTCTCTTGCACGACGTCGGAAAGCTGATGATTTCCGATCGTCTGCTCGTGAAGCCCGGACGATTGACGCCCGACGAATACGAATCGGTTAAGCGTCACGCAACATACGGTCGCAACATTCTCGCGTTGCACCCGGGATGGGACGAAGTTGCGGCGATCGTCGGTCAGCATCACGAGTGGTGGGACGGTCGCGGCTATCCCGACGGACTTTCGGGCGAGCAGATTCATTCACTCGCGCGCGCCATTTCGATTCTCGACGCGTATTCGGCGATGGTTTCGGATCGTCCGTACCATCGCGGGATCACTGAAGACGCGGCGCTTGCCGAGCTGCAGCGGTGCGCGGGGGCGCAGTTCGATCCGTATTATGTCGAGCGATTCGTCGCTTGGCGCGAATCGCTCTAACGCCGCTTACCGGAAGCGCCGTAAAGCCCCGGCGTTCAGGCCGGGGATATAAGCCGCTCGGCGCGCAGCGCCTATGATCCATAATGTCTATCTCAAAAGCGAGCACCCGTTTTTGCGTCAGGTTCACTCGCAGCCGTTGCAACAAACCGTCAAGGACCTGGCAACGGCCTATCGGCGCGCGTTCGATCCCAAGCTGGCTGCACGATTGCCGCGGTTCAAGAAACGCGGTCGCCCCCAAGGCATCCGCTTTCCCCAGGGCTTTGCTATCGATGGCAGCGGCATCTTTCTGCCGAAGATCGGCTGGATCGGATTGCGCAAGAGCCGTAAGATCGAGGGGACACCGAAAAACGTCACGATTGCCTGCGACGGCATTCACTGGTATGTCACGGTTCAGACGCAGCGTGAACTCCCGGATCCCGTTCAACCATCAAGCGCAGCGGTGGGAATAGACTTGGGAGTCGTGCGGTTCGCCGCCCTGTCAGACGGTACGTTCGTCGAAGGAGCCAACGCCTTCAAGAAGTACGAGCGGCGTTTGGCGTTCTATCAGCGACGGATGGCGCACAAGCGCAAGTTCTCAGCGAATTGGCGCAAGGCAAAAGCCAAGCTTTCGCGCCTGCA
>DASRSM010000207.1:0-5292 GCA_035656415.1 Vulcanimicrobiaceae bacterium | reverse complement strand
ATCGACCCCGTCTGCTACACTTGCGGAATGAACCTACGATATCGCTGCGCCACGCTCGCTACGCTCGTAGCGGCTCCGCTTCCAATTGGCGCCGGCGTAGCGCCAAGCACCTATCACGTCGTCTATCATGGCAAGGACTTGGGAATGTGGGATACGCTCACGATCGGCTGCAGCAAGCACGACCGTACAAAGCTCTTCGCATCGCTTCCCGCCGGGAACGATCCGCTGGTCGTGACGCAAACGCGGAACGGAAAACCCAACGGCGTCACAACGTGCCCGAAGTCGTACGTAAGTGATTTCGGCATCGATGGCAGTACAAGCAAGAGTACCGAAGCAATAACCTTCGCGTGCACGTCGGTCTCCACAAACTGAACGTACGTCGGCCGCCACGCTCGGGGGTGCGCTCGCTACGGGGTGACGGAAAAGATCGTTCCGGTGATCGTTGCGTTGCCGCCTGCGTAGGTTGTGCCATAGAGCCTGCCGTTTAAGTAGGCTACTCCGCCGTAGGGCGCCTGGCCGCCGCTTCCACCTGGAATATCGTAAACCACGCTTTCCGTACCGCTTGTCGTAATTTTAAAAACCGTCCCGGGACCAGTGCCGCCGACGGAAGTCGTTCCGTATAGCGTGCCCTTGACGTTAGTGAGGTTTACGTATACCGGCGTCCCACCGTCGGGGATGTCCGCAAACGAGTGCAGAACGCGTTCTTTGCCCGACGTCGTGATCGTATACACGGTGCCCCACGATCCCACGCCGCCTCCCTGGGTCGTACCGTAGAGCTGTCCTTTGACTAACGTTAACCCGGCCGAGGGGCCACCTCCGTCATGGCGCAGCGTGCCGCCAAAACTGTGAATCACCCTTTCCTGTCCGCTCAGCGAGATTTTGAAAACCGTGCCATACGCTGAAGCACCGCCGCCTCGAGTGGTGCCGTACAACGTGCGGCCGACAGCAGTTAACCCTCCAAACGGTTGCGCGCCGTCCTTTCCACCTTTAAATGAATACAGCACGGTCTCTTTGCCGGAAAGCGTGAGGCGGAAAACGGTGCCGTAATCGTTTTTCCCGCCCTCAGTCGTCGTGCCGTAAAGATCGCCGTTAACGAAGACCAGGTTTCCGTAGGCAGCGTCACCGTCGGGCGGATCGTTGAACCGATAGACGACGCGCTCTTTTCCCGTCGTCGTGATCTTATAGACCGTACCGTTTCCGGCACCGCCGTACGTCGTAACACCGTAGAGCGCGCCTTTCACATAAATGAGCGGCCCCGTACCGGGTTGGAAGCCGTCGTTCGCCTTTCCAAACTCGTGGAGAACCTTGAATGCACCCGATGGCGTAATCCGAAAAACCACCCCCGTTCCAGCACCCCCGCTATAGGTGGTGCCGTACAGGGTCCCATTTACGGCGACCAAATTCGCTTGCGGATATGCGCCGTTGGTACGGCTGAAGCTAAACAGCGTCTGAAAACCGGTTGCGAACGGTCTCGCATTTCGAAACGCTGGACCCGCTGGTAGCGGCGACGGCGTGATCGCTCGAGAGCAGGCCGCGAGAAATACAATGCAAACGGAAAAGGCTAGTGCACGCACGAGTACACCTCCGTACAAGTATGTAGTGGTTCCATTATGCGCCGCCAATGATTACCCTGGCGCGGCGGGGACCACACAGCCGAGCGCCTGGCCGTCGGTTCGACTGCTCGATTAGATGTCGAGTTTGCCTTTTCGCGTTTTATCAGATGCCCGCGAGGTGAACGCTCGGATCGCAGAGATGAACGCCTCGCCGTAGCGTTGGAGTTTGACGTCGCCGACGCCACCGATTTGCCGGAACGCCGACGATGTCGACGGCTTCCGGGCCGACAACTCGCGCAGAGTTGCATCGGAAAAGACCACGTACGGTGGTACGCCTTGATCGTCGGCGAGCTTTTTGCGAAGTTGGCGCAGCGCCTCGAATAAGTCATCGTCGGGCGTCGCTGCCGCGGCGGGTAACCGTCGGCCGCCGCGCTTCCCCGCTTTCGTTACGAAGCGCGGTTTCGCAAACGTAAACTTGCGCTCGTCCTTCAGCGCCCGTAGGCCTTCGTCGGTCAGCAGCAGCGTGCGGTGCACGGGATCTAGCTCGATGCAGCCGATGCGAAGCAACTCCGATAAGAGCGCCAGCCACTCGTCCTTGCCGTGCTCGGTGCCGATTCCAAACGTCGACAATCGGTCGTGCCCCCACGAAACGACCTTCTCCGAGCGATTGCCGCGCAGCACGTCGACGACGTGACGAGCTCCCGTCGAGAAGCCACTGCAAGCCCGAATGCGATACACACACGAAAGGAGTTTCGACGCCGCCACCGTTCCGTCGATTCGCTCGACCGGCTGCAAGCAGTTGTCGCAGTTTCCACATCCCACTTCGTCCCAGACCTCACCGAAGTATCGCAAGAGATGTGCACGGCGGCAGTGAGGCGTCGCGGCAAAGTCCAGCATCTGTGCGAGACGTTTTTCGGCGCTCTCGCGTTCCGTCGAGTCGCTGATCTGGCGGATGAAATGTCGCTGCTTTGCAGCATCACCGCCGCTGAAGAACAGCGCGCAGTCGCTGGACAGACCGTCGCGGCCCGCGCGCCCCGTCTCCTGATAGTAGCCTTCGATCGTTTTGGGCACGTCGTAATGCACGACGTAGCGCACGTTGGGTTTGTGTATTCCCATCCCGAACGCAATCGTCGCGCAGATCACACGAACCTCGTCACAAACGAAGGATTCTTGGTTGCGAGCGCGTTCCGCAGACGAGAGTCCGGCGTGATAGGGCAGCGCGGAGATACCGGCTCCTGTGAGCTTCCCGGCGAGTTGTTCGGCTGCAATGCGGCTTTGGACGTAGACGATTCCACTTTCACCCGCCCGGCGGGTGGTCCACGCGACGAGTTGTGCGACGGCGTCGCGCTTTTCGAAAACGCTGTAGCGTAGGTTCGGACGATTGAAACTCGCAACGAACCGCCGTGGCCTTCGCAGTCCGAGAAAGCGTTCGATGTCGTCGCGCACGCGTTGCGTCGCCGTGGCCGTTAGCGCCAGCATGGGAACGTCGGGGTGATAATGGCGCAGCGATGCGATCTGACGATATTCGGGCCGAAAGTCGTGTCCCCACTCGCTGACGCAATGCGCCTCGTCGATCGCGATCCGGCGTAAATTCCACCGAGCTAATCCCGCCAGAAAGCGGGGCAGCACGAGACGTTCGGGCGCGACGTAGAGCAATCGGTATTCGCCATTGTCGAGTGCTCTCAAGCGTTGTTCGGCCGTGGATGGGTCTATCGAGCTATTGAGAAACGTCGCCGCTATGCCGTTCGCTTCGAGGGCATCGACTTGGTCCTTCATCAGCGCAATCAGCGGCGAAACGACCAACGTTAGGCCGTTCTCGAGCAGCGCCGGCAACTGATAGCACAGCGATTTTCCGCCGCCGGTCGGCAAGAGCGCCAGCACGTCGTGTCCGGCAAGCGACGCCTCTGCAATCTCGCGCTGCAATGGCCGGAACGATTGGTATCCGAAATGACGCCTCAGGGCATCATGCAGTGTCGTCATTCGCTAAGTAGGATTCGAATCTGGACCCATTCATCCCGCGGACTAGCGCGATCTGAGATCCATGTGTGCATGGCTCCGGGGTGCAATAATTGCGATGCAGGAACGGCTAGCGATGGGTCGTAGGCTCGACGCACGGAGGATTTTCCAATGCGTTCTCTTCTGATTGCTCTCGTATTCGTCGGCTTAGCCGCGCCGGCAGCAGTGCTGGCTTCCGATGCGCCGCCCCTGACGAAGGTTGAGGCCGCGACGATCATCGCGCACTCGCCTGCCATTAAGTTTGCCAAATCGTGTCTGCCGGCAACCATCAACGAGCCGAAGCAAGAGGGGAAATGGGCGGCGGTTACCGCGCACTGCCTCTCCAACCCCAACGACGCCCGCTACTCGTATTTCCTTTATCACGACGGGGTGTGGCACATGTCGTGCGTTCACGGCGTAAACGTCTACGATGTGAAGTTTTTGGTCTCGACCTGCGACATGACGCAAGGCGAGGCGTCCCTATTTAAATAATCGCGAGGCCAAGGTCGCGGTCCATAGATTATAAGGGCACCCAATAAGTCCACAACGCCCGTCGGCGCGCATGGCGCCGACGGCGTTGCTTGTCGTCGCTTATGGTGTCGGCCGCGCGACGTGCCAATGGCCGCCAGCAAACGCGATGCCCTCGCCGTTAGACTGGTCCGGACCCGTATCGCCCGCGTACATATAAAGCGGATGACTTTTATACGCCCATTGCATGCCCGTGCCGTCGGACCGCGTGATGATGGTAAAAGCACCTTGCGCTTGCGCTCCACCGCTCGGCGCAATGACCTTCCATATGCTGAGGCAGCTGCCGGTGCATGTTCCACCGGTCGGCGTATCGTTGCTAAGGAAATACAACGTGTAACTATTTCCCGGATTGGCAAAGCCGGTCTGGCCCGCAATAGCCTGCTGCACCGGCACGTTCGCGCCAACGTCGCTTCGAAGATGCTTTATCTAAGTCGCATTGTAGCGGAGCCTCACCAATTACGCGACGCCGCCGATCGTGACTAGGCCTTTTCGTCGTCTGCGATGCATGCGCCGATCGGCAGTCCGGCATCCACGAGTCCTTCATCGGAAGCGAATTGGCGCCTCAGGCCGATATCATCGCGCGATTACGAAAGAATGATGAAGAGCGCGATCTTTCCGGTGGACGCGTCTGAGTAATCGATCGACCCGCTTCCCGTGGCGTCGGTCGAAAATTTTGCAAACGTCTTGCGGGTCGACAGTTGCGTGACGCGTCCGCCCATCATGCCCAACCGGGTGTCGAAGCCGGTCGAGCCGGCGGCGTCGGCGCGCGCATCCTTTAGCGTCAGACCACCGTGTACGTTGAGCACTTCGATATCGACGGTTTCAAAAAAACCTCCCTTCAGCGACGCGACCTTCGTTCCGCCTCCGATCCGCCACGAGTCTCCGCTACCCTTGTGCAGGGTCAGGGCGCCGAGCGCGCCGGTGTAAGCGGACATCGCAATGATGCCATTATTCGAAGAACCCTCCCACACGAAGTTGGTAATTTCCGACGAAACGCCTATCGACTGATTGAGTGGGCCGACGGAGGCGATCCCGCCAAAGCCACACGAATTGATCTTCGCCAGCCTGCAGGACATGCCGAATGACAGCAGCTTCTGACCGCCTTTGGTCGCGGAGATCTCCCCCTGCGTCGTCGAGGTGAGGATTTTGCTCGCGCGCATCTCGTTGGTCAGCGTTCCGAAAGCAATGGCTTGCCCGTTCTTGTCGTACGTCGTCG
>DASRSM010000206.1:0-11629 GCA_035656415.1 Vulcanimicrobiaceae bacterium | reverse complement strand
CTACGAAGGGCTGGATCGGCCCGGATCGCTTGTGGAGATTCGCCGCTGGGTGAATCGATGAAGCAGGAAACTCAGCGTGTCGCATGATCGATACGTGGAAGAATCCTCGGCATATCAGGCCGGGGAGTAGGTCAAGAGTGGACGCGCACGCTTAAGCGCATCACCTCGCGACCGGCTCGCGTTCCGTCGCCCGCAACGAGGTGAATGACGTGGTGCCCCACTTTGGGCCAACGCCACGCGAAGAAGACCGAGTCACCTTCGGGCATCGAATGGTTTTGCCATAGGCCGGTACGATCGAACGTTTCGCGGCCGTCGATAAAGACGTGCACGTGAGCCCGTTGACAGAGTTTGCCGATCGTTCCGCTGAGAACGATGCCCGAGCCGCGAAACGCGATGGCGGCCGGAAGCGCTGTGATCGTACGAGCGAAGGTCGTCCCGTCGTGCCACGCGCGTACGTTCGCGGTCCCGCGCGGATCGAGGGCCGCCGCTGCGATTTCGAGCGCGAGCCCCCCGTTCGATTCCCAGATCGACGTTTGATTCTGGTGCGGGCCGTCGAAAAAACGCGCGAACGTTCCGTTGGGAGCGCGGGCCGTCAACGCCGCTCCGGCGTTACGCTCGATCCATTGCCGCGCGAACGCTTGTCGCGGAGCTAGGGCGTACATTGCCTCGACCAACGGTTCGACGACGTCGTTCTCGCCTTGAACGTCGCTGAAAACGTTGCGCGCGTCGGAGAGGTGCAGGTCGACGGCGCGCGCGGTCGCGATCGCCTCGTCGTAATAGAAATGCCGCCCGGTTGCCTTCCAAAGCGCCAGTCCGTTCCAGATCATGCCGCCGTTAACCGACGCAAAGAAGCGATGCTGCACTTGGCGGCACGATCTGCCGTCGTCGATGACGTGAACGGTGTACAGCGGAACCCGTGGATCCAGGAAGCGGGCTCGCGCGACGTGGTACAGTCGGACGGCGTCGTTCAAATACTGCCGTTCGCGCGTGGCCCGATACAGCAGAAGCTCGGCCTTGATGGCATTGGCTCCGGTTTCGAGCGTCTTTGCGTGCAGGTTCGAGGGCTGCGGCACCTGATAGGGGATGTCGGCGCACGCGCCGCCGGTAAAGGCGCGCGACGCAAGCGCAAAACGAAGCGCCGACCTTGCCAGGACGCTCGCCTGCCGTTCGTTTCCGGTAACCGTTCCCTCACGCAGCAGCGCGACCGCGTCCCACGCCGCAGTATCGCTCCACGCCGCGCACGGGGCCGATCGGCACGTCGCGGAGTAATGCGGCGCCGTACGCAAAAGCTGCGTCATCACGGTCCGGATGTGCGGATTATGCGTGTCGTTCCAGCGCAAATACAAAGCGTTGGTGGCGGAGTCCGCGCCCCAATCGCTATTGGTTCGATAGCATTGCGGACGATCGCATACGCGCCACAGCCCCCTACCGGCGTAGAAGACGTTGAGCAGCGTTTGCTCGGCATCGTCTCCTGCCCGAGCCAGCGTTGGCACAGACGCCGCAGCGGCGGCGAACGTCGCGAGAAACATGCAGATAGCTGCCGCGATCAATCTGCGAACGAACAATACCGATACCCTCCAAAAGACAGTAACGGAGAATCGGTTAAAGTGCTGCAGTTGGCTGAAGTGGGAGCGAGTTGATGCGCGAGCGCACGTTTCGGTGGACCGATCCGCGCGAGCTATCGCGGCTCGCGTTCGATCAGAACGGTCTCGAATGGCTGCATAAGATGAAGACCGGCGAGCTTCCACCGCCGCCGATCGTCGAAGCGCTGTCGTTCGTGCCGGAAGAACTCGAAGAAGGGCGGATCGTTTTTTCGATGCGAGCCGAGGAATGGATGTGCAATCCCGCATCCGTCGTTCACGGCGGCATGGCGGCAACGCTGCTCGACACGGTGCTCACGCTCGCGGTCGTATCGAAACTTCCCAAAGGAAGAACCGCGCAGACGATTCAGATGAACGTCAACTACGTGCGTCCGCTGCTGCCGACGGGCGAGAAAGTGACGGGCGAAGGTTTCGCCGTTCACGTGGGCACGACGATCGGAACGGCCGAGGGGCGCGTCTACGACGCGCGCGGAAAAATCATCGCGCACGGAAGCGCGACGCTGGCTATTTTGGAAACCGAGACGATGCGCGAGGCGCGCTTACCAAATCCCTAGCATCGCTTTAACGTCGTCGGACGCCATCGTTTTCGGATCCCATGGCGGCGTGAACGTGATCTCGACGTTCGCGGACTGCACGCCGTCGATCGCGCGCACGTGATCGTGGACGGATTGTTTGAACATCGGTCCGACCGGACACATCGGCGACGTCAACGTCATCGTCACCGTGACGTGCTCGCCGTTCTCTCCCTCGACCGAGATGTCGTACACTAGACCGAGTTCCAAGATGCCGAGATTGAGCTCGGGATCTTTCACTTCTGTTAAGGAATCGCGGATTTGATCGACGGTCGGCATGGGGCTCAGGGATTCCGCAGCCCGAGGGCAAAACCCCTGAGAAGGCTGGGAATAGGGTAGGACCCCGGCTGGCGTGCCCAAGGTGTCACGAAACTACCGGCTCGCGGGTAGAGTTATTAGAGCGAAAGGATACGCGCAAACCAATGTCAATGTGGGAGCCCTTCACCGAGCGAGCGCGGCGCAGCATCGTTCTTGCTCAAGAAGAAGCCCAACGCCTCGGTAACAACTACATCGGAACCGAGCACATTCTTCTCGGCATCATCTCCGAGGGGGAGAGCTTGGCCGCCAAAGTACTCGAGTCGCTTGGCGTCAATCTGGCCAAAGTGCGCCAGGAAGTCGAGGCTATCGTCGGCCGAGGCGGACAGACCGTTCAGCAAGAGATGGTCTTCACGCCGCGCGCCAAGCGAGTGATCGAGTTGGCGTTCGAAGAGGCGCGACAGCTCAACCATAATTATATTGGTACCGAGCATCTGCTGTTGGGCCTCATCCGCGAGGGCGAGGGCGTCGCAGCCCGCGTTCTGACCAATCTAGGGGTCGATCCCGCCAAAGTTCGCGTACAAACCACGTCGCTGCTCGGCGCCGAAGGGCAACCGGCTGCGCCAAAGGGCAAGAGCAAGACGCCGACGCTCGATGCGTACGGCCGCGACCTCACGACGCTGGCTCGCGAGAACAAACTCGATCCAGTGATTGGGCGCAGCAGCGAAATCGAGCGCGTCATTCAAATTTTGTCGCGCCGCACGAAGAACAACCCGGCCCTCATCGGCGAGCCCGGCGTCGGCAAAACGGCCATCGCCGAGGGCTTGGCTCAGCGCGTCATCAAGGGCGACATCCCCGAACCGCTGCGCGACAAGCGCGTCATTACGCTCGACCTTGCGGGCCTCGTTGCCGGTACGAAGTATCGCGGTGAGTTCGAAGAGCGCATGAAGCGCGTAATGGACGAGATCCGCGGAGCCGCCGGCGAGATTATCCTGTTTATCGACGAGCTGCACACGCTCGTCGGCGCAGGTGCCGCCGAAGGCGCGATCGACGCCAGCAACATCATCAAGCCGGCGCTGGCGCGCGGCGAGCTGCAATGCATCGGCGCGACGACGCTCAACGAGTTCCGTAAGCACATCGAGAAAGACTCGGCGCTCGAGCGCCGCTTCCAGCCGGTCATGGTCGGCGAGCCGAGCGTGGACGAGACGATCGAGATTCTCAAAGGCCTGCGCGACCGCTACGAAGCGCACCACAAGGTGCAAATCACCGACGAAGCGCTTGCTGCCGCAGCTCGCTTGAGCGACCGGTACATCACCGATCGCTTCCTTCCGGACAAAGCGGTCGACCTCATCGACGAAGCGAGCTCGCGCGTACGCCTGCAGGCGACACTGCCGCCGCCCGAGATCCGCGACATCGACGCGCAACTGCGCCGGGTGATCTCCGAGAAAGAATCGGTCGTCAAGAACCAAGAGTTCGATAAGGCGGCATCGGTTCGCGATAAAGAGGAGAAACTGCGCCTCGAAAAAGGCCGTCTCGAGCAAGAGTGGCAAGAAAAGAAGAGTAAGGCCGAGCGCATCCTCAAGGTTACGGCTGAGAATATCGCCGAGATCGTTTCGGCGTGGACGAGGATTCCGGTAAGCCGTCTCGCGCAAGCGGAGACCGAGAAGCTCCTCAAGATGCAGGATCTTCTGCACGAGCGCATTGTCGGACAAGACGAAGCCATCTCGGTCATCACGCGCGCCATTCGCCGCTCGCGCGCGGGCCTCAAGAATCCGAACCGGCCGATCGGCTCGTTCATCTTCCTTGGACCGACGGGTGTAGGCAAGACTGAAGTCGCGCGTAGCGTGGCGGCGTTCTTGTTCGACGACGAGGAGTCGATGATCCGCATCGACATGTCGGAGTACATGGAGAAATACTCGGTGAGCCGCCTGGTCGGCGCGCCTCCGGGATACGTCGGTTACGAGGAGGGTGGTCAGCTCACCGAAGCGGTGCGCCGCCGTCCGTACTCCGTCGTGTTGCTCGACGAAATCGAGAAAGCGCATCCGGACGTCTTCAACCTGCTGCTGCAGATGCTCGACGACGGACGTTTGACGGATTCTCAGGGCCGCCAAGTCGACTTCAAGAACAGCGTCATCATCATGACGAGCAATGTAGGTGCGGTCGGCATGGCGACCACCAGCGACATCGGCTTCCGTCCGCAGCGCATGGCGGGGGAAGACGAAACGAAAGCCTACGAGCGCATGAAGAACAAAGTGCTGGAAGAAGTCAAATCGACGTTCCGGCCGGAGTTCCTCAATCGCGTCGATGAGATCGTCGTCTTTCATCAGCTCACCCGCGAGCAGATCGAATCCATCGTCACGCTCGAGCTTGAGAAAGTCATGCGCGAAGTCAGGGCGCAAGAGATGGAGCTCAAGGTTACCGAAGCCGGCAAGGCACTGCTCGCCAAGAAGGGCTGGGATCCGCAGTTCGGCGCGCGTCCGCTACGCCGCGCGATTCAGCGGATGGTCGAAGACGAACTCGCCGAGGAGATGCTCAAAGGCACGTTCGGCTCGGGCGACCACATTTTGGGCGATGTCGATCCGGACGATCCGGAGAAGATGAGGTACTCGAAGATTCCGTCGGTCGATCCGCCGTCGGCGACCCCGCCGGAACCTGCGGTAACGTGAAACCAAAGGGCGCCCTTGCGGCGCCCTTTCGATTAGGATCGTAGCGCGGACATCTTAGCGAAGGTGATCGTGAGGTGCGGGTTGCCGCCGTCCGTTGCCGTCACATAGATGCCGCGCGTTTCCTTATCGTCGGTGAAGAGCGTCGCTTCCACGACGCCGGACGGCAGCGGCGACACGTCGAGTTGTTTCCAGTAGTATTCCGCGGACTCGATATTCGAGATCCACGTGTCGTAGAGTTTTTTGACCGACCCGATATCCGGCGCGTTGAAGTCGCAGCTGCCGAAACGGTCGTTTCGCTTCGAATCGACGTACACGCTGCAGTTGCTCGCGCCGGGAAGCGGCCTGGTCGCGCGGTAGTACGCATAACCGCCGGATTGTTTGGTCGGATCGCCTTGCAAATCGGCAAAGTCGGTGTTGATGCCCACGACGTACTCGTCGATGACGTGCGTGGGATCGTTCGAGCTCTGCGGCGCGGGCGACCCCGCGGCGATCGCCGCAACGCGCTTAGACGCGTCGCTCTGCGAACACGCGGCCAGAATCAGGAGAGTGGCTAGAACGGCGTATCTCTTCATCGTCCTCGAAAGAGCGAACGAGTACGCCGAAATGTGAGGGTCGCCTCTCGGCGACCCTCTGGCTGCAATTTAGCTGCTAGCTTGCCCAGCGCATTCGTCGGTTAAAGACGACGTCGCCGAAATTTTCCTTAACTAGGGCCTCGAAGTGATCCAGCTCGCAGTTGCTGATCAGGAAGGCCGTGGCCCAGACCGCTTCCCGCATCGCTTCGCACAGATCCCGCGAACGGGGATCCGGATTGCTGCCGCCGAGCTCGACGAGTTCGTACTCGTAGCCCTGCTCCTGGAGAATGCTCGCTACTTGATTCGCGTGCGGCTGTTCACGAAATGCTGCTACTCGCATGTTTGGTCGTCCCTGGAGCTAACGGTCGTCTCAACGTATTGGTTCCGCTAAAAGCTCCAAAGAAAACATCGGCGCGCTAGGCAGCCCGCTCTAGGGGTTTAAGAGGCTTTTTGGTTACGCCGTCGTTAAAGTAGTGTATAGCTTGTGCAAAGTAGTGCTTAAGTACTACTACGCTGGGACGGGTCGCAGCGGCAAGATCAGGTTCGCGATTTGGGACATGACCACGACATCGCTCTGATTGACGGTCTGGAGCCTCACCCGCAGCGTGCCGCGCTTGCCGTTTCCGGGCCACGGCGCGCTGCCGATGACCTCGCCGCGCACCCGTAGGGTATCGCCAGGCTTGACCGGCGCCAGCCAGCGCAGGTCGTCGATTCCCGTACCGATTACGCCCGTCTCCCGCAGGACGCCGCTATCCACGACCAGGCGCATCGTAATGGCGGCCGTGTGCCAACCGCTGATCACGAGCTCGTGAAAGAAGCTCCGCGCCGCCTCGCCGGCATACAGGTGGAAGGGCTGAGGATCGTAAGAACGGGCGAACGCGAGGGCCTCTTCCTCGCTCACGGTGTACTCGGCGCTTTCGAACGCGTCGCCGACGGCATAGTCGTTGAGATAGCGGCCCATGGGCGCTAAAGGTTCACCGTCTCCACGTCTATTCCGGCGAACGTGTCGGTCGCCGGGTGCGTGCCCGCCGCGGTAACGCCATCGCCGGGACGCGCGAGCTGCACCGTCTGCATTCCCGCGGCGCGCGCCGCATCGAGCTCGGCCGCGTGATCGGAGAAGAAGACGACGCGTTCGGGGGACAGACCGATCGTCTGCGCGATGCGATGGTACGACGACGATTCCCGTTTGGGACCCGTGGTCGTATCGAAGTACCCCTCGAAGAGCGGCCGCAAGTCGCCCGCAACGGCGTGTCCGAACAATAGCTGTTGCGCCGCGATCGATCCGGACGAATAAATGAAGAGCCGTATCCCGCCGGCACGATATCGCCGCATCGCGTCGACGGCGTCGTCGTAGAGCGGCGCGCGAATCTCGCCCGACTCGAAGCCGTCTTTCCAAATCATGCCCTGCAGCTCTTTGAGCGGCGTGATCTTCACGTCGCGATCGCTCCACGTCTGCAGCGTCTTGACTATCGCATTGAGGTCGTGCACCTCAACCGCCGCTTCACGCGCCGTTTGATCGAGCACCGCGCGCACGGCCGGATCCTCGGTGCGCGCACGAACGAACGAGTCCATGCGCGCGCGCGAAAACGGAAAGAGCACGTCGCGAACGAACGCGATCGAGCCGACCGTGCCTTCGATATCGAGCAGCGCCGCTTCCGCGGAGAGTTTCAGAAACTCTCCAGCTTCGGAAAGTTTTGCCCGATCGTGTCGCCGGTGAACTGTGCGATCCACCCGTCGGGATTAATGAAGAGCCGCACCGCGGTGAACTCCGGATCCGGACCCATGTCGAACCAGTGCTTGGTGCCTTCGGGAACGCCGATGAGATCGCCGCGCACGCAAATCACTTGATAGACGCGATTACCGACGTGGAGATAGAACGAGCCGCGGCCTTCGACGAAAAAGCGCACTTCGTCTTCGCCGTGGCGGTGTTCGTCCAGAAACTTGTTCCGCAACGCTTCGACGTTGAGCGCGCCGCGCTCGAGCCGAATTACGTCGACGGACTTGTATCCACACTCGTTCATCAAGCGATCGATGGAGCTGCGGTAGGCGTCGATGACGGCCGCCTGATCGGCGCCGGGCGGCAGTTCGACGTCGGCATCCCAACGCTCGAAGCGCACGCCGATCTCGTCGAGCTCGGACGCGATGATGTCGCCGTCAACGGTTTCGAGAACCGGTTGCTCCGGGGCATCGTCGCGAAAAATGCGCAGCAGGGTGGTTGCAGCGGTCGTTGTCATTTACCTGATCCTCCGTTCCTCGAGCGAGCAGCGCAATAAAAAATCGATGGCTTCGACGTGGCGGCGCGCGTCGTCGACGCTTGCGCCCCACGCGTAAATTCCGTGCCCCGCAAGCAAATACCCTGGAACGGGCGCGTCGCCGAGCGAGGTCTCGATACGGCGAGCGAGCTCTGCCGTATCTTGCGCGTTGGCAAAGATCGGGATGCGCAACGTACTCTCGTGCGTCGTGAATCCCTCGAGCGCCTTGTGCATCTCAAAACCTTCGAGCTCGACGGCACCTTTGGTTTCGTCCGCGCGCGAGAGCACGGTCGCGGGAAGCGAATGGACGTGAACGATCGCTGCGATCGAGTCGTCGCGACGGTAGCGCGCGACGTGCAGCGGCGTTTCGGCCGAGACCCCCGGCGGAAGCGGCTCGTCGAGTGCGACCACGGCAAAGTCGGACTGGCTCAGCGCGCCCTTGTCGCGACCCGAGCGCGTTACCGCTATATGCCGTGCGTCGAGACGCCGCGAAAAGTTGCCGCTCGTCGCGGGTACCCAGCCTCGCTCGGCGGCAAAGCAGCCGAAGGCGATCAGCTCGGCGACCGCCTTTTCGTCAATGGAAACCTGGAGCACCGCACTATGCTAGCACGAAATGCCTCGCCGTCGAACCGCCGCTAGCGCATGTTCTTTATCCTTGCGTTCGTCGCAGCGATCCTCGCTCAGGTCACCCCGCCGCCGACCCCGCCGCCGCTCGGCGAGCCGGCCCCCACCGCCTCGCCGTCGCCGACGCCGACCGGGCCGGTGCTGACCGTCTCGATGCAAGCGGTCAATCTCAATCCCGTGCAACAGCGCACCATCTCGGTCGGCGGCGCGGCTCCGCCCTTGACGGCGACTCTCGACCGTAAGCTCGTCAACGTTGCGATCGATTCGAGTAATACCAGCGTCACGGTGACCGCGACGCAAGCTACGGGCAGCGACGTGCTGCACCTCGTCGACGCAAACGGCGCGCGCGCTGACGTAACCGTGCGCGTGGCGTTCAATGCGGGCACGATCGTGCCGCAAACAACGCTGCGCGTTACCGGTGCGCCGGCCGATTCCGACTGGTTGGCCAAGCAAGTGCAGTCGTTCGTAACGCGTTTGACGCAAGCGCTGCCCGGCACGCAAACGAAAATCGGGCAAATCGCGACGCCGGTGTCGGCGCTCGCACCCGGAGCGCAGACGCAGTTTTCGATTCCCGTGCAAATCACCGATCCGACGGGTGCGACGTTCGATCAAAACGGCACGACGGTCGTCAACGTCCAAAACGTCGCGCTCGATCCGTTCGCGCCGCCGCTGCTGTTTTACGACGACGATCCCGAACACGTTTCGGGCGACGGTCCGCTCTTTCGCGGAACGGTGGCCGCCGCGCAGCCGGTGCGGCTCTACTACTATCACGACGCGACGACCGATCCCCGTCGCATTGCCGTCGTGTTGACGACCGCGTCCCAAGATCCAACGTCGGTGCAAGCGATCGACGCAACCGTCGGGCCGAACGCCGACGTGATGCACGTCGGCGACGCCGCAACGCGGCAGTTTCTCGTCGATAAGTCGCACGGTCAAGGCGTGGTCGTCGACTTGCAGCAGAATCAGCCCTACGTGCTCAACGATCTGCCGCTTCCGCCGCGGCAACTCGTCGCGGGCACCGTCGATTTGCGCGTGCTGTCGGGCGGCCCGATCGCGGTGACGGTCATCGCATATACCGCGGGCGTCGATCCGGTCGCGCTCTTGAACGCGCCGTTGCTCGCCGGTGACGGACATCACCGCAGCGGCGTTTTTACGATCGCGGGTTTCGGGATCGATACGCTAGCGTTCACGGCCGGTGCGGCGGATCCGAAAGTCGTCATCGGCGATCGCGAGCCGACGCCGCCGAGCGTCGACGCCGGCGGCGCCGGACACGATTACGGCGATTACGGCGTGACCCACACCATCGACGTCACGCTGAACAATCCCGGCGATGCGGCGGTCGCCGCATACTTGTATTTCAAGCCCCTTGCCGGCGTCACGCGCGCGACGTTTCTGGTCGACGGGAACCTCGTGCAGCTCGGTTGCATGCGGGTACCCGAACCGTATCAAGTCGCCGCGTATACCGTCGGTCCGCACCAGACGCTGCGCTCGTACGTGCAGACGATGACCGACGGCGGCTCGTTCTATCCGGTTGAGATCGGCGTGACGCAGACGACGCCGCAGCCGTCGGCGCCCCCCATTATCGCCCCTGACGGATGTTTCCCAAAACCGGCCACCACCGAGGAGCCGTCGCCGGAACCGTCGGAATCTCCGAGTGCGCCACCATCACCCGCCCGGACGCCGTGAAACCTTCGAGCCGCCGGGGCGTAGAAGCGGATAGGATGGCCTTACTCATGAGCGTGCCGGCGGGGAGCGCGAGCGAACCGAAGATCGTCCTGTTGGTGCGGTTGCTCAACGCGATCGACGAAGGGATGTACTCGTTCGAGCAACTCAAAGATCGCATTGCGGAAAACGGCAAGCGTCCGAGCACGCGCAGCTTGCGACGGTACTTGGCGATTCTCTCGGAGGCCGGCTTCCCGTGGTATTTCGAGCGCACGGTCAACGCGTACCGGTTTGCAGGCGGTTATAGCCTCAAGCGACTGGACCTCTCCAACGGCGAGCTGTTCGGGCTCGTCGCGCTGCGTTCGCTCGGCGCGAGTATCGGCGGTGCGATCGGTGCGTCGATCGACGAAGTGACCGAAAAGCTCGTGGGAACCGCGGGACGCACCGCGCAAGCACGCGTCGACGCGCCGTCTCCGGTTTCGTTTCGCTTTGCAGAAGTTGGGCTCGATCGGACGGGCGAACGCGCGTTCTCATTGCTCTCGTCTGCCGAGCGCGCGTTACGAACGGTCGCGTTTTCGTATCTCGATAAGGACGGCAATCCCACCGCGCGCACCGTCGATCCGTACGGCTTCATCATTAACGCCGGACGCGTCTACTGCGTCGGTTACGATCACGTTCGCAAAGACATGCGCACGTTTGCCGTCGACAACATCACCGATCCGGTGATGCTGGTCAAGACGTTCGTGAAGCCGTCCGACTTCAACGTCGAACGCTATGCCGGCCGCTCGATCAGCGGCGTTTTACATACCGGCGAAACGACCGAGGTCCGCGTGCTCTTTGCCGCTCGCGTCGCGAAGGCTGCGATCGCCGCGGGCGTGGTGAGCGAGCGCCAAGTCGAGCGGCGCGGCGACGGATCGGTCGAGATCGTGTATCGCGTCACTGGGGTCGACGAACTCGTGAGGTGGGCGCTGGGATGGGGCGCGCAAGCGGAAATTCTCTCGCCGCCCGAAGCGCGCACGCGCATCGCCGTGCTGGCCAAAGAAATCTCAGCAAAATATTGAGAGCGCGGTTAGCGCATCCGCCGGTTCGCCTAGCGCTCGTCCTGCTGCCGTTCCCGTGTTGGTAGGCGTGCTCTTCGTCGAACGCGGACGTCATGGCCGGCCGGCGGCGGCCGTCGGCTTCGATCCAAACCGCGCACCGCGCGACCTTAGCCTCGGCGTCGCATTCGGCGCGCTGCTGTGTTCCTTGGTGATAATCGTGCCGGCGATCGCGCTAGCGTCCGGCGCCGCTCACGCGTTTAATTCCGGCGCAACGTTCGTCCTCACGAGGAACTTGTGGATGCCGATCGGCTTGCACTTCGCGTGGAATTTTTGCGAAGAGTCGATTTACGGCGCGCAAGTTTCGGGACACGCATTTCTCAAGCGT
>DASRSM010000205.1:0-3111 GCA_035656415.1 Vulcanimicrobiaceae bacterium | reverse complement strand
CAGATCCTTCAGCAAGTCTTCGGATCGCTGACGCCGTGGCAAAAGATCCACATGGCGCGGCATCCGAACCGCCCGACGTCGCTCGACTACATTTCGGGACTCGATCGTTTCGACGAACTGCACGGCGACCGGATGTACCGCGACGATCCGTCGATCGTCGGCGGATTCGCGCAGTTGGCGGGGCGTTCGATCATGGTGATCGGCGAGCAGCGCGGCCGCGATACGAAAGAAAATCTGCGGCGCAACTTTGGTATGCCGGCGCCCGAGGGCTATCGCAAGGTCAAACGTCTAGCCCACGTAGCCTCGCGTTTGGGTTTGCCGATTGTTACCTTTGTGGATACGAAGGGTGCCGATCCGGGAATTTCGTCGGAAGAACACGCGCAATCCGAAGCGATCGCGATGTGCCTCTATGAGTTCTCGACGGCCCGCGTGCCCATCGTGGCGTCCGTCATCGGCGAAGGTGGATCCGGTGGTGCACTCGCGCTCGCAATTGCCGACCGCGTGCTGATGCTGGAGCACAGTACCTACTCGGTCGCGTCGCCGGAAGCGTGCGCGGCGATTCTCTGGTCCGATGCGACAAAAGCGGAAGAGGCCGCGTCGCGGTTGAAGTTAACCGCGGCCAACCTGCGCGCTTTCGGTATCGTCGACGAAATCGTGCCGGAACCGCTGGGAGGCGCGCATCGCGACGTTGCCAGCGTCGTGCGGCGAGTGCTACAGGCCGTTGAAAAAGCCGTCGCGAGTTTGGCGGCACTTCCGGCAGACGAATTACTGGAGGAACGCTATCAGAAGTATCGGCGGGTAGGGGCGTGGCAGGCCGACCGGATGGAGCCGATCGCCGAGGGCAGATGAAGCAGCGTGGCTTGTCTGCTCGGTTTCTGCTTCGCTTCATCGGCCGGTTCTTTGCGATCTCGATAGGCGTTCTCGTAATCCTACTCGTCGGTGTCCAGTTCGCCCGGGCCATCGATCAAAACGTGGCCATGGCGCGAGAGCTTTCCTCGGTGCACACCGATATCGACGCGCTCAAGCTGCGCCGGGAGCATCAGCTTCGCGAGCTGCATCGGCTCGAAGATCCCGAAGGTGCGGTCCCCGAGATCCACGATCGTCTGCGCCTCGTCCGGCCAAACGAAACCATTATCTTCGTCAGTCCGGCGCCGTCCGCCAGCCCCTAATCTTGGAACTCGTCGGCGGCATCGTCATCAATCTCAACGCCTACGGCGCGACGGTGCGTTTGGATAACGGCGAGCTCGCCACCGCACCGGCCGTCGACGTCGACGCTCACCGCACGGACTACCAGCGTTCGCTCGTGCGGCGCAAGCCGCTGTCGTTCGAATTGCGCCGCGACGGACGCAAACGTCCCACCGTGCTTCTCGCACCGCAAATCCGCGACGACGAGTTCGAAGCGCAGATCACGTCGTACCTTAAGAGCACCGAAGAATGGGAATCACCCGACGGCGTTCCCGCCGCCGAACGCCATTTCTTACAGAAGAAACGGCGCGCGGCGTTTTTTGAATCGAAGCATAACGGCTAAAGCTCGAGGCGTTCGTTGAGCAAGCATTACGCCGTCATCTCGGTCGGCACGAACTCGACCCGTGTGCTGTTGGCCGACATCGCGCCGGAACTGCCGCACGTCGCTCTCGCGCAGTCAATTGGCACGCGCATCGGCGAAGGACTCGGCCAGAGCGGGCACCTCGGGGAGGAGCCGATGCGGCGAACCGTCGACGCGATCGCACAGTTCCACCGCGCGGTTCGCGGGCACTACTTGCGGCTGTTCGCGATCGCGACGAGCGCGGTGCGACGCGCGGACAACGCGGACGAGTTTTCAGCCCGCGTGCAAGCCGAGCTCGGCGTTCCGCTGCTCGTGCTCACCGGCGACGAAGAAGCGAGAGCATCGTATCGCGGCGCGATCACGGCGTTCGGCGCGCTTCACGGCGAGCGCGTCGGCATGATCGACGTGGGTGGCGGCAGTACGGAGTACGCGGTCGGCACCGGTCCCGATCCGGAGCGATTGGGTTCGTGCGAGATCGGCGCGGTTCGCTTAACCGAATCCGTGCCGGAGCTTGCCGGTCAAGACGGCGTCGTCTCCCTAAGCACGATCGAGCGCGCGCGTGCGATCGCGCGCAAAGCGCTGGAACCGATTCAGGAATATCCGCCGGTGGAACGTTTGGCGATCGTCGGCGGAACCGCGACGACGACCGCCGCGATCATCCGCGGCCGCAAAGGGAAAATCGCTTCCTTTACGTTGACGCGCGCCAGTCTGCAAAAAGTGCTCGTACGCCTGTGCGGGATGACGCTCAAGGAGCGTAAGGACGTCGTCGGCATGAAGCCGCAGCGCGCCGACATTCTGCCCGGCGGCATCATCGTGCTCGATACGGTGCTCGACATCGTCAAACGCGACATCGTCGTGGCGACCACCGCCGACCTGCTGCTGGGCTTCCTGTTACAACAGCGCGATTCGGGGGCAATTGGGGCAGGACAACGGCAGCCGGTCCACGCAGGCTCCGAGACCCGACGAGGGCACCAATGAACGATCAGCAAATTCGCAGCCACATCGAAGACCTCGTAGCCGAGGAGCATCGCTTGCGCGAGCACGGCGACGACGGTAAGCTCACGCCCGAAGATCAGGAACGCCTCAAAACGATCGAGGTGCAACTCGATCAATATTGGGACCTGTTACGTCAACGGCGCGCGCGCCGCGACGCCGGCCAAGATCCCAACGTCGCGCATATACGCTCCGAAAACGTCGTCGAACGCTACAGGCAATAAACCCATTTGGGATGGTGGTGGAATCGGTAGACACAGCAGACTTGACCCATAGTTGAGCCGTAGTCGGAGAAATCGTCTATGGGATGCGCTCAAATCAGCTGTCATCCTGAGCGGAGTCGAAGGGCGGGCGCATGGGATGGTGGTGGAATAGGTAGACACAGCAGACTTAAAATCTGCAGCCCGAAAGGGCGTCCGGGTTCGACTCCCGGCCATCCCAAATCAACTTGTCATCCTGAGCGTAGGCGCGAAGCGCCGAAGTCGAAGGACAGGCTGAGCGGCGAGCGTCGGGAAACCCTAGCTATGCCAGGAAAGCAGATCCCACCGTCTCAAAGCATTCCAGTGCCATGA
>DASRSM010000204.1:0-4688 GCA_035656415.1 Vulcanimicrobiaceae bacterium | reverse complement strand
GTCGAACGCTGCGAACGACGCGCGTCGCGACGCGAACGATTCGCGCGCCCCGCACCGCCGTCGCACACCACACGGTCGTGACCCGCAGGACGTTCGCCGCGCGGCACACGGCGATGGCGGCTCCGCGCACGAGAATGGCGGCGCCACGCATGATGCAAGCGCCGCGCATGATGCAAGCGCCGCGCTCGATGCAAGCGCCTCGCATGATGGCTCGCGGAGGACGCCCACCGCGCTAAGGGGCCGTAACGGCGGTCGTTAGCTAGAGACGGAACTCGTTGGGTACGATTCTCGCGCGATGAAAATGTATCGAGCGAGGATCGACCCATGACTGCAATCTTCGATCAGTACCTTGGCCTCGCGGGCGACGCAATAAACGTGCTCGTAGGTCAAGGTACCGGTGTAATGGCCCAGCGCATCGAGCAATACGCGCTCATCGGCGATCAAATCGCCATTACGTTGCGCGAAAACGGCGAGCGGCAAGCAGCCGACGTCGCAGAAATGCTCGGTAGTCGCGTGCATGCAACCGCAAATTATTTGCGCACGCGCGATGGCCGGCGCATGTGGTCCGACGCCCAAGACGCTTTCAGCGGCCGGGGTTGGGTGATTGGCGGGGCCGGGTTGTTGACCGGATTTCTCGCCGCGCGAGCGATTCGCACCAGCCCACCCTTGAGATACGATCGTCCGTGAATAGTATCCCCGAAGAAGCGATCGAGCAGCTTCGCCCGCTCGTAGAGGCAGCCGCAATTGCTGCGGCTGCCTTTCTCACCGTGCTGGCTTTCATCGGCGTCTTTTCAGCCCTTTGCGTTATCGCGTGAAAGAGGATGTGGCATGGATCAAGAGCGATTTGAATCTCCGGAAATAGACGACGACGGCGGCGGCGTCGTGCAGCGCCTCGCCGACAATCCGATGCTGATGCTGCTCGGCGGCCTCGCGGTCGGATTCCTCATCGGCATGGTCGTGCCGGTCTCGCGTTTCGAACAGGAAAGCCTGGGACCGGTTGCCGGCGACCTCAAGGATCGCATGCGCGAAGCAGGTACGCAAGCCGCGCGTCGCGGCACCGAGGCGATCAAAGAGTCGATCGAAACGGCGACCGCGAGCGACTACTAGCGCGTAACCGTCGAATGCGCATCGAGGGCTTGGCGCGCTATCGCGGCGAGCGCCTCGATGTGGGCGCGCGTCAGCTCGTCGAGCTGCCCGCGCAGCGCGACCGCGCAGTCGTGTGACAGATCCTCGAGCTGTAGCCGCGCCAGCGACTGCGCGTCGGTGGGCGTGCCGTCTTCCGGCGCGATCCACAGCTTTGCGAGCCGCTTGGCAAAACGCATCTGCGCGTTACGCCGTACGACGCCCGCACGCGCGACCGCTCCGTTAGCGACGTCGCCGTAGACACCGTTGCGCGACCAGTCGAACAGGTCGACGAGCGTCATCGTCGCTCCGCGGCCGTACTTCGTGCCGAGATCGTCGATGCGTTGTAACGTCAACGGGGCAAAGAGTTCGCCGAGCGCCTGATCCTGCGCGATTCCGGCTATCTCGACGACCGGAACGTCGTGCCGCGGCCCCGGATTGTAAATCCACGTTGCGTCGGGGGGGCCCAGCCAACTGATTTCGTCGTAGGTTAGCCGATCGAGCACTTCGGGCTTGAAATGCCAGGCCGCGTCGGAGAAAAGATACTGCGCCAGCGTTTGCCAGGCAGCGTATTCCTCCGAACGCGGAACGGGCTGCAGCGGAGGTTTGCTGCGCGGATCGCCGGCCGCCGCGCGCGACAAGTATTCGCCGCCGATGACGTGCGCCGGCATCGTAGCGTCGCGCACGTAGAACCGCAGCGGGCGCAAGAACGCGCGCCGCGCTTCCTCGTACGATTGTCCGCGTGCCGGAAACCGCGTTGCAACCGAGTTGAGAATGCCGTGCAGCATCGAGAGCTGCGTGCGTTCCCACGTCAGGGGATGGTCGGTGAGGTCGAACATTTGCACGCGGGGATCGATCGCATGACCGTCCTCGAATTGCGTATCTTCATCGGAGGCGAAGCGATAGACCGGATCGCTCCAGCGCGAAGCGAGCGCGTTGAGAGTCGCCGTTTCTGCTTGCGGTGTGGTCGCGTTCGGGAGGTACTCGTAGCCCCATTTAACGGCGTAATAGTCGTATGGTCCGAGACCGAGCTGAAGGTAATCGCCTTGCGGCGTTCCCTTCGGCCACAAGTTGACCGGCGCGTATTCCATCACGCTGCTGCCGACGCCGTGACGCGCGGTAAAGCCGCGATCCTGCAGATCTTTAGCCGTGTACGCGATCGAGCCGATGAAGTTGTGCTGCAAACCGAGATCGTGTCCCGATTCGTGCAGAACGACCGATCGAATCGCCTGGATGGTATAGGAAGCTTCGATCGCCTCGCTGTCGGGAAGTCCCCGCGCGGGAGCGATGACGTAGCGGTACGTTTGACCGGATAGTCCCATCACCGAGTCGATGTTGATGCCTGCGTTGATTTCTTGACCGGTGCGAGGATCGGTCACGATCAACGCTTCGGCACCGTACTGCGGCGACGACGAGTCGAACCAGCGAACCATGTTATGACGGATGTCGTCGGGATCGAAGCTCGACGAACCGTCGGGCTGCTGCTCGACCTTTACGGCATTGACGACGCCGATTTTTGCGAACGCGTCGTTCCAGGTCATCAAAGCGTCGCTGATGGTTTGCCGGTACGCCGTGGGAACGTCGTTGCTCAGGGTGAAAATCAGCGGGTTACGCGCGACCGAGGCTGTGCCCGGCGTCGCGGGATCGAAGTTCCAGCGGCTGACGTAGTATACGTTGCGCGTCGGATTTGCGTCGCTTTGGAAATCGATCAGCGGCTGTTCGAAATACCCGACCCGCGGGTCGGCGATGCGAGGCATATAGCTGCCGGCCGGCGCCGCGATGAAGTTATAGGTCATCTTTACTTCGACGCTGCGCGGATCGGGAGCGTTGTCGATCTTGTCGGGATCGTCGCTAGACCACGTCTGGCTCACGCGCAGGATCGTGTTTTGCGGAAACGCCTTTGCTTCGATGAAGTACGAGCGTCCGGAGTCGAGCTTGTAGTGATGCTGTGCCTTCTCGTCGAGCGCGTTGAACTGTGCCTGCAAGTTCGCGACGTCCTGCAAGAACGGCGCGGCGGCGATCACCACTGCGGTCGGCGACTCCGAAACGATCGGCGTAACGGCGACCACCGAGCTCGGCAGCGATTCGCGGGCGCCGACGCCCTGCGGCGAGTTCGCATCGACCTTTGCAAAGGTATTCGGCCAACGAATGACTACGGAGTTATCGGCGCGTTCGAAGTGAATGATGCGTGCCGGCGCGACGTACGGCTCACCCGGGGCCGGCCCGAAACCACCCAAGCCGGACACCGGCACCGACGTTTCGATGAGATCGATTCCAAGCTGCGTTTTGGCAATCGACAGGTAGATCTTACCGTTTTTCTTGATAACGGTGATCAGCCCCGGAAGCACCTGGGCTTCTTTGACGAACGTTTCGTAGGGTGCGGGTGAGCCCGTCGCAGCCGGCTTTCCGTCCTCCTGTGCGAGAGCGCCCGGCGTTGCGATTGCCACTGCGGCAGCGGCGCTAAGAAAATACGGTAAAAAACGCATACGGAGGCGGAGTTTCCGCGCCTCCGGAAATACACCTATCCTATGTATATCCCGCCGGCTTTCTCGGTCGACGATCGGCGCTGGGCCGTTGCGTTGATGGAGCGCTACCCGTTCGGTTTGCTCGTTACGTGCGACGGCCCGTATCCGGTGACGACCCATTTACCGATGTACTCGTTCGAGAGGGACGGCACGTTGTACGTTGCCGGCCACGTCGCAGCGGCGAATCCGCACGCGAAGTCGATCGCGGCCGGTGCGGCCGCAACGGCCGTCTTTACCGGCGCACACGCTTTTATTTCCGCATCGTGGTACCAAGAGCCGTACGCAACGGTTCCGACCTGGAACTACAGCGCGGTTCGTGCCTCGGGACGCTTGCAAACGACGTCGGGTTACGACGTGGTCCGCCAGATTGCCGAGCGATTCGAAGGCGACGCTCCCGATTCGTGGCACATCGACGGCTTGTCGCCGGAGTATCTCGAAAAACAGCTGCGCGGTATCGTCGCGTTCGAAATGCGCGTCGAGATTCTCGACGCGAAAGCCAAGTTGAGTCAAAATCGTACCCCGGAGGACCGCGCACGCGTAGAGCGCGCGTTGGCAAGCTCCGGCGACCCCGTAGAGCGTGACTGCGCCGCGGACATGCGCGCAATGGAGAACGAATGCTAGCCGTCAACGACTACACGCTGCTCAAGAGCGTGCGCGCGGTGTGCCCGAAGTGTTTCGCCGAAAACGAAAACTTCGATCCGGAGTATCCGGACGATATCTGCGACGGGCATCTCGTCGAACGCGGCGATCGCGTCTATCTGCGCCGCTTCTGCCGGCGCGGGCACGGCGACGTGTGGTCGCTCTACGAAGAGAACGCGCCGTTGTGGCGCTACTTGCAGCAGTGGCGCGTACCGACGAAGATCGTCAATCCCGACACGGAGCAGCTCTTTCCCGTTCCGATGGGATACGAATACGGGCTAGGCCCGTCGCACCTTCAGCATTCGTGCATTTATCTGCTGGACATCACGATGCAATGCAATCTGTCGTGCCCCGCTTGCTTTACCAGCTCGAGTCCGACCGTGTCGCAGTACTTGCCGCTCG
>DASRSM010000203.1:0-7574 GCA_035656415.1 Vulcanimicrobiaceae bacterium | reverse complement strand
GACGCGCGCTCGATGGAGCAAGTCAACAAGATCGAAATCGATGAAGAGCACGTCACGATCGAGTTCAACGAAAAGATCGAACACTATTACAACACCAACGAAATAACGAAGCGAGAATGGTGTTACAAATATAACGACGATCCCGAGTTCGTCAAAGCCGTCGCCAAGGTCATCGATCTCGCGCGCAAACATTTGAAAGACCTTCCGGAGAACGTTGCGTGTCCGCCGGGATGCGCCGAATGCTGCAGCGGCTACGAGCCATTCGTCAGCAAAGCCGACGTCAAACGCATCGCCGATCACCTCGGTATGACCTACGACGACGTCATGCGCGAATACATCGTACCGCGAACTTCCGCAGACGGCTTTAACGTCGGATGGATCCGCAAGGTTACCGACGACATCGCCGACAAATGCGTGTTTTTGATGGGCTCGCGCAGCGGACGCCATTACTGCGGCATCTACGAGGCACGGCCTCACGATTGTCGCGCGTTCACGCCGATCGGCTGCGACGACGTCGACACGGATTTACCGCGGAAAACGTCGTGGAAGATCGGCGGGCCGTTTCAGCCCAAACATCCCAAGCGCCGGGGTCGTAATGGAAAGAAAATGTAGATGATCGCAGCCCTGGTTCTCGCTACGTCGACCGTCGGACTCGCTTCGTACGAAGCGATGCGCTGGCGGTACATCGGTCCGATGCGCGGCGGCCGCACCGCGGCCGTTAGCGGCGTGGCCGGCGATCCGTTTCTCTATTACATCGCCGCCGTCAACGGCGGGATTTGGAAAACGGTCGACGCCGGGCACACGTGGGAGCCGATTTTCGACGCGCAGCCGACCGGTTCGATCGGCGCGCTCGCCGTGGCGCCGAGCCGAACGCGCATTATCTATGCGGGCAGCGGCGAGGGACTGCAGCGTCCCGATCTTGCGATCGGCGACGGCGTGTACAAGTCCACGAACGGCGGAGCGACGTGGACGAACGTCGGCTTACAGGACGGTCAACAGATTTCAGGTATCGCGGTCGATCCGGCGAACGCCGACCGCGTTTTCGTTGCCGTGCTCGGCCACCCGTACGGCCCCAACGCCGAGCGCGGCGTTTTCCGCACTACCGACGGCGGCGCGACGTGGCAAAAGGTGCTCTTTAAGAACGAGAACGTCGGGGCTTATGCGGTAACGATCGATCCGCACGATCCGAATACGGTGTACGCAACGCTTTGGGCGGCGCGACAAGCGCCGTGGGAGATCGGCTCGTCGTTCGAAATCGACGGCAGCGGTCTTTTCAAATCGACCGACGGCGGCGCGACGTGGACGCAGCTCACCGACGGTTTGCCCAAACGCGTCGGGCGCACGGAAGTCGCGGTTGCGCCGAGCGACTCGAAAGTCGTCTACACGTTTGCCGACGTCGAAGTGAAAGGCGACGAAGGCGGCGCGCTCTACCGCAGCGACGACGCCGGCGCGCACTTCACGAAAGTCAACGACGCTCCCAATATCGGAGAACGCGGCGACGATCTCGTTTCGATTGCGGTGGACCCGCGCGAGCCGGACACCGTGTATCTAACGAACACCACGACGTACCGCTCGACCGACGGCGGTAAAACCTTCCGCGCGATCAAAGGCGCGCCGGGCGGCGACGACTACCATGCGATCTGGATCAATCCGAACGATCCCAAAGTTTTCATTCTCGGCAGCGATCAGGGCGCCACGATCACGCTCGACGATGCAAAGACGTGGAGCTCGTGGTACAACCAGCCGACGGCGCAGATGTACCACGCGTTTGCCGACGACCGGTTTCCGTATCTCGTCTGCAGCGGACAACAGGAGAGCGGTTCGGCGTGCGTGAGCAGCCGCGGCGACTGGGGCATGATTACTCAACGCGACTGGCATCCCGTCGGCGCGTTCGAGTACGGATACGTCGTCGAGGATCCGCTGCATCAAGGAACGTTTTACGGTGCGAAGGTCGAGAAATTTCAGGAACGCACGGGACAGACGCAAGAAGTCAATCCGGTCGCGATCCACTCGAAGCGCTTCCGTCAGGTGCGCACGGAGCCGCTGACCTTCGACCACTTCAACAAGCACCGGCTGTACTCGGGTGCCAACGTCATCTTTGCGACCGACGACGGCGGCCAACGCTGGCGCGAGATCAGTCCCGACCTCACGCGCGAGCATCCGGCAGTTCCCGGCGTCATATCGGCGTTCGAACCCGACGATCCGCAAGGCGGTAAGCACCGCGGCGTCGTGTACGCGATCGCACCGTCGTATCGCCACGCCGGAAGCATCTGGGCGGGAACCGACGACGGATGCATCTGGATTACGCGCGACTACGGCGCGCACTGGAGGAACGTCACTCCCGCCGCACTGACGCCGTGGAGCAAGATCGCGCAGATCGACGCGTCGCGCGTCGACGACAACACCGCGTTCGTCGCGGTCAACCGCTTCCGTCTCGACGATCTCAAGCCGTACGTGTACGTCACGCACGACGGGGGCGGGCATTGGAAGCTGCTCGTCGACGGATTGCCCGACGAACCCGTGAACGCCGTACGCCAGGATCCCGTCGAGCCGCGCCTGTTGTACGCGGCCACTGAAAACGGGGCGTACGTTTCGTTCGACTCCGGCAGCCATTGGCAGCCGCTGCAGCAGAATTTGCCGCATACGTCGGTACGCGATCTCGTCGTACACGAAAACGATCTCGTGATCGCAACGCACGGACGCGGCTTCTGGATTCTCGACGACGTCGAGCCGTTGCGCGCGCTCGCGCGCAATCCGAACCTCGGCGCGTTCCATCTCTTCGCGCCGGAGCTCGCGTATCGCGTGCATTGGAGCACGAATACCGACACCCCGCTGCCGCCCGAGGAGCCGTCCGGAAAGAATCCGCCCGACGGAGCGATCATCGATTACGCGCTCGATTCCTCAGCGCAGAACGTCGAGATTGCGATTTACGACGCGCACGGAACGCTCGAGCGCCGTTACTCCAGCGACGACGCGCCGCCCGCTCCGATTCCCAATCTCGACAAGCCCGCGTTTTGGGAACGTCCGTTCACCCGCCCGAGCGCGCTTGCCGGCATGCACCGGTTCGTATGGAACCTGCGCGAACCTCATCCCAAAACGGTCAGCGTCGATCTGTCGATGGGGGCCGTTCCGCACGACACGCCGCGCGTGCCGCAAGGCGTGCTCGTTCTCCCCGGACGCTATCAGGTTCGTCTGACCGTCGACGGCAAGACCGTCGAGCGCCCGCTGACCGTGGCGCTCGATCCGCGCGTGACGATCTCGGCGGCGGCCTTGCGGAACCAGTACGACCTCGCACGCCGGATCGCGGCGCTCATGGATCGCTCCTATGAGGACGTGCAAAAGGCGAAGGGTGCGGGACGTCACGATGTGGCGGGTACACTCGAAGACATCAACGGAGCGCTGAACGCTCTCTTGTCGACCGTCGACGACGCAGACGCCCCGCCGACGGCGCAAGCAAGTGCTGCCGTGTTGACCTTGGACAACCGTCTGAAGGATGCTGAGAAGAAGTCACGATAAGGAGCCTGGTATGAAGAGTATTCGTTTAGCCCTAACGGCGGCAGCGCTGGTGGCGCTCGGCGGCGCGACGCTGGTCGCGGCGCACGCGGCAACCTCCACGCTGACCGTCGAATTAAAGGCCCAAAACGGGTCCGGGGAAACCGGTACGGCCACGCTGACTCAAGAGTCCGGCGACGTAAAGGTAGTGGTAACGCTCAAGAACGCACCCGCCGGCGCGCAGCCGGCGCACATTCATACCGGAACGTGCGCCAATCTCAACCCGGCGCCCGCGTACCCATTGGAAAACGTTTCGAACGGTGCCTCAACTTCCACGATCAAAGGCATAACGATCGACGAACTGCTAGCAAAGCCGTACGCGATCAACATACACAAGAGCACGTCGGATCTCGGGACCTACGTCTCGTGCGGGGACATCAAGGCCTCGTAAGGACCATCTCGTAAATCGGCGAACGAAGGACGTTGCTATGCAGCGTCCTTCTTTTGCGTCCAGATTCGGGGAGCCGGCCGAAGATTCGCTCCCTGCCGACATTCGCGATATTTACGAGAAGAATCGCGAGAAGATCGGTTTCGTACCGAACGTCTTTCGCGCGTACGCACGCAGACCCGAGCACTTCCGCGCGTTCATGAACTATCACGACGTGCTGATGCGCGGTGACGGCGGTTTGAGCCGCGCCGAACGTGAAGCGATCGTCGTGGCGGTTTCATCGGAGAACCGCTGTCAATATTGCATGACCGCGCACGGCGCGGCGCTGCGAATCCTCGGAAAAGATCCGATTCTCGCCGAACAGATCGCCAACAACTGGCGCACGGCCGATCTCTCACCACGCCTGCGCGCGATGCTCGCGTTCGCGTCGCGCGTCAACGAACCGGGCTTTGCGGCAACCGACGACGAGATAGACGCGCTGCGCGCAGCGGGATTCAGCGACGACGACGTTTGGGATATCGCCGCAATCGCGTCGTTTTTCGGTTTCTCCAATCGCATGGCCGGCCTTATGGACATGCGACCCAATCCCGAGTTCTATTCGATGGGACGGTAACAATGATGCACCTGCTACGGCCTCCGCGCGGCTCCGCGCTTCGCGCGCACCCCGCGGTTCGCAACGTCAACGACCTTCAATCCGAACGGCTTTCGGTGACCGAGAAACTGTGTCAGCGAATAGCTGCGGGCACCGGCGCTCCGATAACGCTCGTGGCGGTCATCGTCTTCCAGATCATCTGGATCGTCGTCGGCCAAGCCACCAAGATGGATCCGTTCCCTTTCGTCTTCATGCTTACGGTTTCAAACGTCGTTCAGCTCGTGCTCATCGTCGTCGTTGCGGTCGCCGGACGGCAGCAATCGCAGCACGACAGTATCCGCGCCGACGAAGACCACGCGACGATCTCGCGCCTCCTCTACCATCAGCAAGCTCAGGAAATGCTGTTGCTGCAGATTGCAGAGAAGGCGGGGATCGACACGGCCGAGGTGCGCGCGACGATCACCGAGCTCGCGCAACCCGGCGTACCACAAGCATCGCCGACATCGTAACGATCCACGCGGCGAAGCCGAGTAGGGCGCCGAGCGCGCACGCGTTCTTCGACGGCAGCAATAGGCCCGCGGTTATTGCGGCGACGGCGAGCTGAAAGAGCGCGAACGAAAGCCACGCGAGGCGCGCGTCGAGCAGTTCGATATCGATGACGTGCGCATCGACCATCTGCGCGACCCATCCCATCAGCAACACGAAGACGTACGCGGCCTGCCATGAATGGCCGAGCAAGACGCCCGCACCTAAGACGATCGCAACGGCAAGCCACGCCAGCGCGGCGACGACGAACGCTTGCGGCGGCCGGTGCGTTCGGGTAGCGCGCCGCAAAACGTCGCTCGTATCGACGATGTAGCAGGCGGCACCCACCGCGAGCAGGCCGCCGCCGATCCACGCGACCGCGGTCGATTGGACGAAGATGCCTGCCGGCAAGACCAGCGCGCCGAGCAGCGTGGCGGTGCCGACCAACATATGCAGCAACGGAAAACGCGAGCGAGTACCGGTGAGCGGACGCAGCGTTCGGGCCGACACGCCGTAGATCAACAGCGTCAGCCAGCCGAACAACGCGAGGTTCGCGTGCGCGGCCGGAAGCCGCGCGATCCACGGCGGTACGAACGTTCCGGACAACGCCCACGCCAATATCACTCCCAAAACGACGACCAGCGCGAGCATCGCCAACGTAACGGCAAAGGCGCGGGCGACCGCGCGATCGACGCGATCGTCCGAGTGGAGCGCTCCCGCTAGCGTCTCCCACGCCGTCGTCAGAAAGCCGAGGAGCGCGAGCGCGACGACGGTCGACACGATTCCGAGTGCGGGCACGGCGACGGATACCGAAACGACGAACGCAACGATCGCAGCGGCGGCGATACCGAGACTAACGCGCGCGAACGATTCGTGTTTCCACGTCACGCTGAGAAACGCCGGAATCGCGTGCAGCAGAATCGAGAGTGCCGTCACGGTGACCCATCCCAACGCCACGAGATGGATCCACGCGATCGCCGGCAGCGTCGTAGGGTCGGCGTTTAAAGCGACGGCGATTGCGAGCGCCAAAAGCCACGACGCGCCATGGCAGAGCTGACCGAAAAGCATACCTGCCGGCGGTATCCAATGTCGCCTTGCGAACATGCGCGTTAGCCGACGATGGCCGCGAAGTGCTCGCCGTCGACGTTGCCGCCGCTGATCACCGCGCCGACGCGTTTTCCGTCGAGCCCGGCAATTCGATGGTGCAGCAGCGCCGCAATCGCGGCCCCTCCGCTCGGTTCGACGACGAGCTTGAGACGCCCGAAGGCGAAGCGCACCGCCTCGCGCAGCTCGTCGTCGCTCACCGTGACGACCGCGCGCGTGTGACGTTGCGCGATCGCGAAGGTCAGCTCGCCCGGCGACGTCGTCTGCAATCCGTCGGCGATCGTTTTCGGAACGCCGATTCTCACGCGCTCGCCGCGCGCGAGCGACTGAGCGAAGTCGTCGCCGGCAGCCGGCTCCACGCCGTAGATTTCGATGGCGGGATCGATCCCGTGCGCCGCCAGCGCGGTACCGCCCATCAAACCGCCGCCCCCGCAGGGAACGACGATTGCGTCGAGATGACCGGCATCGGCGAGCAATTCCAGCGCTGCGGTTCCGGCGCCCGCGACGATACGCGGATCCTCGAACGGCGGCACGATGCTCGCTCCGCGTTCGGCAGCGATCCCCGCGGCGATTTCCTCGCGATGCGAACGCTCGCGTTCGTAGAGAACGACTTCGGCGCCGTAGCCGCGCGTTGCGTCGAGCTTCACCGCGGGAGCGTCCGACGGCATCACGATCGTCGCCGGGACTCCCAACAAACGTGCGGCCAGCGCGACGCCTTGCGCGTGATTACCGCTGGAGAAGGCCACCACGCCGGCGCGACGTTGCTCCGGCGAAAGCGACGACAGCAAGTTGTACGCGCCGCGAAACTTGAACGCGCCCATGCGCTGGAAATTTTCGCACTTGAAGAAAAGCGACGCCGCGGCGCGCGCGTCGGCGGTGCGGGAAGTCAGGACGGGCGTGCGATGCGCGGCGCCTGCAATGCGTTCGGCGGCGTCGGCGACGTCTGAATAGGTGGGAGCGGGAAGCGGCATGTCGGCGTCGGGCAGCGTGGAAGATGCCCACATTGTCCTGTGCGCGAGCGCGCTTGAACAGATACAGACGGCTAGCGCTTGAATGTGTACAGCGCGGCACGCGTTCAAACGAAAAAGCGGTGCAACCTGACGTTGCACCGCTTTTTATACAAGTCAAATTCGCGGACTAGCGATGCCAGCCGCCGCCGTGTCCATAACCGCCACCATAGCCACCATAACCGCCGCCGCCGTGCCCGTAATAACCGTGCCCATAGCCACCACCGTAGTAACCGCGGTTCCAGTACGGACGGCCGTAATACCCGCCGACCACCACAGGCGGGGGCGCATAGACCACCGGCGGCGGCGCGTAATAGACGGGCGGCGGAGGCGGTGAGTAATAAACGGGCGGCGGAGCGGCGTACACCGGATAAGCGGGCACCCCGATGCCCACGCCGATCGATAC
>DASRSM010000202.1:0-5270 GCA_035656415.1 Vulcanimicrobiaceae bacterium | reverse complement strand
GCATTGCGGTCAACAGCGCTGCTGCGACCGCGGCTCGTAAGAGCGTTGCAGTACGCATACTGAGTATCGTCCTATTGTGCAAAGATGAAGGGTGGAAGCGCCATGAGCGCTTGCTTGGTGGCACCGGTCAAGACGATCCGAGCATTAAGACCCTTGAAGCGACTCGCGGGAATCGCGACGTCTTTACCGCCGATGATTCCAAGGAACCCGCCGACGCCGACGACGACGAACGACACGTACTCCTTTGGCGTGACGACAAAATCCACGACTTTTCCGACGTTTTCGTTTCTTTCGTTGTACACGGGTGCACCGATAATTTTCGTGGCGCGATATCCAACGGCAACGAGGTGGAGCTGCTCGACGGTGATTGCAAGCGGAGCAACTCCGGCCACGGGCGGAGCCGTCTGTGCCGACACCGATAGTGACCCAGCAGACAGGAGAAAAATAACAATTGGAACGGTGATTTTCATCGATAGAGCGACCTCCGCAACGTCATATAGCAGCCCGCGACGAACCCAGGAACCACGACCGAGTGGCGGCATTCGCCGCGCGCCGTGCAGTGGTAAAGGCATCTGTTCTTCGGCCGGCAACTCTGCATCAATCAATACTGTCACGCGATGCGGCCGTCGTGAAGGTCGCGCGAGGCTCTAGTATGCCCCACTACCATCCGAAGAGCTGCTGCCGATCTTCTGCTTGTATGCGAGATATCTGAACAGGAGGAGTAGCGCGCCCAAGACGGCGAGTAAGAGCGCGTTCCCGAAAACCTGGGTGCCCAGCGACGTAGGCGGATTCAAGAGAATCTCTCGCAACTCACTTACCACGGCGACTTCGAGCATTAGCGGGACCGACACGCGGTGCTCTCTCAGGTAGAAAATCAACGTGCGGAAGAGCTCGACGAGCACCAACAAAAGCACGACCTGCGAGAGCACCTGCGAAGGTGAGCCTTGCTGTACGAACGCAATGAGGGCGAGCGTCCGTATGGCGTACGCCATTACCACGAGCAGGATCGCACTTAGTGACGCGACGATCGCATCCTGTCCCAGCTCGAAGACTCGGCTCAGCAGGTAGTGGACGTCGGTGTGAGTCACACCCGCCCGCGATGGAGGCTTCATTGCCGGCTCGCGCTTCGAGGTAGTAAGAATGAAGTTCGGTGGGTATACGCAGTATCGTGGTGTCTCATAGCTTAAACCCTCGGCTGTTGCTGTGCTTTCGGAGAATCTTGTCAGAAGGCGTTGGCGGCATGAAGGTGGTTTCAGGCTCCGGTATGGCGGTGTACTAGAACCGCCAAGCACCTATTGGGGATATGAGCGTTAGAAACACCGAGCTGGCCTCCTTTCTGGGCTCTCGCCGACGCCGTCTTACCACTGATGAGATCGGGCCGTCGCATTCGGTGCGCCGTCGCTCCGTTTGGCCTACGCGCGAGGAAGTAGCCTGGGCGGCCGACGTGGGCATTACGTGGTATACGTGGCTCGAGCAGGGCCGGCCCATCAAGATCGCGGTGGAAACCTTGAACAGAATCGCGGGCGCATTACACCTGGATGTTTCGGAGACCGAGTATCTGCATATGCTCGCACGAACGCAGGCCAGGCCGTCCGCATATCAGAGGACGGTGGTTTCCGAAAGCACCCGAGGTCTCGTCGAGGGATATGCAGCCGGCCACGCTTTCGTCATCGATCCCTTGTGGGAGTTGTTGGCCTGGAACGAGAGCGCCGGCCTGCTTTTTGGTGTCAAAGGATCGACGCGCGGCCTGGAATGCAACGGTTTGTGGCTGATTTTCACACGTAAACATCTCCACGATGTCCTACCCGACTGGAAGTCGGTAGCGAAACGAATGGTTGCCACCTTGCGGGTAGAGCGTTCCGCTTACGTCGGCAATGGCGCCTTCGACGATCTGATCGCGTCGCTGTCCGCAGTAAGCTCTGAGTTTCTCGAGATATGGGCCGAGATCGGCGTACTTGCGCCGGCGCATTGGACCCTGGGTGCGGTTCGCAATCGAGCTTCGGGCGACAACGTCGACTACGAAACTGTAAACCTTCCGATTCCCGACTCACCAGGGCAGCGGCTGATCTTTCACTATCCGAAGATCGAGACGCAAATGGCCGCCGTCTAAACCGCTGGGTACGTTCCTACACCGGAGCTTGCGAGAACCTTTACGCTGTTATTGGATTATGCAATCATGATTTGAGCATTCCGAGAGGAGAGCGAATTATGGCAAACCTTATGACGAGGGACAACAGCAGCACTGGAACGGTCGAGCAGCATGGCCTCGCGCGTCGGCCAAGCGCCTTCGACATATTCTTTCAAGCGCCGCTTGCCGAAGCGGTGTTGCCGGAAGTGTCTCTAGCCCGTGCGCTGGTGAACGCAATCGCGGGGCCTGGAACGGAGATGACGACCTTCCTGCCCAGTGTCGACATTACCGAGAAGGACGGAAATTACATAGTTGAGGCTGCCCTGCCGGGGTTCCGCCGTGAGGATATCGACGTCGAAGTATCCGGCAACGAGTTGACCATCACCGGCAAGTTCGAACGCAAACTCGAAAGCGGTAAGAAGCATTACAGCGAGATGCGCCAAGCTTCGTTCACGCGGACAATCGTCTTGCCGCAGGAGATCAACGCCGACCAGGTGAGCGCGACGTTCGACGGCGGCATCTTGCGCATTACTGCACCTCCGTTGTCGCAGATCTCGACGAAGAAGGTATCGATAAAATGACGAAATCCGACGCGGGCCTCCACGCAGACGTCGCTGAGGAATTGACTTCCGATCCGAGCGTCGACGCCACGCGAATCGGCGTCGCGGTGCACGACGGAGTCGTCACGCTGACCGGCACCGTGCGAAGTTATTGGCAAAAGCTTGCAGCTGAAGATGCCGTAAAGCGGGTGACCGGGGTGCGAGGCGTCGCCAACGATCTCACCGTCGAGTTACCGAGCGAACATCGTCGCGACGACACGGATATCGCCGGCACCGCCGCAGAGGCACTCGATTGGCATAGCGAACTTCCGAGAACCATCAAAGTCAGCGTAAGCAACGGATGGATTACACTGTCCGGCACGGTGGACTGGCAATATCAAAGAGAAGAAGCCGAAAGGGCCGTTAAGTACTTAACGGGCGTCAAAGGAGTGATCAACACGCTTACGATCAACATGGCGCCGAAAGTAGCCGACGTGCGCGAACGCATCCGCAAGGAGCTGGAGCGGACCGTCGATCAGGAGGCAAATCGCATCACCGTTGAGACGAGCGATCGGCGCGTAACGCTTCGCGGCTACGTCCATTCCTGGCCGGAGTTTGCAGCCGCGGGTCGTGCCGCATGGACGGTCCCGGGTGTCAAAGAAGTTGACAATGAGTTGGTCGTTGCCTGAGCGCGCAGGGCCGCAGCCGCTGGTCGAGCATTTCTCGCGGACCTGGTGAACTCACGTGCCCGAACGCAGTGTCCACGGGGTGTTCGGGCCTCGGAGGTCGTCCGCAGTACGGATGTTTTGCCTGCGGCGTAGACCGTCACGGTGGCGTGGACGTTTCATAATCCATCCGACCTAGAACTTGGCCCGTGATCCGTGCATTTGGCCTCCGACTCCGCGAGGGGACGAAACTCTTCGCGGGCCAATCGGGTCACCCGATCTTGAGTGACTTTCTTGGCCATAGGGCTTCGAGGGAGTGCGATGGCGAGCGCCGGTGCGCTGCTGCTCATGGCGGCATTTCTCCTCGTGCCGGCGACGGCGGCGGCGCGAAGCCCCGCGGGTCCCCCGAAGGTTTCGACCGACCAGGTCGGAGCCACAATTGCGGATGTCACCATCGAAACCTACGGCGAAACGAGCCCAAGTATCGTTCGACGATATCTTTCGCTAAAAATCGGGTCCGTGCTGGACCAATCGGGCGTAGATCGCGACTTCACCAATCTCGTGACGCTCGGCGGATTCATTCCGAGGCTCGTCATCGGTCCGGGAAACGCCGCGAACACGACGACGCTCCATTGGATCGTCATGGCAAAGTTGCTTAAACCAACGGCACATCCATTTTATGCCGATCAGCCGCTTACGGCCCCCATTCAAGGCATCGGGTATATCATTACGTCGCCGCCGGTTGACGATCGAGGATCGACGTTCTCGAGTTACCAGCAGCTTAGCCGGCGTGCGAATCTCGTTCGCGTTCTCTACACATCGCCGCTAGGCGTTGACCCTGCCAAGGGGACCGAATCCGACTTGATTCTCGATACGTTCGGGGGCCGCGGCGTTTTTCGGGCGAGCCAGCCGCTGGCAATAAATATTTCTAGCTGGAATACGGGCGTCGAGGCCGCGCTGCTCAGAGCAAAGACGAATGGAACGCAACTGGAATTCGGCGTACGCGAGACGCGATCGACCACGGCACAAGCGACCGGTATCGTCGCACCTTCAATCTATCAAACGAGCGAAGCCCCGGCACGTAACACCGTTTTAGAGGGAGCCTTTTCGCACGCGTGTACCGTCCCTGCGACGAAGTGGTATCCGCCGTACTGTGACATGCAATTCCGCGTCGAAGCGTTCGACGGCCTCGGTTGGTTCGGCTCGACAAGTGAATATCAATCGTATCTCGCAGACCTCGTTCGCTACGTCGCCGTCGGTCGATCGACGCTCGCGCTCCACGGCGCAATAGCGCGCACGGGAGGCGTCGTCCCCGACAGCTTCCTCGTCTGCGGCCTTGCCCGCGCCTACCCCAAAGCGTATTGCGGCACCGATGCAAACGCGGTAACCGCAGAGTTTCGCCTGAACGATGCGCTGCCGCAACCTGTAAAATTTGCCTTCTTCACCGAAACCGCGGCGAGCCGCGTTCGCGGGGGAACGCAAGCGTTTGCGCCGCCCACATTTCAGTGGCACCCCGACTCTGGAGTCGGGATCATTTATCGAGGCCTCCTGCGCCTCGACATCGCATACGGACAGGCCGGAGGACGCCTATCGATCGCGCTCCAGGGGCAAACCTTCTGACGCTGGCGACTAGCACGACCTGTGAACTCACGCGCCCGTCCTCGCGACGCCGATGCAATACCAAACCGCCGGCCACGAAGGAGAACTCCGGCGCGCGACGGCTCACGACCAACGAGGGTTCGGGCTAGAACCCACCTCAACTACTTAGCGGGCGGAGCAGGCCGGAAGATCTCGCTTTCTTTCCCGCAATATTCTCCAGAGCTTCACAACGATGTATTACTCTATCGTCAAGGCATCGGTCCCCGCCGACACCGCAACTCAAGAGCCGTCACCGCAAGGTGAGCGTGTGTGGAACCGATCCTTTCTCGTTTACGTAAA
>DASRSM010000201.1:0-21883 GCA_035656415.1 Vulcanimicrobiaceae bacterium | reverse complement strand
AAAGCTTTTGCTGGTTGACGAGGCCTGGGGGCCGCACTTCCATTTCCATCCCGCGCTGCCGCTTTCAGCGACGGCCGCCGGTGCGGATCTGTGCATCAACTCGACGCACAAGATGCTGTCCGCATTTTCGCAGTGCGCCATGCTGCATCAGAAGGGCGATCGCGTCAAGCTGGATCGCCTCAAAGCCGTCCTCAAGATGTTTCTCTCGACGTCTCCGAATCTACCGATGGTCGCCTCGCTCGACGTCGCACGCAAGCAGATGGCGACCGAGGGCGCCGCGCTATTGTCGCGGACGATCGAGCTCGCCCAGGATACGCGCCGGCGGTTGAATCAGATCGAAGGACTATACTGTTTCGGCGAAGAGCTGCAAGGCCGCAAAGGTGTCTTCGACCTCGATCCCACCAAAGTGTCGGTCACCGTAAAGGGTTTGGGATACACCGGCTACGAGGCGTCGCACCTGCTGCGGCATCGCTATAACATTCAGGTAGAGCTGGCGGATTTGTTTAACGTCGTCGCGCTCTTTACAATCGGCACGACGCACGAGGCTGCAGACAAACTGGTAACCGCGTTCGAAGAAATGGCACGCGACGACCGTCCGGTCGACATGTACGCGCCGTCGGGCATCTTGGAGCGACGGCTCAACCGCGGGAACTACCGCCTGCCGAAAATACCGCCGATGCGCATGCTGCCGCGCGACGCGTTCCTAGCGCCGGCGGAGTTCGTCAAGTTCAAGGAATCCCAAGGACGCGTCTGCGCGGAAACGATCTCGCCGTACCCGCCGGGCATTCCGGTAATCGCGCCCGGTGAAGAGATCACGCAAGAGCTGCTCGACTACTTGCACTTGGAGCTCAAGGCCGGCGTTCGGATTCAGGGCCCCTACAACGACGAGCTGAAAGTCATCCGCGTCGTTAAGGAATAATTATCTCGCGCGCCGCTGCAGGGACTTATCCGCACCTCGCGTAAGGCGTGAAAAACTACCCCAGGGAAGTGAGGGTCAGTATTGGCGGTCAGAGCCTCATCCGTCTCCCCGAGTTGGGAACTCTCTCAACTCCTCGATATCTTCCCCCTCGCAATACGGCAAGCGCTCGTCCGTCTCGGCAACATCGAAGAGATCATTGAGGTCGTTCTCGACCTTGGGCGCCCGCCCGAGGCACGTTTCGAGAGCGACTTTACGTATCTCACCGACACGCCGGTAACGCACGAAGACATCGCGCACGTGTGCTCGCGTATCTCGCCGTTCGGCGCAGATAATCGCGCGGGCATCGAGCAGACGCTCCACCGTATCAGCGCCATTCGCAATCGCACCGGCAAGATCGTCGGTTTGACGTGCCGAGTAGGACGCGCCGTTTACGGTACGATCGACATTCTGCTCGACGTCCTGCGCAGCGGCAAGTCGATTTGTTTGCTGGGTCGACCCGGCGTCGGAAAGACGACGATGCTGCGCGAATGCGCGCGCGTGCTTTCCGAAGATCGCAAGCGCGTCGTTATCGTCGACACGTCCAACGAAATCGCCGGCGACAGCGACATTCCGCATCCCGGCATCGGTTTGGCGCGGCGCATGCAAGTTGCCGATCCGGCGCTGCAGCACAGCGTCATGATCGAAGCGGTCGAAAACCACATGCCCGAGGTCGTCGTCATCGACGAAATCGGCACCGAGGCCGAGGCAGGTGCCGCTCGTACCATCGCCGAGCGCGGCGTAACGCTAATCGGCACGGCGCACGGACAAACCCTCGAGAACTTGTTGATGAATCCGACGCTGTCGGATTTGCTCGGCGGCATCAGCGCGGTCACGCTGTCCGACGAGGAAGCGCGCCGTCGCGGCACGCGCAAGACCGTGCTCGAGCGCAAGGCGCCTCCGACGTTCGACGTGGTGATCGAGATTCACGATCGCGACCGGCTGGCGATTCATAAGAATACCGCCGACGTGATCGACGCTCTGCTGCGCGGCTACCAGCCGCAGCCGGAGATCCGCCAGCGCCAGCCCAGCGGCGAAGTTACGGTCGTTCAGGAAGCCGACACCGAATCGATGCCGCAGCTGGCGGAGACCTTCGATCACGATCACGAGACCGAAGAGCGCGAACGGCCGATTTCGATCTTCCCGTACGGCGTTTCGCGCAACAAAATCGAGCGCGCGATCCACAACCTGCGCGTCAACGCCGCGATGGCCCGGAACTGGGACGAAGCCGACGTCGTGCTGACGCTCAAAACGCTCGAACGCAAGCAACAGCCCAAGCTCAAGCAGATCGCGGCCGACAACGTTCCGATCTATTCGATCAAGACGAACACGACGACGCAGATCCAATCCGCGCTTCGCGACGTGTTCAATCTCGGATCGATCGACCAAGAAGAGATCGGTTTGCGCGAGGCCGAGGAAGCGATATACCAGGTGCTCCTGACGAATCAGGCGATCGAGCTTTCGCCGCAAACGTCGTACGTGCGGCGGATACAGCATCAACTTGCCGAGCGGTATCGTCTCCAGTCGCGCAGCACGGGTCTCGAGCCCAACCGGCGCGTTCGGATCTTCAAGTCTGCGGAGAGTTCCGTAGCTTCGTGACGTGACCGCGTTCCGGCCCGACGTCGACGACGCGTCCTTGATTCGCAATCAAGGCACGACGTCGGTCGTTCGTAACCAGCGCGCCGTCTGCAGCAGCGACAACGCCGCCGTCACCAACGCGATGGTACGCGTTCTGCGCGACGGCGGCAACGCGGTCGATGCCGCCATTACCGGCTGTATGATGCAGGCGACCGTCGAACCGTTCATGACCAACCACGCCGGAATGGTCACGGCCCTCGTGTACGACGCAAAAACGGGCACGATCTCCGCGCTCGACAGCCAAGGCACGATGCCTCACGACCTCTCTCCGTTCAAACCCATCCTCGGAATCAACAACGGTTTTGCGATGCCTGGAGGCGAGCCGTCGGCGTGCATTCCGGGATTCATGCCGGGTTTGAAAGCGCTATACGAACGCTTCGGAAGCAAACCGTGGGCGTCGCTCGTCGAAGAATCGATCTACTGGGCCGAAGAAGGTCATTTCGTTTCAACGTTCGAGCACACCGCGACGATTTTCGGGTGGGAGTTTTACACCTATTTTCCGGAAGGCCGCGCGCTGTTCGCTCCGGACGGCTTTCCGCATGCGGTAGGATCGCGCTTTAAAAATCCCGAGCTCGCGCGAACGTTACGCCGCGTTGCCGCCGAGGGCCCCGATTATTTCATTACCGGCGAGTGGGCGCAGCATTTCATCGAGCGCGCGAAGGCGATGGGCTGGGAAATCGAGGCGTGCCACATGACCGAAGTCCCGCCGCGCTGGAGCGACCCGGTTCGGTACGCTCACCGTGGCTACGACATCGTACAGCTGCCGCTGCCGCAGCGCCAAGGCGTTTTCTGCGCACTCGTGCTCGGGATGCTCGATTTCGTGGACGGCGCGTACGAAAGCGCGGATTCCGCCGACGCGGTGTACGCAATGGCGCACGCGCTTCGCGTAGCCGCGCAGCAGTGCGGCTTCGTGAACGATCCGCTGATCTTCGAGGTGCCGCTCGACGTTTGGCTGGATCGTAACTACCACGAGTTTCTCGGCAGCGTCGTCAATCGCAGCCGGCCCAAGGTCGACTTGAGCGGTCACGTGCAGAAGACGTGGGGTCCGTCCAAGCTTGCCGCCGCCGGCGTTCCGTTTGCGCGCGCGGAAAAAGAGAAACAGCCCACCGGCAGTTGCGAACTCGCGGTCGTCGACGCCGGCGGTAATTGGGTGCAGATGATGAACACGCTGCAGAGCGGCGGCATTCCCGGCCAAGTCGTCGACGGCGTACCAATGGTCGGATCGCATGCTACGCTCGGCAACATGGCGTCGGCAATCGATACGTGGCTCGCGCCGGGCGCGAGGATGCGCTGCGTGATCGGAAATACGATCGTAATGCGCGAAGGCAGGCCGATCTTCTCACTGGGATCGCCTGGAAACGTGCACTGCACGGTACCGCAGGTGCTGGTCAACGCGATCGATCGCAAGATGGGATTCGTGGACGCCGTAGAGGCGCCGCGCATGTTACCGCTCGGTGACGACTATTCGCTGACGATCGAATCGCGTCTGCCGGAAGAATCGCGCAAAAAGCTGACGGCAATGGGAATCCGCCTGCAGTCGGAAAACGCCTACGATTTTCATATGGGATCGTTTCAGGTAGCGTGGCGCGAACCGGGCGGCTCGCTCGGCGCTTGCGCCGATCTACGTCGCGTGGGAGTCGCCGGCGGCTTGGCCTAAAGAGCGGCGCGGTGCTCGCGCACGAGCGCCGACACGGAATCCGGCGGAATGCCGAGCTGCGCGAGCACGACTTCGGCGAATCCGTACGCGCCTTCGGCTTCGGGAACGAGGACGTCGCCTGCACCGGCTTGGCGCAAGGCGGGTACGTCCGCCATGCGTTGCGCGCGCGCGACGATGTGCGCGTTCGTTTGATGCGCTAGCCGGCTTGCCAGCGCCGCGTTCGCGGCCGAATCCGGGATCGTCGATAATACGACGCGCGTCGCAGGCGTAATCAGGTGTTCCAAGACGCGTGGATCGGCGCCGTCGCCGTATTGAACCTGCGCGCCCTCGCGTTCCGCAGCGCGCACGAGGCCGGCGTCGTTCTCGACGACGCCGTAACCGATTCCGGCGGCACGGCAAATCGATGCTACGGTCTTACCTACGCGACCGTACCCCAGAATAACCAAGACCGGCTCGTCGCGAAACGGTTCTACGCGGCCGGAGCTCGCGTCGAGCGCGCGCAATCGCGGTGAGACGAGCCTAGCCCCAACCGCAGCCAAAACGATCGACAACAGCGTGGCGCCGATCGCCGTAGCGTATTCGGCATTGTTCAATCGCTGCGCGGAAAAGCTGTCGTTGGCGAGCACGACGTTGAATTCGCCCATCGGCAGCATGGCTATGCCCACGCCGAACGCGGTACCGAGCGGATCGCGCGCGATCCGGCTCAACCCAACCCACCCAAGGCATCGGACGAGCGACAGCGCCGTTCCGACCGCGACGATAATCGGCCAGTGAACCAATACGGCTTTCACGTCGACGAGCGTCCCGATCGACACGAAAAAGATCATGACGAACAGTTCGCGGAACGGCGCCACGATCGAGTCGACCATCCGGCTGCCGGCAGCTTCTGAGGTGACCGCGCCCGCGACGAACGCGCCGAACTCGAACGAGAGTCCGGCGAGATGCCCGAGCCAAGCTGCGACGAGCGCGACCGTCGTGCAGAAAGCCACCAGCGCGTCGGTGGGAGCGCGGCGCAGCGTTCGCACGACGATTTGATGCAGCACCGTTGCGCCGAGAATCAAGGCGACGGCGACGAACGCCGCCGCCTTTAGAAGCGGAACGATTGCTCCGAAGGGCGTCAGCTCGCCGGCCGGCGCGGTGGTGATCACCAGAATCAAAACCGCGACGAGATCCTGCGCGACCAACAGGGCCACGGCGACGTGACCTGCGCGTTTACCGAGCAGTCCGAAACTTTTGAGCAGCGCGACGCCGATCGCCGTACTCGAGAGCGTGAAAGCCAGACCAAATGTTACCGGATGCGGAAATCCAAACAGCGACGCGAGCCCCCATGCCGCGACGCAAAATGCCGCCATCAGGACGAGATTTCCGAGCATCGGAACGGCACCGACGCCGCGCAACTCCGAAACCGAAAATCCCAAACCGAGGCTGAAGAGAAGCAAGATCAATCCCAGCTCGCTCAGGCCACCGAGCGATCCCGTAGCGGTTTGGTATCCGGGCGTAAATGGACCGATCGCGATGCCGGCAACGACGTAACCGAGAGCCGGCGTCACGCCGATTTTCCGTGCGATCGCTCCGAGAATGCCGGCGGCGACCAACGCGGCGGTTAGGTCGGCGAGAAAGCCGACCGTGTGTTCTCCCACGCTCCTACTCGATCGTTACGTTGCCGGTCTCATCGACGAGGAAGCGCGTATCGTAAGCGATCATTTCGCCGTTGACGGAAACGCGGCTGTGGACGTTCACCCGGTGCCCCGGCGATTTTCCGGCACGCTTTACCAATCCGCCGTAAAAGAGTTTGAGCAACGGTGTCTGTCCTTCGCTCGGGCGATCGATGCGATGCTTTTGCACGAGCATCTCGACGATCTCGTCTTGAACCGCTTTGGGAAGCAGCCGGTATGCGTCGTCGGCCTGCTTGGCCATCTCTTGATTCTGCATCTTGCGGCGGTCTTGCGGCTCGTCTTCTTCGTTGACGTAGCGGCAGATGCGATCCCAATTGTCGGCAGCGATACCGGTGAACTCGCCCATGTAGCGATTCCACATGCGTCCGTGATGCGACACCTGATCGTTGCGAACGTGCCGCACGCGCACCGGCATTTTGCGGTCGTTGATCCGAAGCACGAGATTGTATTCGGACGACGTAATCTTGTCGGGCAGAAGGAAGCTCAACCCGTTGGGCGAGATGTCGACGCCGATGCCCGGGCGCATCTCCGGCTTCTCGGTGGTTCCGGCCTGCCACCACAGATGAAACGCTGCCGCTCGGCGCTTATACTGCCGCCGGTCGCCCGAGCGCCCCAAGAACCAATCGACGACGCCGCCGAGAACCGATCCGCCGGAAGCGTCAGCCGGCATGGCAACGTGCCTCGTGGAAGAATGTGCAACGATAGATGTTCGTCACTATTGAAGGGATTGAGGGCAGCGGCAAGAGCACCCTGCTCGCCGGCCTTTTCGAGCGATTGCGCGGCGACCGGCCAGTCGTCGTCACCCGCGAGCCCGGCGGGACGCCCGCCGGCGACGCGATACGCGCGATATTTCTCGATCGCTCGATCGAGATCGATGCGCTCACCGAGGCGATGCTGGTCAACGCGGCGCGCGCGGCGCACGTTGCCGGCGTGATTCGCCCGGCTTTGGCCGAAGGCAAGCTCGTTTTGTGCGACCGTTTCGTCGACTCAACGCTCGCATATCAAGGCTTCGGTCGCGGATACGATCTCGCGAAGCTGCGACAGATCTGCCAAATCGCGACCGGCGGCCTCGAACCGGGCCTTACGCTGCTGGTCGACGTTTCGCTGCAAGCCTCGCGCGAGCGAACGCGCGCGCGTCATCCGGAACTCGACCGCATTGAGTCCGAAGACGACGGCTTTCACGATCGCGTCCGGCGCGGATTTTTGGAGTTGGCGCGCGCGTCGAACCGCCACGTCGTTCTCGACGGCAGCAGCGACGCTGCTGCATTGGTTGACGAAGCCGCCGCGACGATCTTCGAACGTCTTCGTACGGAGTCGCCCGCGTGAGCGATTTGAAGTTCGACGTCGTCAACATGGAAGGACCGAGGCGGTATTTCTCGGCGATTACGCCCCAAACGCTCGGCCACGCCTATCTATTTTCCGGTCCGGCCGGCGTCGGGAAAAAGACGTTTGCGCAACGCTTGGCGCAGTCGCTGCTTTGCACGCATCTCAAGGACGGCGTGCTCGGATACGACGGAACGTGTGCGTCGTGTGCGCTTTTCGGCGCCGGCGAAAACGCGCGGCATCCTGATTTCTTCGAACACGAAGGCGTGCTCAAAATCGGCGACCGCGACGTCGCCGCGGGATTCGCCGGCGGTGAGGAGCTCACGGCGCGCGACGTCGTGCGCCAGCTGTCGATGCAATCTTACAGCGGCGGAAGACGCGTCTTGCTGCTGGGCGACGTCGATTTCGCGAGCCCTCCCGCGGCAAACGCACTGCTGAAGTTCTTGGAAGAACCGCCGCGCAACGTCGTGATGCTGCTGACGACCGCGGTGCCGGGTCGTTTGCTCTCCACGATTCGCTCGCGGCTCGTCGAGGTGCGCTTCGGACTCTTGCACGAGTCGCACGTGCGCGAGATTTTGCTCGGTATGGGACGCTCGCAATCCGAAGCCGAGCTCGGCGCTGCGCTTGGCGGCGGCAGCGTTACGCAAGCGCTCGCGGCTTTAGAGGGTGAAGAAGAGTCGCTGCGCGCGCAGGTCGCGCGCTGGTTCTTCGAAAGCGTCGCCGGAAAGACGCCCGAACAGACGTGGGCGACGCGCGAAACACTCGGGGAAGGTCTGCAAACCGTCAAGACGCTCGTGCGCGACTGGGCCGTTCTCAGCCAAGAGACCGGAAAGAACGTATTGATGCGCGACTACGCCGGCAGCTTGGCGAACCTTCCCGCGCTCGACGATCGCGCCACCGTTGCGATTCTCGCGAAGATCGGGGACGCTCAGCGGCTCGCGCGCACGAACGTCAGCCCTGCGATGGTCGGCGAAATCGTCCGTATGGCGATTACCAAAGGCCCCTGAACGCGACGTCGTCGTACTGCTTGGCGAACGGAAACGCCATATACCCTAACACGAGCGCTTCATATGCCGCCGTCACGAGGCTATAGAGAACTTGCGACAGGTGCCCGATTGCGTACGGAAGATAGACGGGAACGATAAGCCATAGCCCGACGAAAACGACTGCAAGGACGATCGATCCCACGACGTTGGCGCGGACCGCGCGAATCGAGGCCGAGATGGCGAGCGAACCGGGCATTCCGCCGATCGCCGCCGCCGGAATGGTATAGATCAAGAAGAACGCGGCGACGATTCCGAGCACGATGCCGAGCACGCCGCCGAAGAACGAGCCGATATAGCTGGCTGCCCATATGACGAACTGAAACCCTACGGCGCCCAGCAGAATGCCGCCGAATTTCGAGCGGCCTTCCTCCCACGCTTCGTCAAACGTGCCTTTGCGGTTGCGCCAGACGTGGCTGGCCTGGATGATTGCGATTCCAAACGCCCACAAGTAAATGAGCTGCACGATAATGCTGAAGATGCCGGCACCGACGCCGCCCAGCGCATTGGTCATCAAGGGTGCAAGGGCCGCATTAATGAGGACTGCCATGATTGCCGCAAGCAGCGGAACTGCGAGAATCGACGGATGCTTGACGAGAAGCGGAACCGCTTGCACGTACATCGCCAGGTCGACGCTGGGAACTTGCCGTTTGAACGACACCTTAGAGCCTCGCCGCTTCGAGTGCGTGCCGGCAGCTGCAATCGGCGTCGACCGGAATCGACGCGACGATCTTTCCGATCGCTTCTTTCACGCGTTCGTTGTTCTTTTTAAAGATTTCGATGACTTCGACGTGCGAAACGGGCGGCATACCTTCGAGCCCGACGTCGTAGTCGGTAATCAGCGAGATGTTTACGTAGCACATCTCGAGCTCGCGCGCCAAGTACGCTTCGGGGTATTGGGTCATGTTGATCACTTCCCAACCTTGACCCTGAAACCACTGCGATTCCGCGCGCGTCGAGAAGCGGGGCCCCTGGATCACGACGACCGTTCCGCGTTCGTGCGTATGGATGCCGAGCGAGCGCAGCGAGGAAATCGCGATCGGACGAAGCGTCGGGCAATACGGATCGGCCGGACTCGCGTGCGTCGTCCGGGGTCCGTCGTAAAACGTGTCGTCGCGCCCCCACGTGCGGTCGACGAACTGATCGCATACGACCATCGAGCCGGGTTCGTATTCGCGTTTGAGCGATCCCGACGCGGTCGGACCGACGATCCATTTTACGCCGAGCGATTTCATCGCATACACGTTCGCTCGATAATTGATTCTGTGGGGAGGAAAACGATGGTCGCGACCGTGACGCGGCAAGAAAGCGACGCTGCGGCCGCCGATTTCTCCGAGATGCACGGTATCGCTGGGAAGGCCGTACGGCGTCTCGATCCATTGCTCGTGCGGGCGTTCCAACAGCGAGTAGAAGCCCGATCCGCCAAAAACTCCGATTTCGGCACGTTGTTCCATTGCGCGGCACCTCATTCGAGGTGCGGCGGGCGTCCCCTCGAAGCGTCGCGGTAATGAGGTATGCCGGGTTTATTGCACTCTCGTTCGCGATGCTGACGGCGTGTACGCACAGCGCATCGATGGGAACGGCCGGACGCCACCCGTGGACGGTGCCGCACGTTCTGCGCATCGCCGATCTGTCGGATCCGGATCATCTCAACCCGTATTTGTCGGAAATGGACGTCGCGTACGACGTTGCTTCGCTGATCTATTCGTATCTCGTCATCGCCGACGATCGCGGACGATTGATCGGAGATCTCGCAACGACGGTACCCACGCTTACCAACGGCGGCATTTCGCACGACGGGCGCACGTACGTCTATCACTTGCGCCGCGGCGTGCTATGGCACGACGGCGTTTCGTTTACGTCGAAAGACGTCGTAGCCTCGTGGCACGCGGTGATGGATCCGCACAACAATACGTTCGAACACGAGGGCTACGATCGCGTCGTTTCCATCGACGCACCGACCGCTTACACGATCGTCGTGCATTTACGCGGTCGCTATCCGCCGTTCGTCTCGCGATTCTTCGCACCGCTGCAGGAAGGCGGAAAGCCGATCCTTCCGGCGCACGTACTCGCGAGCGAGGGCAGTTTTAATACCGGAACGCTTTCTGCGCGTCCCATCGGTACCGGTCCGTTTCGCTTCGTTTCTTGGGCGCGCAGCGATCGAATCGTGCTGGAACGTTTCGATCGCTATTTCAAGGGACGCCCGAAGCTCGCACGCGTCGAGCTGCGCTTCATTCCCGACGATCAAACGATCGCGACGGAGCTCCAAGCACACCGAATCGACTTGACGATCGTCGGACAAACCTCGCTGATCGACACGTATCGCGGCATAGAAGGCGTAACCGTGCGCACCGCACCGTGGAATTCGGTAGCCGCGTTGATTCTCAACGCGCACAGGCCGATTTTGCACGACGTGCTCGTGCGCCGGGCGCTGGCGTCGGCGGTTCCCTACGACGTGATCCTGACCGCCGTAACGCACGGACTCTACGAAATCCCGCGCAACAGCTTGCCGCCGACGGCGATCGGCTACGTGCCTTTGCCGCCGCATCGGTACGACATCGCTGCGGCAAACCGTCTGCTCGACGCGGCCGGCTGGCATCGCGGTTCCAACGGAATACGCGCGCGCAACGGCGTTCCGCTCGCACTGACGCTGTCGACGATATCCGGAGCGACGAACTTCGCGCGCGCCGCAATCCTGCTGCAGTCGTCGTTCCGCGCCGCCGGCATCGATTTGTCGATCAAGTCCTATCCGTACAACACGATCTTCGCGACCACCGGCCCCGTGTACGGCGGCGGTTACGACATCGCGCTCTATAGCAATACGGTGAATTGGGATCCCGACATCTATAACTTCGTGGCCTGCGACCGCTGGTATCCGGCCGGGCAAAATATCTTTCGGTACTGCGATCCGCGGCTCGACGCGCTCGAGCGCGCGGGGTTGCAAAGCGACGATCCGGCCGTACGCGCGCCGTATTATCGCGCCGCCAGCCGGCTGATTTGGTCGAACCTTCCGTATATCCCGATCTACGACGCCCGTCGTCTGATCGTCGCATCGGATGATTTGCGCCGGTACCGGCCGAACATGACGTCGACACCCTGGTGGAACGCATGGGAGTGGGACATCTAAAAAGTGAAAGCACGGAGTTCTTTGGTTATCGGCGCGGTCGTGATGTTCGCGACGTTATCTTCGTCGCCGGCACGGGCCGCCGCGCACCATCACTCGATGTCGGAGTACGCAAATCTTATAGGGAAGTGGCGCTGCGTCGCCCACGTTCCCGGCCGCAGCAAGGCGATCGCCTACGAGACCAGCTTTGACTGGAAGTATCCTTCGAAGCGCGTGATCGATCAATATATCTCGACGCCGCGCGGGCAAGCGAACTTTATGCTGACCTACGTCCCGGCAAACGATTCGTTTGAGGGCGTCTTCACGGGAAGCGACGGCAGCATGGGATTCTGGTATAATCCGGGGCCCGTTAAGGGCGGATGGACGGAGTACGGTTACAGCGTCGCCGATCGGGAGCATCCCAATTCGCGGGCGACCTTTTACGATGCGACGCCGACGCATTATGCGTTCCACTTCTGGGCAATAAAGAATAAGCAGGACCGCGGTCGCAAGATCGACGACGAAAGCTGCAATAAATTGTGAGTTATAAAAACCCTAGCGGTTGAAGTCCGATGGCTTCAGGTCGTCGAGAAACTTCTTGAAGCGATGCATCTCGTTATCGTTGACCGGTTTCTTTTCGGCGGTCGCTTCCTCTAGGACGATCTTGTCGGAAACGAAGATCGGCGCTTGAACGCGTAAGGCCAAGGCGATGCCGTCCGACGGGCGCGCGTCGATCTCTTGCAGCTCGCCGTTGGTGCGAACGACGAGTTTGGCGAAGAACGTCGAGTCCTTGATGTCGTGAATAACGACTTGCTCGAGGTTGGCGTTGAGCGTCTCGAGGATGTTGCGCATGAGGTCGTGCGACAACGGACGAGGCACGGGCGCACCCTCTAGCGCCAGCGCGATTGCGGTTGCTTCGAACGGCCCAATGAGAATCGGCAGGTAATGCGAGCCGTCCATGTCTTTCAGAATGACCACGGGGTCGTGAGTCAACAGGTCGATTCCCAGTTTGTCGACCTTCATCTGCCGCATATCGACGTTATCCGACGCGTCCGCCACTGGTGCCTCCATGAGCGTTGTACCCACGCTCGGTAGGTTCGTCAGTCCGTCCGGCCGAACGGAGGGCGGTCTTTCATGGCACTCTCATGCGGTATCGTCGGCTTGCCGAACGTCGGCAAGTCGACCATTTTCAACGCGCTCACGCGGTCGGCCCAGGCTCTCGCCGCAAACTATCCCTTTGCGACGATCGAGCCAAACGTCGGCGAGGTGCCGGTACCCGATCCGCGATTGCGCGTGTTGCAAGAGCTCGTGTCGGGGCAGCGCGTTGTGCCTGCGACGGTGCGCTTCGTCGATATTGCAGGGCTCGTCCGCGGCGCCAGCGAGGGTCAGGGCCTCGGCAACGCCTTCCTTAGTCATATCCGCGAAACCGACGCGATCGCAATGGTCGTGCGATGCTTCGAAGACGAGAACGTTACGCACGTCGAGACGCATCCCGATCCGCGTCGCGACATCGATATCGTCAATATCGAGCTGGCACTCGCCGACCTTGCCACAATGCAAAAGCGCGTGCCGAAGATCGAGCGCGAAGCTCGGGCCAATCCGAAACTGCGCGAGAGCTTCGCGGCGGCGGAGCGGCTGGTCGCCGCGCTGGAGGCCGGTACTCCGGCGCGCTCGTTCCCTGAAGGCAGCCAGGAGGCCGTCGCCGCCGCCGAATCATTTTTGCTGACCGGAAAGCCGCTGCTGTACGTCGCCAACGTGGACGAGGCGCAGATCGGGCAGCCCGGGCCGCTGGCGCAAACGCTTCTGGAAATCGGCCGCGAGGAAGGCAGCCGGGTGGTCGTGCTCAGCGGCAAGGTCGAGGCCGAGCTGGCCGGCCTATCCGAGGACGAAGCGGCCGAGTACCGCGCCGAGTTGGGTCTCGAGCGCAGCGGCCTCGACGAGCTGGCAGCGGCTGCGTACGACATGCTAGGGCTGATGACGTTCTTGACGGCCGGTGAGAAGGAAGTGCGGGCCTGGACCATCCACCGCGGCACCAAGGCCCCCGAAGCGGCGGGCAAGATTCACGGCGACATCGAGCGCGGCTTCATTCGCGCCGAGATCGTTTCGTACGACGACTACGTCAAATATCGCACTATGGATGCCTTGCGCGCTGCGGGTCTCGTGCGGAGCGAAGGCCGCGATTACGTCATGCAAGAGGGAGACGTCGTCAACTTCCGCTTCAACGTCTGACAGGCTCAGGGTGACGCCACGCCCAAGTCCCCACTCGGAGGCACACAAAACGTTATGAGCACTGCCGTTCGTGAAGTCTCGGTATTCGGAGACGCCATCGCCTATTTCAACGATGCAGCCGATCTGCTCGAACTCGATGGCGGAATGCGCCGGATACTGACCAACCCTTCGCGACAAATTATCTTCTCGATTCCGTTCCAGCGCGACACCGGTGAGTTTGAAGTCTATACCGGTTACCGCGTGCAATTCAGCTTCGCGCGCGGCCCGGCAAAGGGCGGCATCCGCTATCACCCCGGCGTTACGCTCGACGAAGTGACCGCGCTTGCATTTTGGATGACGTGGAAGTGTGCCGTCGTCGATCTTCCGTTCGGTGGCGGAAAAGGTGGGGTCACTTGCGACCCAACCACGCTCTCGATGAACGAACTGGAGCGCATCACGCGGCGCTACGCCGCCGAACTCGTCGAAGTCGTCGGCCCCGATAAAGACGTGCCCGCACCCGACGTGAACACGACGCCGCAGGTCATGGCGTGGTTCATGGATACGTACTCGATGCACGTGCGGCAGAACGTGCCGGGTGTCGTCACGGGCAAACCGCTGGAAATAGGCGGCTCGCGCGGGCGCACCGAAGCGACCGGACGCGGCGTCACGATTTGCGCGCTCGACGAGATGAACGAACTGGGCCTGCGCCCCGAGCAGAGCAGCGTTGCGATTCAAGGATTCGGTAACGTCGGCAAGTACGCGGCGAAGCTGTTCGAGGAACGCGGCTGCAAGGTCGTCGGCATCTCCGACGTCACCGGAGCGTATTATAACGAAGAAGGCATCTACGTCAACGGCGCAATGGAACACGCCGCTAAGCACGGAACGCTCGAAGGCTTCAAAGGCGGCGACAAGATTACCAATGCCGAGTTGCTGACCAGCAAGACCGACGTTCTCGTTCCCGCGGCGCTCGAGAAAGTGTTCACGCCCGAGCTGGCGGCCAAAGTCCAGGCGAAACTCATCGTCGAAGGCGCCAACGGCCCGACGACGCCTGAAGCCGATCGCATCTTCAAAGAGCGCGGAATCACCGTGATTCCGGACATCATGGCCAACGCCGGCGGCGTGACCGTTTCGTATTTCGAGTGGGCTCAAGACCGCGCGGGTTACTTCTGGAAAGAGTCCGAAGTCAACGAACGCCTCGAGGACTTCTTACTGACTAACCTGCACGAAATTCGAACGATCGCGAACTCGCGGCATGCTACGTTGCGTACCGCAGCATACACACTCGCGATCGATCGCGTCGTGAAGGCGCTCAAGCTGCGCGGAATCTACGCGTAACCACTGTTGCCGCTACTACCGGAGGAAACGTGATGAGAACGATGATGAAGGTGCAGATGGACGTCGACGCCTCCAATGCAGCCATCAAGGACGGACGGCTAGGGAAAGTAATCGCCGCCACGATCGAACGGTGGAAGCCCGAAGCGGCCTATTTCACTGCCGTCGACGGCTGCCGGGGCGGTTACATCGTCTTCGATCTCAAGGATCCGAGCGACATTCCGGTAATCTGCGAGCCGTTTTTCCGCGAACTCGGCGCGAAGATCGAACTCATGCCCGTGATGACCCCGGACGACGTGCAGAAGGGCGTCGAGAAAGCGTCCGCCTAGATTCGGGTACGCGGCGCGATCGGCAAACCTTCGGCGACCCAGCCTTTGTAGCCGCCGTCGAGTGCGACGGCGTTATATCCACGATCGCGCAGCGAATGTCGAAAATCTTCAGACCGGCCGCGCGAACTTGGACTCGCGCGGTCCGATACGTTCTTTCATTAATGCGGAGCGTAGACGTCGGGGAAGCAATAGAGTTTGTTCGAGCACCGCGTGCCGTTGTAGGCCTTGGTGACGTCGACTTCGCGGATGCGCGTACCGTAGCGCTGGTTGATCGCTTTGATCGCGTAATACGCGATCAAAGCGTAGCCCGTGTTCGATGGATGCAGGCCGTCGAAGCTCACGAGGCCGCCGCCGAGGGCCAGGACGCAACACGTGCCCGGATTAATCGACGCTGCTTTTTCGAAATAGGGATTGGCCGGCTCGCCGCTTAGGATGCCGTCGAAGATCGCGCGCACGTCGATGAACGCCGATTGCGTGTACGACGCCGCAGATTCGATGCCGCTATTGACGTTGTCGTTGAGCTGCTGAATCTTACCGGCGAACTGCGGAGTGATGTAATAGGAGCCCAGACCGCTGCCGGATACGCACGGCGGAGTAAAATTTGCGCCAGTACAGTCCAAGTTAGGGAACGTGCCGGCGGTCGATGAGACTGGCTGGCCCAAGTAGTACTGGAACGAATCCAGCGCGCCGGGAAGCGTCAGATAGCCGCACGCGGTTGCCACCGTTCCCGGCTTACAACCCTTAGGGCTGCCGATGTGGTACCCTGCCGCGAACTGCTCGATGGTTGCTTTCGCCATTTTACCGGTGAAAAGCCCTACCCCGAACGGCTGCGGCTGTGTGAGCACACAATACACGTACGTTTGCGACGGCGGCTTGCACGCGGACGCCTTTGGAATCGTCGTATTCATGAAGTACGGCGAGCGTAACACGTCGGGAAGATTCAAAACGACGGTCTTTGCACCGGCGTATTTCAACGTTTGAATTGCGGCGAGCAAATCGGCCCGCGTCTGTGCGGCGCTATTGTCGCCGCCGACGAAGCGCCCGCCGCTGCCCATATATTTGAGAACGTCGTTGGCGCCAAGCCACACCGTTGCGAGCGTCGGATGAAGCGATGTCGCGGCACGGACTTCCGTTAGGTTCGAATGCATGCCGGCGAACGTTCCGAGAACCGGCCAGAACGTGCTGGCCTCGCCGTCGACGACGGCGGCAAGCAGTCCCGGAATGCCCGGTATCGGCGTGCACGTGTTGTTTTGCGGCTGTGCGATCGTGACGGCTTCGTGCGCGGTGATCCCAGGAACGGCGACGTCACGGATGAGAGTCGACGTCGGATTCAGGCGCACGGTGGGCAGACCATTGAGCAGGTATCCCGCAGCGTTAAAGCCACTATTCGCCGTGCACGTATTACCCGATTTCGACAACCCGAAGGGCGCCAAGCTTCCCGGTGGCGTCGGAACCAGCAGGTTGTTTAAGCCGGGCCCTTTTACGAGTGGCAGAGGGCTAGTCGCCGGGTCGTACTCACGCGCAATCGCAGTCGCTTCCGGCAAACCCGATGCCATCTCGTCGAGATCCGCCCACCAGCCGTTCTCTTGACCCGGCCGGGCGAACTCTTTCTTGTCAAGCGGATTACGGTAGTCAGTCGCGCCGAGGAATCCCCCGGCTTGATATCCGGCAGTAAGGCTGTCGCCGACGCCGACGATCGTGGATAGGATTCCGCGTCCGCGCTCGCTTACGCGGTGCGTCGATGGTGTAGAAGGTAATGCGGAGTTCGAGGTCGTTCCGCTCGGGGCGCTGCACGCGCAAATTCCAGCGAGTGCAGCGAAGGCGGCTAACTTTTTAATGCTGGCGTTCATGTTCGTCAACCTTTACCTAGAGCGGGAAGATGCCGGGCGTACCGACACCAAACTGGAGCTGCATTTGCGTTGCCTTCAGGCCGCCGAAGCCGAGACCGCAGGTGTTGTTGAGGGCTTGCTGTACGGTCAAGCATTTGACGCTCGTTACGCCGTCGGGTCCCATATTCGTCGGGCCGCCGCTGTTGAGCACGAACTGCACGAAGCCGTACTTGCTGACGCGCTGCGAGATGCCCGCAAAGTACGCGACGACGTGCTCGGGATACGGATCGGTCGGCAGATAGTCGCGCGCACTCTGCGGCTCGATCCAAACCGTCGTCGTGTTGGTCGGCGTGTATTGCAGGTAGAGAATCTGCGGCGTCTGCCACCCATTCTTCGTGTTCACGCCGTTCGTGTGTACGAGCCACTGCGTCGCTACGGTAAACGTGCCGAACATCTTCGGCGATTTCAGGAACGGCAGCGTGACTGCCGCGGAATAGAACTGCGCCGTGCGCACCGGAAGCGTTTGGAAGACCGGTCCGTCGGGCGGATTGTAGGTAACCGGCACGATGTCGTTGTTGCCGACCGATTCGCCGACGACGCCGCTGCGTGCGACGTACGTCGGCGTGATGACCAGCGGTAACGGTACGCCGATGTGCGCGAGCGGGAAGAACATCTTTTGAAGCATGAAGACGCCGAAGGTGTCCTTCGTTCGCACGTTGATGTTGCGTCCCGTACCGGGCCCGCACGCGTTACCGTTGCTCAGATCGGCGCAGCCGACCGGATTTTGGAAGCCCGCCAGATAGACCGGAGCGGTGCCGCTATTAAAACCGTAGGGCCAGTGCTGCAGCTGAAACATACTCGCAACGAACCGCGTCGTCGGGTTAAACGCGTAGCCCAGCGAGATGTCGCCGCCTCCGTAGAGCCAGCCTTTGCCGTAGGTTCCGATATTGCCGAACGGATAGGCCAGCGAGAAATCCGCAGTGTACTGAAACCCGAGCGGAAATCCGACTTGCTCGCTCACCGGCTGCTGACTTACAGGCGGTGCCTGCGAGATCGTTCCGGGAGGGACGTTTGCGCCGGGGGCGAGTCGCGACGCTTGACGCCGCGTTTTCGCGTGTTCCTTTTTCCACGCGTCCATTGCGTGGAAGATGGCGGTGTTTGCGCCGGGAACGACGGTTTGCTCGTAGACGTTTTCCATTCCGTCGGCGCGTGCAGCCGGACACGAGCAACAGATGGTCGCGGCCGCGGCAATCGCCGCGATTGCGCGCAGAGGCGTCTTGTGCATGCACCACTCTCCAAACGGAAGCGCCTGCCTATTAAAGCTATCAGACGCCAGTTCGCGAAACTTGCGCTCGCCGAGCCTAATTCCTGCCCGCCGAAATCGTTCTCAGGATTCCGACTTAAACGCCGGTGGGTTGCGGCGTCGTTTCGGCGATATCGCTGCTCGCGTGACCGTCGGTGCCGGCGCGGCCATTGCGGTTCTTTCCGCGCAGCTCGAACGATTTGACGATAACGTAGAGCACCGGCGTGATGCCGAGGTTGAGCACGGTCGATACGAGCATCCCGCCGAAGACGACGGTTCCCAGGGAGTGACGCGACGCTTCACCCGCGCCGGACGCGAAAACCAGTGGAATTACCGCGATGATGAACGCGATCGACGTCATGAGGATCGGCCGAAGCCGCGTCTCCGCCCCGCGCAGGGCGGCTTGCACGACCGTCGCGCCTTCGCGCAGCTGTTGATTGGCGAATTCGACGATCAGAATCGCGCTCTTACTCGCCAAGCCGATAAGCATGACGTACCCGACCTGCGCGTAGATATCTTGTGAGAGCGACGGATCGAACAAGAACGGAATGGGGAAGTGACGCAAGTTGATGAACGCGAGCGCGCCGAGCAGCGCTGCCGGAACGGCGAGCAACACGATGAGCGGGTCGATGAAGCTTTCGTATTGTGCCGAGAGCACGAGGAAGACGAAGATCAGCGACAAGATGAAGATTTCGATCGTCAGCGGACCGGCGGCGATTTGATCGAGCTGAAGCCCGGTCCACTCGAACGATACGCCTTTCGGCAGCACTTTCGCGGCGATCTGCTCCATCGCCGTCAGAGCCGTGGTGGTGCTGGCGCCGGGTGCGTTTTGCCCGCTGAGCTCGATGTTGCGGTAGAGATTGTAGTGCGTGATGATCGGTGGCCCCAGCACCTGCTTGGCCGTCATCAATGCGGAGAGCGGCGTCATCACCGTGCCGGTTGCCGTCGTGCTGCTCGTGCCCAAGCCGGGAATCGGAGTCGGGACGGCGCTCGGTCCTACCGTGAGTCCCGGCGCGGAATTAGAGTGTACGTAGAGTTGCCCGAGAGAAGCGAGGTTGTTCCGGTACGGCGCGTCGGCTTGTACGAGGACTTGCCAAGAGCGATTGAGATACGTGAAGTTGTTCGTGTAAAACGAGCCGAGGTCGACTTCCATCGTCGTGAAGACGTCGTCGAGCGGAACGCCGATTGCCGTCGCTTTGTTGCGATCGATGTCGACTTCGACTTGCGGTGAGTTGATCCGGAACTGCGTGAAGACTTGTGCGAGGCGAGGATCTTTGGCCGCCGCGCCCATCATAGCGTACGCGGAATTCATAAGCGCCGGTAAGCCGACGTTACCGCGATCCTCGAGCTCGAACTGGAACCCGCCGAAGCTTCCGACGCCGTTGATCGCGGGCGGATTGAACGCGAAGATCTGCGCTTGCGGAATCTGCGTATAAAACAGATAGTTCAGACGCTGCTCGACGGCGAGCGCGTCGTGCGCCATGCACGAGTCGGCGGGATGCATAAAGGTGAGGTTGCACCAGAAGGGCGTTTTGCGATCGCCCCAGGGCTTGAGCAGTGGGAACATCATGCCGCGGTTGGGAGCGTTACCGGTAAAACTGAAGCCGCCGACGTTGAAAACGTGCTGGACTTCCGGCTGCGATCGAATGATGGCTTCGGCCTTCTTCGAAACCGTTTGCTCGCCGTCGAGCGACGTGCCTTCGGGAGCCTGCACGAGAATGATGAAGTATCCGAGGTCCTCGTTTGGCAAGAAGCCTTGCTCGGTGAACTTCAGGAGGAGACCCGTAATCACGAGCGCTGCGACGAACACGCCGGCGACGATGACTTGCCGCCGCATCAACTTCGGCATCACGTGCGCGTACCAATCGCGGAACCGGTGATATCCGTGGTTGAACCAGCGGAAGAAAGGCGCGTTGGACTCGTGTTCGCCTTGCAGGAGTCGCGACGAGAGTACCGGTGCCAGCGTCAACGCTTGGAAGAGCGAGATGGTAATCGCCGCGGCGATCGTTAGCGCGAATTGCTTGTAGATCTGCCCGGTCGTGCCGGGCAGAAAGCCGACCGGAATGAACACGGCGAGCAAAACCAGCGAGGATGCGACGACGGCGCTTTGAATTTCGCGCATCGCTTCGGCGGCGCTCGCGATGCCGCTCTGCTTGCCTTTGTTCATCTCCATGTGTCGCGCGATGTTCTCGATGACGACGATGGCGTCGTCGACGACGAGCCCCGTGGCGAGCGTCAGGCCGAAGAGCGTGATGGTATTGATCGAGAAACCAAAAATCGACATGACGAAGAAGGCGCCGATCAGCGACACCGGTATCGTGGCCGCCGGTATCATCGTCGATTTCGGGTTTTGCAAGAAGAGGAAGATGACGCCGATGACCAGCACGATCGAGAGCAGCAGCGTGATGAGGACTTCTTTGATGGACTCTTGGACGAAAGTCGTCACGTCGAACGCGACCGTCCAATGCATTCCCGCGGGGAACTGGGACGCAAGCTGGTCCATCTGCGCTCGTACGCGACTGGCGACGTCGAGCGCGTTAGCGGTAGGATATTGCTGGACGCCCATACCGACGGTGCGTGATTGGCCGTCGAACCGCAGGTCGCTGGTGTAACTTTGCGCACCCAGCTCGATCCGTCCGACGTCGCTGAGCCGTACGTAGCCGCCGTTGGGATTCGCGCGCAAGATGATGTTGGCGAACTGCTTGGGATCCGAAAGCTGCGTTAAGGCGTTGACGGTATAGGTGTACGGCTGGTTTTGCGGTGACGGCGGCGCGCCGATGCTTCCGGCTGCGACGGCGACGTTTTGCTGTTGAAGGGCGGTCACGACGTCGGACGCGTCGAGACCCAGCTGTGCCAGGCGCACGGGATTGAGCCAGATGCGCATAGCGTATTGGCGCTGGCCGAAAATCACGACGCCGGAAACGCCCTGAATGCGCTCGAGGTTGTTGACGACGTTGATCTGCGCGTAATTGCTCATCTGCAGCGCGTCGAGATTCGTGTTGTCCGACGTGAGCGCGATGCCCATGACGAACGTTCCGGAATTTTTCGCGACGGTGAGGCCGAGTTGCTGCACTGCCGCAGGCAGCTGGCCGAGCGCGGACTGCACCGAGTTTTGCACGTCGGCCGCAGCGATGTCCAAGTTGACGCCAAGATCGAACGTACACGTGATCGTCGAGAGCCCCTGGGCGCTCGTCGAGCTGACGTATCGCAAACCTTGCACGGTGTTGACGGCCTGCTCGAGGACCGTCGTCACTTGCGCCTCGACGGCTTGCGGGCTGGCGCCCGTGTACGTTGCGGTAACGCTTACGACCGGCGGTGCAACCTGCGGGAACTGCGCGATCGGCAGCGAGGGCATCACGACGATGCCCGCAACTAAAATGAGCAGCGAGCAGACGGCCGCGAGGACCGGGCGGTTGAGAAAGACCTTCGTCACGTTAGGCTACCTAACTCACCTCGGCAACAGCGGGTTTCAGCCCGGGAACGCTTG
>DASRSM010000200.1:0-8205 GCA_035656415.1 Vulcanimicrobiaceae bacterium | reverse complement strand
CGAGGACGGCGCAACCCTCATCGGCGACGACGTTACCGTGGGACATGCTGCGGTTATGGAAGATTGCGACATCAAGCGGTTCGCACTCATTGGAAGCAACTCGACCCTCCTCAACGGCTGCACGATCGGCGAAGGTGCGTTGGTCGCAGCGGGCAGCGTGGTCGGCGAGCGCGCGGAGATTCCGCCCGGCGTCGTCGCTGCGGGGGCGCCCGCGAAGGTCAAGAAGACGATCGACGGCGAGGCGGCCACGTGGATTCGCATCTCCGCGGGCGAGTACGTCAAGCTTTCTCGCAGCTATCTCGCGCAGAGCATCGGCGCGCCGGAGGATCAGGAGATCCGCCTTTGATGACTGCTGCCGAGCAGATCTCGCGTTTTCTGGAAAGCGAAGGTCATCGCGTCGAAACGTCACCGGTCGAGGCGGCCGGCGACTTGTGCGAGCTGGTCTTTCGAACGCGCGGCCAAATGTTCTCGATCTCTGTTTCTGAACTCGAGCCGACTCGCTATACGCTTTCGACGGCGTACGAGATCCCGGACTGGGTGAACGATCGTTCGCACACGGTCGAGGCGCTCGGTGACGTCGAGACCGACTTTCCGGAGACGCGGTTCATCCTCGCGCACGACGACACGATCTTCGTTGCGACCGTCGAGTATCAGGCCGTCGACATGGACACGTTTTTCAAGCACTTTTGGAACGTGGTTAGCCGCCTTCGCGAGGCCGGAAACTCGGCGGTCGAACGAATCGTCGACCGCAGCGAAAGCAAAGCCGCCGCCGACAAGTTCATCCGCCAGTTCATGAAAGGCGAGCGGTAGCCTCGTTGGAAGAAAACGATCACCTCTCGCCGATCGAATTCGCGATCGAAGAGGAAGGGCTGCTCTTTACGCGCGACGATGACGCTGAAGCGCTGCGCATTACGTTCAAAAGCGAAGGCGACCGGTATTTCGTGGTGGGTTATCGCGACGATCCGAACTTCGTTATGATCGGCTCGGGCTGGGCGCTCGCGTCGGACTCGGATTTCGCCAACGTGGTTTCGGTAGCCAACGCACTTAACGTGCGCAAGAAGTTCGTCAAAACCGCGATTTGGGAGGAAGAGTGCGATGCGCTCTTTACCATCGAGCTTTGCGTCGACGACGCCGAAGAGATCCGCCCGCATTTCGGCCGGCTGCTCGACGCTCTACGCGATACCGCTACCGAATTTTTCGCTGCCCTCGGTCACGACGAACCGGGAACGCCGCCATAGCTAAGCTCGTTACGGTGGCGGGTAGTGCGATTCGTCGCCGTAGGGCACGAACAACGTATATTCTTGCTGGAAGCGCAACAGAACCGTCGGCGTCGGACCGTTGCGATGTTTGGCGAAAATGAACTCGGCTTTGTCCGGTTCCGGCGCCTCCTGATGGTACTTCCCTTCGCGATATAAGAACGTAACGATGTCCGCTTCTTGCTCGATCGAACCCGAATCGCGAAGATCGGCGAGCATCGGCCGCTTCTCGGTGCGCGACTCCAGCGCGCGATTGAGCTGCGCCAAGGCAATAATCGGTACGGATAGTTCCTTGGCGGTTTCTTTGAGCGACCGGCAGATCTCGGAAATTTCTTCGTTGCGATTGGCATTGCGGGAGGCGACCGACGGCCGCAGCAGCTGGAGGTAATCGACGAAGATCGCGCCGAGCTTGCCGCTTGAAGCTTTGAGGCGGCGACAACGGTGGCGTATATCGCTCACGGTCAGGCCGCCGGTATCGTCGAGAAAGATCGGCAGCTCGTGCAGCGCTCCCATCGCGCGCGACAGCTCCTCCCACTGGTCGCCTTTGATGTTTCCCCGGCGCACGTCGTGCATTTGGATGCGCGCTTCGGAGCAGATCAAACGCTGGATGAGCTCGTCATTGGACATTTCGAGCGAAAAGAACGCGATCGGCAGCTCGTCGACGCGCGCGGCCGCAAGCGCCATGTTGAGCGCGAACGACGTCTTGCCCATACCCGGCCGCGCAGCAACGATGATGAAGTTGCCCTCTTGAAATCCGCCGGTGACGTCGTCGATCTTCGAAAACCCGGAAGTCAGCCCAGTGCGATCGCCCTTCGCGTGAAAGAGTTGATCGATCTTGTCGAACGCTTTGCGCAGCAGGTCTTTGGGCTGCTGGAACTGCGTGACGCCGCGTTGTCCGATATTGAAGACGACCTTCTGCGAGCGCTCCAGCGCTTCGGTAACGTCCTCTTCGCCTTCGTATCCCTGCTGCGTGATCTCGGTTCCGGCCGAAATGAGCGATCGCAGGATCGCTTTCTCGTGTACGATCGTCGCGTAATAGCGCGCCGACGCCGCCGTCTGCACGGTGTCCATGAGCGCGCTGATGTACGCCAGGCCTCCGACCCGTTCGAGCGCGTCGTGCTGACGAAGCTCTTCGGAGAGAACGATCTTGTCGATGGGCGCGCGATTATCGTTGCGATAGATGTCGAGCAGAGCATTGTAGATCGTCTCGTGAACGTGCGCGTAGAAATCGGTGGGCCGGAGAATTTCGTCGACGACTTCGAGCATGTTCTTGTCGACGAGGATGGAGCCGAGCACCGCCATCTCCGCTTCCAAGTTGTGCGGAGGAATGCGATCGATCGACTGCGTGAAGGAGCGCGCACTCAAGGACATGGCCACCATCTCAGCGCGCCGCCTGTGAGGAGCCTTGTGAGCTCCCTGTGCAGGGCGTCACATTTCTGTGAATCATCTGTCGATAGAGCGTACACCGTCACTGTGCCATACGGGTGGCAGTGTGCTCGAGCGGCTATCGGCTGCGGCGGCGGTTTTTTGCCGGGGTGCGGCCGCGCCGGCGCAAGCCCAACTCGCGCAGTACTTGCTCGACCCCGGTCACCGGCACGACGTCGACGCCGGCCAACGACGCGTCGATCTCGCGTGCGTTCTCTTTGGGGACGATGACGCAGCGCATCCCCGCTTGGCGCGCCGCGTAGAGCTTCTCGACGATGCCTCCGACGCCGCGGACCTTTCCTTGGATCGAGAGCTCGCCCGTAATGGCCACGTCTTGCGGAAGCGGCGTTTTGGTCACGGCCGAGTAGAGCGCCAGGAAGATCGCCAGGCCGGCCGACGGGCCGTCGATATTACCTCCGCCCACGACGTTGACGTGCACGTCGTAGTTGGCCATGTCGACGCCGGTATGCGCACGCAGCACGCTCGTCGCATTGAACACGGAGTCCTTGGCCATCGTTCCCGCGGTTTCGTTGAAGCGAATCGTGCCCTTGGCCGCCTGCGACGATGGAAACGCAACGGCTTCGATTTCGATGAGGCTGCCGAGATAGTGCAAGACGCCGAGTCCGAAGGTTTTGCCGATCTCACGCTTGGCGCGCCCCTTTACCGGCGTATGCTGAACCAGACGGCTCGTCTGCACGACCGCGCGCACGTCGTCTTCGCCGATCGTGGGATTCTTCATGACCGCGGCGCGTTTGTTCGGATACAGACGGTAAAGCGCTTGCCCGAACGCGTCGGCGACGATCTGCACCGCCTTGCGGCCTTCGATCGTGTACGACGCGATCAACTGCGGAACGCCGCGCGCCGCTTTGGCGCCCAACCGCCGGATCGCGGCCTGCACGATCGTGACGATTTGATGCTGCGTCAACGGTGAAAAGAAAATCTCCGCGCAGCGCGAGCGAATCGCCGGATCGATATCCTCGGGTTCGCGCGTGGTCGCGCCGATCAAGATGAAATCCGCCGGCGCGCCTTCGCGGAAGAGACGCTTGACGTACTCGGGGACGTTTGGCGCGTTTTCGTCGTAATACGACGATTCGAACTTGACGCGCTTATCTTCGAGCACCTTCAGTAGACGCGACTGCAGCGACCCGTCCATTTCGCCGATCTCGTCGATGAACAGCACGCCGCCGTGCGCGCGCGAGACCAATCCCAGCTTCGGTTCGGGCACGCCGGCCTCGGCGAACTCGCGCCGGCTGCCTTGATAAATCGGATCGTGAACGCTGCCCAGCAGCGGGTTGATCGTTTCGCGCGGATCCCACCGCAGCGTCGTGCCGCTCGATTCGACGAACGGCGCGTCTTTTGCGAACGGCGTGTACGGACGCGATTTTGCGACCTCGAGGGCCAGCCGCGCGACCGTCGTCTTGCCGACGCCCGGCGGCCCGTAGAGAATTACGTGCTGCGGGTAGGGTGAGCTGACTTTTGCGAGCAGCGCCTTAACGGCGGCTTCTTGACCGACGATCTCGCGCAGCGACTGCGGACGCAGCTGCTGCAGCGCCGAGGCCGCCAACGTGCGGGCCGAAAGCGCCTCGAGCTCTTCGAGCTTCGCCTGCGAGGCGGGCGTCTCGGGACCGCCGCTTTCACGCAGCGCCTCGAGCTTGAGATCCTTGAGGTACTCCTGATGCCGCTCGGCCATCTTCTCGTTCACACGGCGCTCGATCGCTTCTTCCGCGTGCCGCTGCGCGATGAGATCGGCCATCGCTTCTTCGATCTCCGCAATGACGCGGCGTTGCAGCGCGCGCGTCGTCGCGCGTTCGAGCGTCGGATCTTCGAAGACCAAACGCTGCAGCGCGCACAAACGATCCGGGAGATGGTGCGAACGCATCATCTTCAGCGCGTTGACCTTGCCGGCGCGCAGAACGACCTTGTCCTGCCCCAGCACCGAAGAAAGCATCTCGTAGAGCGCGCCGACGTAGCGGCTCAGCTCGTCTTCGACGCCAAACTTCCGGCGAAATCGTGAAACGTAGAGCTGTGCGCTCGCCACGTTGTCTTCTTACGCTGAGACAACGTCGACGGTCGCCTTGGCGACGACGTTCTTGTGGAGTTTGATCTCGACCGGATACGACCCGAGCGCTTTGATCTGGCTCTTGATTTCGATCTTGTGCTTGTCGACGGCCACGGAGAGCGCGTCCTGGATCGCGGTCGCGACGTCGGCGTTCGTCACGGCGCCGAAGAGCTTGCCGTTTCCGCCCGCCTTCGCCTTGACTGCGAGCTTCGCGGCGGCCAACCGGTCGGCCAGCGCCTTGGCGTCGGCCAGCGTTTGGGCGTCGCGGCGCTCTTTCGCCTTCTTTTGCGATCCGAGCTGCGCTAATGCGCCCTTGTCGGCTTCGGTTGCGAGCTTACGCGGCAACAGAAAATTGCGTGCGTAGCCCTCGGCGACGTCGACGACGTCGCCCCTCTTTCCCAGCGCCTTGACGTCGCTTTGGAGAATGAGCTTCACGCGCGGCTACTCCGAAACGTAGGGGAGAAACGCGATGACCCGCGCGCGCTTGATCGCCACGGTGATCATGCGCTGATGTTTGGCGCAGTTTCCGGAAATACGGCGCGGAACGATCTTGCCGCGCTCCGAGACGTACTTCTTGAGCCGGTTGAGATCGCGATAGCTGATGTCGAGCACCTTATCCGCGCAGAAATTGCACGGCTTGCGCTTCGGGCGCCGCTCTTTGGGGGGCCGCTTGGGTTTCGTTGCCACGGATTGTCCTTTCGACTAGGTGGTTGGCGGTCGTCCCCACGGGAAAGCGACCCTAGCCAGGTGACGCGATCAGTTCGCGGCACCACCGCTGCGGGGGTGGCCCCCGGCGGCGGGTTTACGGCGGCCCAGACGAGTGCCCGAGCCCCCGCGGCAGTATGCCATATCGCCCCCGGGGCCGTCAAATCTGGGCCCCGTTGCATCCTTTTGGACCCTCGATGGTGTATAGTGATTCGGTTACCGAGTGAAGTCCGCGAGCACCCCGAGTACTAGCGAGTCGGATCCCGAGAACGAAAAAGCACACCTTTTGAGGAGACTCGTTAGTCTACTATGTATAACAATGAAATGCTGACGTGCGTCGATTGCGGACGTCAGTTCCCGTTCACTTCCGGCGAACAAGAATTCTACGCGATGAAGGGCTTCACCAACAAGCCCAGCCGTTGCCAGGACTGTCGCGCCGTCCGCAAAGCCGGACGTTCGCAGAGCGGTGGCGGCGGCGGTCGCCAGCGCGAAATGTTCAAGGCCACCTGCAGTCAATGTGGCGGCGTAGCGGAAGTTCCGTTCCAGCCGCGCGGCGACAAGCCGGTGTATTGCCGCGACTGTTTCAGCGCACGTCCGTCGTATCGTTAAACGCTGAAAAAAGAGCCTGCCCTCACCGGCAGGCTCTTTTTGTTTTGGGTAACAGTTAGGCTGCAATGAGTCGCGACAACCACAGCCGTTTGAACGGCATTGCGTTAAGCATCGTTCACGTTTGCGCACTGGCCGCACTGTGGCCCGCATTCTTTCAATGGCCGGCACTCGCGGTTGCGGGCATCATCGCCTACATTACGGGCGTTCTCGGGATAACGCTGTGTTATCACCGCACGTTGACGCACCGGAGCTTGCGCCTGCGTAAGCCGCTCGAATACGCGCTGGCAGTTTGCGGAACCCTGGCCATGCAAGGCGATCCGATCGAGTGGGTGGCCGTACATCGCAAACACCACGCCCACGCCGATCGGGAAGGCGACCCGCACAGCATTCACTTGGGCTTCAAGTGGGCGCACATGGACTGGCTCTATCGCGAGAACGTCGCCCTTCCGAGCGAAGAAGAAATCCAACGTTACGCCCCCGATCTGTGTGCGGACCCGTTCTATCGCGCGCTGCGTTGGCTGAGCTTGCCGCTGCAATTCGCGCTCGGATTCTTGCTATTGGCGATCGGCGGATGGTCGTGGGTCGTGTGGGGCATTTTCGCGCGACTCGTCTTCTGCTACCACTCGACGTGGTTCGTCAACAGTGCCGCGCACATGCTGGGCTATCGCACCTATCAAACGACGGACCGGTCCACCAACTGTTGGTGGGTCGCGCTCATTTCATTCGGTGAGGGTTGGCACAACAACCATCACGCGTTTCCGTTCTCGGCGCGCCATGGAATGCGCTGGTTCGAGATCGACGTGACGTGGTGGCACGTCAAGCTGCTCGCGTTCTTGCGCCTCGCCGACCGGATTCGCGTGCCGAGCGAACGGATGAAGGCGCGCTTGAACGGACTCGCAAACGCCCGTTCGGTCGCCATGCCGGCGGATCATAACGCCGCCTAAGGCGCGACCGCTCGAATCTTTGCCATCATTCCGCTGTCCTCGTGATCGAGGATGTGACAGTGGAAGACGAACTCTCCCGCAATGACCGGCGGTCGAAAGTTGACGACCATTGTTAGCGAGCCGGGAGTCCAGGAGCCATTGACGCCGGGCTTTCGGCGCGGAATGACCACGCTGTCGGCCCAGATGGGATGCGGCACGGTCACGCCGTCGATCTGCTCGATAGCCTAGGGCGCTTTCCTGCCCCGACGCCCTAGTAGTCGTCGTCCGGCGGGACGTCCTCGCGCGAGGGGTCGGTAAAGAACGCCGCACGCCTGAACGTTGGTATCGTTTGAAACGGCACAAAGGCTTGCGAGAAGTCGAAGCAGTCGCGCAGATCGTCGGAGCGTTCGTCCGTCGTGTGGAGTGACGGCAAGCTGAACGCTTCTTCCGTGAACTTCAGGATGCTGCCGAACTCGTGCTGCTGGTGCGACACGTAATGACGCCTCGCCCATGGCGAGATGACGATCATCGGCACGCGCGGTCCGAGCCCCATGCGATCGAGCCGCGGGGGAACGACGTGGTCGTACCAGCCGCCCCAGTCGTCCCAGACGACGATAATTGCGGTGGAACTCCAAAACGGTCCGTGTCCGATGGCGTTGACGACCGACGCGACCCACTCGGGACCGAACGACCCTTTCACACCGACGTCTTTTTTCGTCGTGCGATTCGGAAACGGATGATCTGAGTTCTGCATCGTGGGCACGACCCACGTAATCGAAGGAATGTCGCCGATAACCGAGTCGTTGATAACGCGCGTCTCGGGCGAGACGACGTTTTGCCAACGCGGCGAGAACCGAATGTGTTTGATCGCATCGAACGCCGACCAAATATTGCCGAGTTGATTGAGGCCCGGCGCGTAGTAGCGCCACGTCACGCCGTTAGCGTGGGCGACGTCTGCAAGCGTTTCGAAATCGAGGCACGGATAGATGCCGGGCTCGATTTCGCTGCCGTCGACGCCGATGAGCGAAACGCGTGCGTCGGGCGGCGAGTCGCAGCCCCACGCAAAGCGCGTGGTGCCCAACTGATTTGGATTACTCGCGGTGAAGCCGGCCTGGCCCGCAATCAGGTAGAGATGCGCCGGAAAACTGGGGCCGGTGTTCGACTGGAACGTACGGTCGGCAAACGTGTACTGCTTCCCCATGATCCAGTACGGCTCGACCTCCCTCTC
>DASRSM010000199.1:0-13333 GCA_035656415.1 Vulcanimicrobiaceae bacterium | reverse complement strand
AGCTTCCGCCGCTTTGTATCGGGTCATCGCGAGAAACGCACTTGGAGAGGTGGCCAGGATCTCGCGATTGAGCCCCGCCTTTTGAGCGACGTTGCGCCCGGGGGATTCGACGGTTCCTTTCGCCGATGCGGTCATATTCTTGATTGAAAGCGATTCGGTGGCGATCAGCCAGGACCGAGCGACGAGTTTTGCCGAGGTTTGGTGCAGAAAGTCCAATCGCTTCGCGGCGGTCTTGCGATGGATCGCCGACACGCGTCGACGGGCCTTGGCGCGATTGCGCGATCCTTTCGCCTTGCATGCCAGGTCTCGTTGAGCCGTGTCCAGTTGCGATTTCATCGCAGCGAAGAACCGCGGATTGTCGATGGCGCCGAACGTGTCGTTCTCGTAGGCGATGGTCGCAAACGTCTCCACGCCCCAGTCCATGCCGGCGGCTCGATCGCCGCCCGCACGCTGCGGCCGGCACGCGATCGATAGCGATGCGTACCACCGATCGCCTTTGTGCGCAATCTCGCAGGTCCTGACGTCGCCCGGCGTGCGCGCGCGACCGCGCACCGGGATGGCGCCGATGCCCGAGAGACGCAGCTTGCCGTGCCCGTTGCCGTCGCCGGGCACGAACCCAAAGCCGTCACCCGGCGTTTTGTATCCCCAGCCTGAATAGCGCTCGAACGAGCGAAAGCGCGGGAAGCCGGGCGTTTCGCCGTTCCTGCAGCGGCGATAAAACGCCGCGAATGCCAGGTGCAAGCGATTGAGGGTGACCTGCGCCGATTGCGCGTTGAGCCCGGCATAGCGTTCGTCGGCGGCACGCAGGTCGGTGAGATCGCGCATCTGATCGTAGGCCGACAAGCTTTTGCGTTGCAGCCGCCAGGCCGCGATGCGTTGCTCCAACGCGGCGTTATAGAGCCGCTGGTGCAAGCCGAGCATATCCAACAGCGCCGCCGTTTGCGAGCGCGAAGGATAGAGGCGATAGACGACCTTGCGCGAGACGAGTTCCACGATCCTCACGATACCAGGCGCGAGTGCCAACTGGGTGGCCGTGTGCGAAGAAGCCTGTCGGACCGCGGCGGCGCTTCACCACCAGCCAACCGGTGGGAGACGTCGTATGGCTGGAAGCACTGCGCCGCCTTTTGGTAGCTGGGTGAGCGTCAGCACGCAGTTTTTATCACCCTCCAATGGTGGGCGCAGTTAAACGATGCCTAATCGGGGAAGAAGTCATACAGTTAGTTGCTTGGAAAGGAGCGCGTAATGCGAGCTTTCAGGTTCGTCTGGATCCCCATCATCGCCGTCTTTTTACTCGCTATTCCTGCGCCGTCGAGCGCGCAGGTTACGGTCGGTTTTACGATCGGTCAGCCACCGCCGCCGCTGCCGTACTATAACTCGATCCCGCAGGCGCCGTACCCCAACTACATGTGGACCCCGGGTTACTGGTCCTACGGACCCGCCGGATACTACTGGGTGCCGGGCACATGGGTGCAACCGCCGCAAACGGGTCTCTACTGGACACCCGGATACTGGGGTTCTAACAACGGCGGCTACGGCTGGAACAACGGCTACTGGGCGAACCAAGTCGGATTCTATGGCGGAGTCAACTACGGGTATGGATATCCGGGAACTGGATTCTACGGCGGTCAGTGGCGGCCGAACGGATTCAGCTATAACACGGCCGTTTGGCCCGTCAATCAGTCCGTCATCCATAACACGTACGTAAACAGAACCGTCATCAATAAGACGGTCATCAACCGCACGAGCTACAACGGCGGTAAGGGCGGCATCGTGATGCGCCCCGACGCCCGCCAACAGCAAGTGATGCGCGAACGCCACGTTGCGGCGACGAGCGCGCAAGTGGATCACGTTCGGGCCGCCGAGCGCGATCGTAACCAGTACGCGAACGTCAACAAAGGCAAGCCGTCGGTAATCTCGGCTGCCAAGCCCTACAACGCGAAGAACCCGCCGCCGAACTTCAAACCGGTAACGGATCAAGACAAAGCCGCTGCAAAGGGCCAACAGAACAACACGTCGACGCAAAAGAACAACACGTCGACGCAAAAGAACAATACTTCGGCGCAGAAAAACAACACGCAGCAAAAGAACAATACGCAAAAGAACAACAACCCGCCGCCGAAGAACAACAATCAGAAACCGCCTTCGCAACAGCAGCACAACAACACCCAAAAGCCGCCGCAACAGCAGCAGCACAACAACAACCCGCCGCCGAAAACCAACAATCAGAAGCCGCCTTCGCAACAACAACAGCAACAGAATAAGAACAAAACGCCGCCTGCGAACCAGAAGGACCAGGACAAGAACAAGCCTCCGTCGCGCTAAACGCTCTTTGCAGGCAACGCGAAAAGAGGGCCCTCGCCGCACGGCGGGGGCCTTCGATGTTGCTTCGTCCTTTGGTGCGTTACGGCTTGGGCGCCGCCGTCGTGATCGCGCTGACGTCGCCGCACAACGGTGCGACGTTACCGCCTTGAACCACGATCGCGTGCGGGGTGGAGGCCAGGTCGGTGACCTTCGTGTGCTGGAGCGTCGTTTGCGACGTTCCGTTCGCTAGCCGCTGGAGCGCGGTCGCCGGGCCGGTCGCTTGCGGCTTGCCGTTGGGCATGCAGGTGCCGCTGAAAACCGCGGCGGTCGTTTCGTCGGCGGGAGCGTGCAGCGTGATGACGACATCGTCGCCCTGCTGTGCGATCTGTGCGCTTCCCGTCGGCCCCTGTTTATTCGGCGGATTCAGTGTGATGGTTCCACCACCGGTCGCCGTCGCAGGTTGTGCCGGCCCCGGTTGGGTTTGCTGCGCTGAGGCCATGCCCGTCAGACTGGCGGCCAAGGCGGCGCTTATAACGAGAAGAATCAGGCGTTTCATGGGCTGGAGGATACCCTGCTGGGGCCGGGCCGCTCGCAAGCTTGACTCGCAGGCTTTGGCGGAGGCCGTCGAAAAATCCGGGGGGATGCTTGACTACAAGAAAACGCTGTTCGTTAACCCGCCTAGCTTCGAAGGGTTCGACGGCGGAGCCGGCGCCCGGTACCAGTGCCGTCGCGAGGTTCGTTCGTTCTGGTATCCCACGTGGCTAGCGCAGCCCGCGGCGATGATTCCGGGAAGCAAGCTCGTCGACGCTCCGCCCGACGATTTGACGGTAGACCAAGTCGCGCCGATGGCGCGCGACTTCGACCTCATCGTGATTCACACGAGCACGCCGTCGTTCGCCAACGACGCGCGTTTTGCGGCGCGGGTGAAAGAAGAAAATCCGAACGCGTTGGTCGGCATGGTCGGCGCGCACGTTTACGTTCTTCCGGAGCACTCGCTCGAGCACGCGCCGGCCGTCGATTGGGTCAGCACGCAAGAGTTCGACTACACCTGCGTCGAGATCGCGCAAGGGAAGCCGTTCAGCGAAGTCGGCGGCATCGCGTATCGCGAGAACGGCGGCGTCGTCAAGACGCCCGATCGCCCGACCATCATGGATATGGACGCGTTCCCGTCGGTGCTCGACGTGTACAAACGCGACCTGACGATCAAGAACTATTTCAACGGCTACCTGCAGCACCCGTACATCTCGCTTTACACGGGGCGCGGGTGCAAATCGCGCTGCACGTTCTGCATTTGGCCGCAAACGATCAGCGGACATCTCTATCGCGTAAAAAGCGTCGACCTCGTTGAAGCCGAGATGCGCCGCGGTAAGGAGCTGTTTCCGGAAGTCAAGGAGTGGTTCTTCGACGACGACACGCTGACCGATAACGCGCCGCGCGTGGAAGAGCTCGCGCGACGTCTAGGCAAGCTCGGAATCACGTGGTCGTGCAACGCGAAACCCAACGTTTCGCGCAGCACGCTCGAAGTGCTCAAGGAGAACGGCTTACGTCTGCTGCTCGTCGGCTACGAGTCGGGCGTTCAAGACATCCTCAACAGCATGAAGAAGGGCACGCGCCTCGACCACATCCGCACGTTCACGAAAGACTGTCACGAGCTGGGCATCAAGATCCACGGCACGTTCATTCTCGGCATTCCGGGCGAGACGCCCGAAACGATTCGCCAAACGATCGAATTCGCGTGCGAGATGAATCCGGAAACGCTGCAAGTTTCGCTGGCGGCGCCGTATCCGGGAACGTTCCTCTACAATCAAGCGCGCGAAAACGGCTGGCTGCAGGCCGAAGAGAGCGATCTCGTCGACGTTCACGGCGTGCAGCACGCCGCGCTGAACTATCCGGGATTACTGACGACCGACATGCTGTTCGACTCGGTCGACGATTTCTACCGTAAGTTCTACTTCCGGCCGAGGAAGATGTTCTCGCTGCTGGGCGGCATGATCGCCGATCCGCAAGTCATGAAGCGCCGCTTGCGTGAAGGCAAAGAGTTCTTCCAGTTCCTGCGCGAGCGCAAGAAAGTCGGAGCAGAAGAAAAGAGCGCAGCGGCGGCTGCTGCTGCGGTCTAGTCGATGACTTTATAAGCGCGTAAGAACGCAACCGATAACGCCCAGGCTTGCTCTGCAGCTTGGGCGTTATAGCTTTTGCGCTGATCGCAGAAGAAGCCGTGTCCCGCTTGCGAGAACACGACTTGCTCGTGCGTTTTTCCCGCGTCGTCGATAGCGTCGGCGAGGGAGCGATACTGCTCCGGTTTGATGTTCGCGTCGAGACCGCCCCAAAACATGAGGATCGGTCCGCTTTGCTTCGGCGCTAGGTCGAGCAGATCGGGAACGATGCCGCCGCCGTAAAACGAGATCGCGGCCGCAAAAGGCGCGCGCGCATTGGCGACGTACGACGCGCGTCCGCCCATGCAGAACCCGGCGTTAGCAACGACGCCGAGACCCTCGCCCGCAGCGATAAAGTCGTACGCCGCTCGTGCGTCGTCGGACAGTCCTTTTGTGGTGAGAGCCTTATAGTGCGGCTCGATCGACGCCCACGAGCCGTCGGTATCGTAGGGCGCGTCGAATCCGCGGCTCGTACGATGGAAGAGTTCGGGCGCCACCGCGACGAGACCGAGCTGCGCGAAGCGGCCGGCGACGTCCCGAACGTGATCGTTGACGCCGTACGCTTCTTGAAAAACGACGATGCCGGCGCCCGGCTCGGCCTCGGGACGCACGACGTACGTCCGCATCGGTCCGTCGGGTGTCGAAAGATCGATCCACTCGGATTGCATTTACGGAAACTCCTTGAACGATTGTTTTACCCGGTATTCGCTGCCGGGGTATCGCGAGCGAAGGTTCGCCCACTGGGTCAGCAGCTCGTCGCTGCCGGGATCGCGCCGGTACCGTGACACGCCGAGGTAATACTGCGCTTCGGGAGCGGCGTAGGTCGTGGAGAAACGCTTGAGCACGTCGACGTAAAGCGCTTCGGCGCGATCGAAACGCTTCAAGCGCAGATACGCCATCGCAAAGCCGCACAGCGTTCGCGCGATGAATTCGGGCGGCGGCAGAAAACCGTCGAAGCGGTACAACTCGTAACCGTCGCCGCCGAAAACGCGAACGTCCGGCGTCCAGATGTGATGGATGCTATGCAGAAATTGCTGGGATTCTGTTTTCGAGTTGTCGATCTGAACGGGGATCGCGTGGTCGAGAATCGCCTGGGCGACCTCAGCATGAGGATACGTCACGGTATCCAGCGCTTGGCATCCCCCTCAACCAGGGTTGAAAACGTCTAAGAAGACGAACTTATGCTGCTCTTTCGCGCGTGCGAGCACAGCCGGGTAATCGCTTTCCCAAGGAATCATGGCGCCTGATTTAGGGCTCGGGAGGTCTTGTCCTCGCTACTTCTGCGGAAGGAAGGCCGGGTACGGGCCGAGCGGCAGGATCTGTACTTCGAGCATATCGCGCTGCGCGAGCGGCAGCGAGCCGACGGCTTCGCGCGCGGCGGCTTCGTCCGCGCACTCTAACAGCATGACCGCGCCGGCGACGTCTTTTCGGCTCCAGATCGCGCGTACGATACCGTCGCGGTACATCTCGCGAACGCGCTCGCGCTCGGCGTCGACGTGTCGAGCAAACTCTTCGTCGCCGAAGCGCTCGGTAAGCCGGCGTGAAATTGACAGAAACTGCATATCCCGTCGTTTCGCGCCCCAAGAGGAAGGCGCCCGCCTCGTCGAATCGGCCTCTTATGCAACGCTACGCTTTCGCGATCGGCTCGCTCCTGCTTTCCGGATGCACTGCGTCGGACGGCCTTCCCGCGGCCGTTTCGGCGAGCGCGCCTGCAACGGCGGCAGTCGCCGCCCGTAACGACATTCCCCCGCGCCTGCAGTGGAATGCCAACTTCGGTTACTGCGGCGAGACGTCGTTTATCAGCGCCGGGCTATATTACGGGCAGTGGGCGTCGCAGTACGAAGTGCGCTCGATCGCTAGCGACGGCAGACCGCAGAACCGTCGCGACAGCCAGCTTCTGCTGGGCGGTAACGCGATGCGTGCGGCACAAGTCATGCATTTGAGCGTGGTGAAGTGGAACGATGCATCGGCATCGCCGGCGTCGTATCTCGCGTGGGTCGAAGAGAACGTTGCGATGCATAGGCCCGTGATCATCGGCGTTTACACGAACGAATACAAATTCTACGGCAGGACCAATCCGCAGGCCGGCGACCAGACCTACGATCACATCGCTCCCGTCGTCGCCGCCGGCAACGGAAGAATCACCTTCAGCGACAACGGTCTGTGGGGACCGCCGCGTCCGTATCTGTTTACGTATCGGTATTCCTGGTTCTCGCGCACCCGCGCGCAAGCCAACGCGCGCACCGCGCCGCCGTATTCGCTGCCTGCCGGCGTGCGCGACTACGCCGTTGCGATCGTGGGCGTGTTGGATCCGCGGCACGAGACGCTGCCGGTACGCGTCGCAACGAACGTCAACTACGAAAAGCCGAAGATGCGTAACCACTCGACCGTCCGGCCGAAACCGATGCCGCTCGTGCTGACGGTTACCGTCTCGGACCTACGGCAGGGCGTCGCTTACACACTCTACCGGTACGATCGCTTTTCGGACGTCCCGGACGAGCGCTTCAATGCGAAGGCCGAACGTGCGTCGAAGCACTGGTCGATCCGGCTGACCTCCGGATCGAGCTTCACTATCGAAGAAAGCATTATGTCCGACCAAGTCGCCGTTTATCGCGCAGTACCGACTTCGGGGCCGTAGCTACCGGTGAAACGCGTGCTTTGCGTCGTCGCGATTGCGGCGTCGCTCGGAACGGTCGCCCATGCCGCGGGTGCGGACCCCGATCCCTATCAGCTATATAGCCGCGCGCGCGCCGTATGGATGTCGCAGCACTATCCGGACTACGTCACCTATACCATCGCCGTATGGGTCGACGAGCGCGGCGTTCCTAAAACGGCGCACTATCGCGCGGTGTACGACGCGACGCACGACCGGATTTACATGAACGGGGTGAGCGAAGAAGAACGCGTCGCGCCCCACGTGCCGACCGGCACGAACATCACACTCGAGCCGAAGCGAAACTGGATGACGCTGTTCAAGCGGCACGTCGGAAATCCGGAAGATGCGGTGGATTTTCTCGGCATTCCGATGCTCGCCCCCAACTATTCCTTCGGCATCGCGGCGTACGTGCCCGAAGTAGCGACGACGCAGACGGATCAAGCGGCGCTCGTTGCGGAAATCCGGCGTCAGTTCAACGACCCGATGTCGTCCCAAAAGGCGCAACAGCTCAACAACGCGTCGGGGCTCAAAGAAATCGGGCGCGTCGTCTCGACCGATCGGGATTACGCGATCGCGTACGCGGGGGTCGACACGGTCGCCGGCACGCGGGCCTACCACTTGATGCTGCGTCCGCTTCAAGCGTCGCCGCGACTGCGGTTACGCCAAATGTGGATCGACACGCGCACGTTTACGACCGTTCGGATCGTTATCCAGGGAAACTTCATCAACAGCAACGTGCCGTGGGCGGTAACGTTCGCGACCGTCAACGGCGCGCAATACATCGCCGCAGAGCAAGCGCTGGCACCGGTTGGCTCCGGACGGCACCTTTACGAGCAGGCTACGATCTCGTTCGAAAGCGTCGGCCCGGCGCAGCCCGGACGTTACCTTTGGACGCCGATCGCGTCGTCGAAAAACGTTCTCACCGAACCGCAGTGACGCGCTACGCGCGTCCTTCGACAAGCTCGGGATGACACTCTACGGGAAAGTTTACGGAGCGTGCGATGAAGCACATTTCGTGCGCTTGGCGATGGAGCTCTCGCGCTTTGGCTTCGTCGCTCCCTTCGCGCAGCGTCACGACCGGCCGTAACGTGACTTTTGCGAACTGGCCCGACCCGTCGGCGTTCTCTTGCATTTCGCCGGAGGCATCGTCGCGATATGTGGTGACGACGATGCCGTTGACCGAGCACAGATGCAAATACCAGAGCAGGTGGCACGAGGAAAGCGACGCCACGAGCAGTTCTTCGGGATTGTAGCGCGACGGGTCGCCGCGAAACGCCGGATCGCTCGAGCCTTCTATCGCCGGCTTTCCGGCGGCGGACACCGCGTAATCGCGACGGTAGCTGCGATAGTTGGTCGTCCCAACGCCGTCGTGGGCTGCCCACTGAAGCGTGGTTTGATAGGCGTGCGTCTTTTTAAGGATCATTCCATCCTCACGTTAAAGCGCCGGGAAAACTCGCTGCGGCCGCTGGGCGTCAGCGACAGCGCGCGATCGCGTGGATTTCGCACGAGCCATCGCTCGTTGAGAAAACGTTCGAGCAGCGACGCTCCGAGCGCTCCCGCGACGTGCGGCCGCCGCTCGGTCCAATCCATGCACCGTCGCGCGAAACTGCGCCGCGTCTCGCGCACTTCGTCGACGTCGATATCGAACGACGCGAAAAACGTTTTGCCGCGGCGCGTGACCACGAACTCGGCACTCGTGACGTCGAGAAGCTTTCCGCCGATCAAGTGATCGGCGACCGCGACGCCGATGCGCCCGGCCAAATGGTCGTAGCACGAGCGCGCTTCGCGCAAACGCTGCATCGCCGTGGCTTGCCCCAACGCGCGAACGCGCGCCGGCGCAGCGATGGCGGCAAGCGCTTCCATTGCGTGACCGACGTCGGGCGACGAGAGCCGGAAAAGGCGCTGCCTGCCGGAGCTGCGCGCTTCGATTAAGCCGCCGCGCGCGAGCTTTGCGAGGTGCGCGCTCGCTGCTTGCGGCGAAGCGTCCGCGCGGCAGGCGAGCTCCGTTGCCGGAAGCTCGCGGCCGTCGAGCAGCGCGTGCAGCATCGCGGCGCGTACGGGATCGCCGAAAAGCTCGGCGACGCCGGCCACGTCGGGATCGGGGCTGTACGCAAGGTTTCTGCCGGAACGCACGCCTCGATAGTAGCACGGCGACGCTTCAGGCGCACGTGAACTATGGATAAACCGCTAGGCGGCTGACGACGCTCTTGACGCCGTTCACGCCGCGCGCCGTATCGACGATCGTGCGCGCGACCGAACTCGACGGAACCGTTCCGTCGATGGTTACGGCGCCGTCGTGCGCCGTTACCTTGGTGTGAAAAACGTTGATTCCGGCTTGACCGGCAATGGCCGCGGAGACTTTTCCCGCCAGCGCAACGTCGGCCGATTGCTCGCGGACACCGCGTTCGTTCGGATCGATTGCGAGACGGTCGTCGACGCCGGTCACGCCGTCGGCAGAGCGTGCCGCCGCTACGTACTCTTGCCGTTCCCGTTGCGAATGCGCTTTGCCGGTGAGCGTGACCGTACCGTTTGCGACGGAAACGCCGACTGCGTCGGTCGAATCGACGTCGACTGCGGCAAGCTTTGCTTTGACGGCAACGGTTACGAGCGCATCGTTACCGGCGTTCTTTTGCTGGCCGCCGGAGCACGACGCTGCGGCGGCGAAGAGCAACATTGCGACGACGACTTTCATAGCCTCGTTTTACCCGAGTATAAAAAATGATCACCTGCTTGTTTGCCACGTGCGAAGAACTGCCCGGCTTCGACCCCGACGACGCCCTTGCGGCCGTTGCGCTCGCCGAGCTCGGCGTGCAGGTTCGACCGGCCGTCTGGACCGATGCTAGCGTGGACTGGGGAGCCGCGGACCTTTGCGTCCTGCGATCGACCTGGGATTATCACCGGCAGCCCGGCGAGTTCGGTCGCTGGGTCGACGCCGTATCGCAACGCACGCGCCTGATCAATCCGCCTGCGGTCGTTCGCTGGAACGCGCATAAGTTCTATCTTCGCGACCTGCACGAGAGCGGCGTTCCGATCGTACCCAGCGAGTTTCTCGAGCGCGGATCCGCCGTCGATCTCGTAGAGCTGATGCAGCGTCGGAATTGGCAAGAGGTCGTCCTCAAACCCGCACACGGCGCGTCCGCGCACGGCGTGATGCACGTGCGGCGCGACGCCGCACAGGTTAGCGAAGGCAATGCATATCTCCGCGAGCTCTTGTCGACGGGCGACGCGATCGTGCAGCCGTATTTGGAAAGCATTGCGACGCAGCACGAGCGCGCGCTGGCGTTTATCGACGGAACCTATTCTCACGCAGTGACTAAGGCACCGTTCATGCACGCGCACGCGCGCTTAGGGGATCGCGCGGGGATGGCGCCGGGCGCGTCGGGGGAAGTCCCCGTAGCGGCAACCGAGGACGAGATCGCCGTCGCATCGGCGGCGCTGCGCGCTTCACCTCCCGGGCACGCTTACGCGCGCGTCGACGTCGTTCGCGACGACGAGGGACATTCGTGCATTCTCGAAGTCGAGCTGATCGAGCCGACGCTCTATCTCTATGCCGATCCGTCGGCTCCGTCGCGCTTCGCACGCGCCATCGCGCAAAGGAGTTCCCAATGATACCGCTGCCGGCTGCGGCTTTCGCTTATACGCCGGCGCCGCTTCAGGTTCGGACGCAGAGTTCAACCGTCGAGGGAAGCGTTCGGCGCAGCTTGGTAACGTTTCGATCGGGCGATCGCACGTTGACCGCCGAAATCGTCGCGCCGGCTCGCGCGCAAACGAAAGGGCCGGGAGTGCTGTTCGTTCATTGGCTGGGCGACGACGCGACGACGAATCATAAGGAGTTCGAGCCCGACGCGCAAGCACTGGCGGCCAGGGGCGCCACGTGTGTGCTGCTCGACGCGATGTGGTCGACGGTCGTCAACGGCAAGCGCGATTGGTTTTCCGATGGACGCTCGACCGATACCGACTACCAGCGCTCCATCGATCAAGTCATCGATCTTCGCCGCTCGCTCGACCTCTTGATCGCACAGTCCGGCGTCGACACGCGCCGAATCGCTTATGTCGCGCACGATTTCGGCGCGATGTACGGCGCCGTACTGGCCGGCGTCGATCCGCGCCCGGAGTATTACGTGCTGATGGCGGGAACGACGTCGTTTGCGGATTGGTACCTCTTAGGGAAGAAGCCCGCCGACGTTCCCGCGTATCGCGCGCAGATGGATCCACTCGGTCCGCTGCCGTTCCTCTCGCGCGCCACCGCGAAAGGATTCTTATTTCAGTTCGCATCGCACGACCAATACGTCACCGGCGCGCAGGCGACGGAGTTTTTCGAAGCCTCACCTGTGCCGCACGCCATGTACGTCTACGACGCGCATCACGATCTCAACGTGCCGCTGGCGCGCCGCGACCGGCTAGACTGGCTGCAAACGCGCATCTTTTGATTGGTCGCGCGGCCGATCGGGCCAGATGGACCAATACGGCGATTCGGCGTCCGCGGTAAAATATCGATATGGACGTGAAAGGCGTAGAAGAGCTAACCCCGTATGCATTAGCGTGCCGGCTGATACGCGGGGATTTGCAGCTGCTAGACGTCCGTCCCCCGCACGAACGCACCGCAGGTCGAATCGATGACGCAACGCAGGTGCCGCTCGATCAGCTCGCTGCCGCCATTCCAAAGTTCGACAAGTCGCGTCCGATTGCAACCTATTGCACCGCCGGACCTGGAGGTAAGGTTGCGGCGACCCTACTGAAGAGCGCCGGATTCAGCGAAGTCGCCTATCTAGGCGGCGGCTTCGACGCCTGGCAGGTGTCGAGGAGCAAACCCGATCGCCGGCAATCGTTGCGTCAGTTCGTTTGGAAATTGATCCAGCGCCTGACGCCCTACGTTCCGAGGAGAATCGGCGGCTACATTCGGCACCGCTTGATAGCGGCGACGAAGCTCGCGCCTCTGCCTCTCGTAATCGCTAAAGGCGATATCGTCGTTCAAGTCGGTGCGGTGGAAGGCGGCGAGTTGTGGGAGATGGTTCGTCTCGTCGGCAACCGCGGCCGCGTGATCGTCATCGAGCCATTTGCCGCCAATGTGAAGTCCATAGAGCGGCGTTTAATTCGTGAGGGTATCGCAAACGTTACCGTTATCCCTAAAGGGGCGTGGAGCGAGCCGGGAAAACAGACGCTGCACATTCACCCAAAATCCGCCGGCAGCCACATCATCTTGGACAGCGGGGTAGATCACGACATGGCAATGCGCCCGTCACTCTACGCCGGGTCGGTGGAGATCGATGTCGAGCGTCTGGACGACCTGCTCGCCGCGCATGGCATCCTGCGGTGCGATTTTATAAAGATCACCGTTATGGGTGCCGAGCTGCAGGTTCTGAAGGGAATGGATCGTTTACTGGCCGACGCGCGGACGTCGTTATGGGTGAAGGCGCATTCGCTGGTCGAAGGGCATCCGGTGAACGAACTGATATGCGAGACACTTCAGGAGAAAGGATTTCGTACCATCATCGTGCACGGCAATCTCGGTCCTGGAGGTATAAGATCAGGTGACGTTTTCGCCGCGCGGTAGCAAAGGGCGGCTTCCGCTAATCAAGAGCGCCCGGCTGTGATGGGGATCGGGCGAGTTCTCCAACACGATCTCCTCGGTCCGCGGTTCCCTCCATCCCGTCGCGCTCAGCAGCGCCTCGTACTCCTTAGCGCTCAACACGTGGACTGAGGCTCCCGTGCGCGCTTCCCACTTGAGCCCGCTCTCCTGTTCGGCCCAATCGGGACGGTCTTTATAAAGGCAAGTCAAGATGAAGAGCCGGCCACCTGGAGCAACGACACGAAAAATCTCTTTTAAAGCTCGTTTTGGATCGGGAAAGTAATAGAAAGACGAGAAGCTAAGGACTTTGGTAAACGCTGCGTCGGAACTGGGTATTTGGTCGGCCGTTCCCTGCAAAAAACTCACGTTCGCCATCTCCTGGCTCTTAGCGCTTGCACGCCGCACGAATTCGTCGGAGATGTCGACCCCGACGACGCGGCATGACTCACCCAAGCGCGAACGTACCATTAAAGAAGCCCATCCCGCACCGCAACCGAGATCGAGGACGCTGTCATCGGATGAGAGATTCATTTTCTCGATCGCGATTTTCATCAAAGGCACGTGATCGTGCTCCATGTGCTCCCCAGAACCCTTTGCCGCCATGAGGTTGAACTCGTGACGCACTCTTACGTCTCTCGAATGAGCGTTTAAAAC
>DASRSM010000198.1:0-3432 GCA_035656415.1 Vulcanimicrobiaceae bacterium | reverse complement strand
GATCCGGGAATGTAGCTAAGGCCGAACCCGCCGAAGGTTGCGCCACTGAGCGATACTCCCGGAATCGCCGGCAGTGTTGTCGCCCAGCTGGCATTCCCCTGGAAGAGCAAGTCGCGCGGGCTGAACGAGTAGATGCTGGCCGGCGTCGTGTTGATGTTCAAACCGGCGCCCTTTGTCGAGACTTCCGCGATCGTTTTCAGGCCCCCGGCGCTTTTGGCAGTATATTGAATCGCCATAATGACGTCGCCGGAAATGACGACGTTCGGCCGATTCGCCTGCCCTAGCGAAGGGGAGTTGACGCTAACCAGATACGTCCCGAACGGCACGGCGTTAAACGTGAAGCCGCCGTGCGCGTCGGTCGTCGTCGCGAGCTGAGCACCCTGCCCGATGATGAGAACGCTTGCGCCGGCCACTGGCTGACCGGCCGCGCTCTTCACCGTTCCACTGATGTTGGCGGTTTTCGCGGCCGATTGCAGCACGCCCGGATTCACCTGTGCGAGCGCCGGAGCGCTCGCATAAAACAAGGCGAGGCCAAGTGCAGCTGGGCGAACGAGATGTCGCGTTATCGATTGCGTACCCATGAAAGCTCCAATGCCCCAAAGGCGTTGGCCGGTTTAGGAAGATCTTAGGGTGCGGGCCCGCTCGCTACATCGGTGGAGTACCTACCGGTATTGGATGAATCTCTGTGAGGTAGCCGTCGCCGCCCTTAGTGGCGTCGATAGGAGCTAGTCGCAGAGCCCACAGGAGTGATTGCCCTAGAGATAAGCTCGGCATTGGAAGCGTCCACTCTTCTGCATGCGCCCGTGAAGCGAAGGTTTTTTCCGAAGCATCGGTCAGGAGCTGGATCGTTTCGGTATTGGCGAGAAACCGCGACGTGCCACCGCGGCCGCCGACGATCACTAGCGACAGCGTCTCGCTTGCCGGCGACCACGAGCGCAAATCGCCGTTCCCCGTCTTCGGATCCCGGTCGCAACACAACGGCACCGACGAGACGGCGAGCGATGCGATGCCATCACGGAAGACCGCGTTCGCCCCGTTTTTGCAGACGCGATGTGCGTCGCACACGACGAAGTAGGCGCGAGCCTGTGCCGCGTCGCCTCCTTCACCGGACAGCTTGACGCGCACCGCCTCGGCGTGTGGAGGTAGGGGGACATCCAGGCGCGCGATGCCGTCATCGCCCGTCTGCAGTTGCCGGCTCGTCGTCGACCCCGCGAGGAACTCGATTCGTCCTTTCAACGGCGCGAGCACGTTGATAAAGTCGATGCTTGCGGCCGAGACGCCAGGCGCGCGCGGTACCGCTTGCACCTTGTACTCGGTAAACGTGACCTTTGCCTGAATCGGCACCGTCGGCGCTGGGCTCGCGTGCACGTTCTCATACTCGGCTCGGCCCCGATTGTCCCAAACAAGCCACCACAGGCCGCCCGCCGGCGCGAGCAGTGCTTGCCATTCTTTCACGGCGCCGACGTGATGCAGCGGGTCGATTGCCGGCCCCGGCGCCGTGGCGACGAGCTTCGGGAAAATGCCCGCATCCGCGAACTGCGGATAGAGTACCGTATTTTCACCGCCCGCGTCGGGAACCTGAATCTGCGCGAACACCGCCAACGGATCGTTCGGAAAGACGAAGGTTCGGTGATCCCAACGGCGCGGTGGGATTGCGGTGGAAAAGGTTTGCACGCCGGGCGCGGATTGGTTCAAAGGATTCGGAACGATGACATTCAGCGGAATGTGCTGCATCACGGTACCACTGACATCGTCGACCAACTGCAGGAACTCGAGATGGTCGCCCGGCGTAGGCCGAACGCGAAACTCGACCGGTACGCTTGCATCGCGCCCGAACGTCACCATGGCTTGCGTCGGGATGAACGTTGGAGATTCACCCGTGTCGCCGCGACGTACGGTCAACCGATAACGCCGTCCGGCCGCATACCCGCCGCGCCGCGCGATCCGGATCGAGCGCGTAACGTCGCCCTTCGGATATGCGATCACCTCAAAGAAGCCATTGATCTGCCTCCCGCCGGCATCGAATACCTCGAAGCGCGTCAGCGTCGGAAAAGAAGGGTCGTCGACGCGATTCATCGCCTGCAGCTGCCGCCATGCGTTTCGCGCATCGATCAAGCCGTTTATCTGTTCGCTGCCCGGGAAGCCCGTGAGGACGCGCGATCCGGTAAAGACCGCGTTGGCCATGCGAAACGCATCGTATCGGACGTGGTGCCGCCGCGCCAAACCAATCAGATCCGCCACGATCCCGGTACCGAACGGGATGGTCGGCGACGGATTAGCGCTCATTGTGTAACCTGCCGGCGCTCTCCAGTCTACATCATTGCTGTGACCGTTGTTGCCGCCGGCGCGCGGAAAATCGTACGGCATGTACCGCGACTGCGTCGTCAGTGAGCTCGAAGGTGCGTAGATCATGTTCGCTATGCCGTCGTCGTCGCCGCCCCACCCGCCGCCGTTGAGAATCTCGCGGTAGGGCGGCGGCGCGTTATGGTTGAGCTGCATTTCGCGAGCGCTTTGATAATCGGAGACACCGATCGCGCCCCGCGCCGCACAAAAGCAGAGGAGCGGTTTTTGATACGTTTCGATCAAGCGCTCGATCACTTTTCGCCGAAACGATTCAATCGGATCGGTCTCGACGAGACCGCACGAGCAGTTGATCGCGTCGACGCGCGGATCCGAAAAGACGCGCACGTAGGGCGCAACCGTCGTCCATTCGTGACGCACGTCGATGATCTGCGCCATGGGAGCAGCGCCGTTGAAGAGTCCCCCGCTCAGCGTGTTGCCGGCAAGGACTCCATCCACGAACCCGCCATGCTCGCCCTGCGCCAGGTCGACGTAAATCGCTTGCCGCTGGGAGTCGATTTTTAGGGCGAAGGGGACGCGATTGTCGCCGGTCGCGTCGATTTTTCCGAACCAAGCAACGTCATGAGCGGCCGAATAATCGCGAAGCGGATGGATCGCAGTAAAGTCGTGCTTCCCCGCGGTATCCACCCAAACGCGACCGCTGGGCGGATCCCACAAAACGCCCGCGTTGATGCGAACCGCAAAGCGTTCGTCCTTAGCGTACGTGTCGTATCCGTTGACTGCCGGGTCGAAGGTCCACTGCAGCACGCCGAAACGGTAGCTTCCCGGCTTGGAAACGTTCCACCGCGCGCCGGCCGCTTCGAACGTTCCACTCGGCGCGTCCACCGAGTATGTTTGGACCCACTCGCTGTCGCCATCGAATCGTGTGGTGGGAATGATGGCGGCCAACTTGGGAATGACGTTGCCGTTCACGTCTCTGGCAAAGCGTTCGGCCGGGTGCAAGAGATCGATACCTTCGTCGACCAGCGCGATGCGAACGCCGCGGCCGTCGGAACCAGGCTCGTCCTTCCAAAGCGCATTCAGTCCAACCTCATCGGACGGAAAGAAGCGCGTCGGCGGATCGATCTTCAT
>DASRSM010000197.1:0-14225 GCA_035656415.1 Vulcanimicrobiaceae bacterium | reverse complement strand
GGCGCGGTACTCGAACGCGCGCGTGTATTCGTCGCGCCGCTGCGTTTCGGCGCCGGCATGAAGGGCAAGGTCGTGTACGCCCTCGCGCACGGCATTCCCGTGGTCGCAACGCCCGTCGCCGCCGAAGGTATTTTCGAACCGGGCGAGTGGGATGCGATCGCGTCGACACCCGCGGAACTCGCCGCGCAGATCGCGCGCGTGCACGAAGATCGCGCCGTGTGGGAGTCGCTCGTGCAGCAAGGGCTATCGGTCGCGCAGAGGTTTACCCCCGAAGCGGTAGGCCGCGCCTTGGACGACGTACTGCTGGGCCTAGAGCGGCGCTGATGGCGTGTACGTTAAAGCGTCCGCGCCGCGATTAGTTGATGCACGGCATGCTTCATTTAAGGGACTACGCGTCGACAGGCTTAGGGTGACACAAGCGAGCGTACCCGCTCGAAGATCTCCAGCAGACGCGGGCGCACCGATTCGGGCGTAAATGGTTCGATCGTTGCGACGGAGGCGTTCGAATAGCGCTGCCAACGCTGCGCATCGCCGTAGAGCGCGACGATCGCGTGCGCGAACGCGTCGGGCTCGGCGGCGACGACGGCCGCGTTCTCACCGTCGCGCAGCCCGATGCCTTCCGCACCGACCGGGGTCGTTACGACCGGTAACGCAAACTCCAGCGCCTGGCCGATCTTGCCTTTTATGCCCGCGCCGAAACGCAGCGGCGCGACGAACACGCGGCTGCGCAAAAAGTACGGGGCGACGTCGCGAACGTAGCCCGCAACGGTTACGCGATCGGCGGCGAGTGCGTTGACTTCGTGCGGCGGATTGCTGCCAACCAGCGTCAACGTCACGTCCGGAAGCGAACGCCACACGATCGGCATGACCTCTTTACAGAGCCAGCGCACCGCGTCGACGTTGGGCGGATGGTGGTAGTTGCCGATGAACAGTAGGCCCGACGACGCTTCGAACGAACGGTCGCCGCCCACCCGCGGTTCGTGAATGGTCGGCACGACGAAAACTTCGCGCGCGCCGAGCTCGCGCAACACGCTTTGCTCTTCGGGCGTTACGGCGATGGACGCGTCGGCACGGCGTGCGGCCGACGCTTCCTGACGCTGCAGCTCTTCCCACTCCCGGTCGCTCTCACCGTGCACTTCGGCCTTGCGGCGCCGGCGTACGTGATTGAGGTCCACGGTATCGTAGAGAATGCGCACGTTGGCGTTGCGCCGCAGCAGCGGCTCGTACTTGTCGTACAGCTCGGTGCGGCTGATCCACGCCACGTCGATATGCGGCAGAACGTGCTCGAGCGATTCTTGCGGCGTGCGCCCGCCGTCGAAGTGGTGCAGCACCTCCACGCCGAGCTGCTGCAGCTCGCTCGTGTACGGTTGCAGCGGCGCATAGTTGTCGGGAATGAAGACGACGCCATACCCCGCCTGCCGCAGCATCTTGACGACGTACATCAGTCGCAGCGAACCGGCTTCCTTATCGTAGAGCGGCACGTACGAATCGATGACGAGGACGCGCGGACCTTTGCAGTGGCGGCGCATTGCGGCCGGTACGTTTGCGCGAGCGTTTTCGTAGTGATGCTCGAGCTCCTGATTCCACTTTTCGAGGAACTTCGGCCGGTTGATCTCTTGAAAGCGCTTGGCTCCCGACGATGCGTCCGCCGAGCTTCCGCCGTCTTCGTGCACCACGACCGTGCGTGGCTGATACACGACCCGGTAGCCGCGAGCGCGCGCGGAAAAGCAGAGGTCGGCATCTTCATAGTACGCGGGACGCAGCGCTTCGGAGAATCCGTTTACGTCGCGAAACACGCCGGTGCGCACGATCAGCGACGCGCCCGACACGTAATCGACGTCGCAAACGAAATTGTAGCGCGGATCGTCGGCGTGCTCTTCGCGTCCGACGTTCCAGCCGGTCGCGTCGCGCCACAGCACGCCGCCCGCTTCTTGCAGGCGCCCGTCGGGAAAGACGAGTTTCGATCCCGCGATACCGACCGAGCCGTCGTGCTCGAGCGTCATCACGAGATAATCGAGCCAGCCATCGCGTACGACCGTGTCGTTGTTGAGGAAGCAGAGGTACTTCCCGCGCGCGAGCGCCGCACCGCGATTGCACGCGCGCACGAAGCCTTCGTTCTTCGCGCTGCGAACGTACTCGACGCCTTCCAGCCGCGAAACGACCGCGCACGTTTGGTCGGTCGATCCGTCGTCGACCAGGACGAACTGAACCTCGAGTGACTCAAACCACGAATCGGCGATCGACTGCAAGCAACGCACCGTGAGATCGCGGCGTTCGAAAAACGGAATCACGAGCGTAACGAGCGGCGTTTCCGGCATCGGGCGTGCGGCGACGCGCTCGTTCCACGCCCCGATCAGTGCCGTTTCTTCTTCCGTAAGTCCGGAGGTGGGAGCGACGTCTTTGCGGTTTTTGGCGCGCGACGGCCGGCGGCTGCCGGTCAGCGTCGGTTCGAGACCGGTCGACCACGCCGCGTACACGTCCGAAGCGCTGGTGATTCCGAAAAGCTGCTTGAGCGAAAACCACAACATGCGCAGTGCATGAAAGCGGCTGCGCATGATGACTTCGTAATCGGCACGCACGCCCTCGAGGCGCGCGCGCTCGTCGCGTACGCGCGCTTCGAGCTCGCGATAGCGACCGTTTTCGCTCATCTGCCATTGTGTTATCGGCGTTCCGAGGGGGACCTTCCATGCTTTGGTACCGAAGGAGCGCGCAGTGTCTTTTGTTAGCGACAATGCCGTCGAGGTCGTCGGCGTCTCGAAGCGTTATCGCTTTCCTTCGCTGGGGAAGCAAGCGACGCTCAAGGAGGTCGTGGTTCGCCGCGTCAGGCACGAAGGACGCTACGGCGTGGTCGACGCGCTCGACGACGTAACCTTCACCGTTCCGCGCGGTCAAACGCTCGGCGTCATCGGGGTCAACGGCTCGGGCAAGTCGACGCTGCTGCGAATCTTAGCCGGGATCACCAAACCCGACCGCGGCCAGGTGCGCCTGCACGGCACGGTAGCGCCGCTGCTCGCGCTGGGCGCCGGTTTCAATCCGTATTTCACCGGCCGCGAGAACGCGCTCATCGAGCTCTTGAGCTTAGGCCTTAGCCGCTCGCAAGCGCTGGCCGAGCTCGACGCCGTCATCACCTTTTCCGAGCTCGGCGATTTCATCGACGCGCCGATGCGAACGTACTCCGCCGGCATGACGATGCGGCTCGCGTTCGCCGCCGCGATTCGCGTCGATCCCGACATTCTGCTCATCGACGAAGTGCTCGCGGTCGGCGACGAACGCTTTGCCGCGAAGTGCGGCGCGTGGCTCGACGGCTTTCGCGCGCGCGAAAAGACCGCGATTTTGGTCACGCACAGCACCGCCGACGTGCTGGCGCAGTGCGAGTTGGCGCTCTGGCTGCGCGACGGGCGCGTCGCCGCCTACGGCGACAAAGTCGACGTCGTGCGCGCGTATATCGAAGCGACGCGCGGAAAGCCGATCGCGGACGCGCTTCCCGTTCGCGCCGAGAGCGTCGAGCAAGCGTCGGCCATTGCGGAACGCTATCGCCGGCGCATCGTCGGCATGCTTCCGCTGCTGCGACTTCCGATCGTCGGATTCGTTCGTCAATCCGGAACGATCAAAGGCGGTTACGAGGACGGCTGGACCGACGGCGCGCTGGAGTTTTCCATCGAACCGTTGCGCGACGTGCGTGCGTGGAGCGTGCGGGTAACCGTGCCGCCGGGAATGTCGAACGGCGACGTCGCGGTCGAAGTCGACGGAGCGCGCGTAAGCGCGGCGACGGCGGCGCCCGGCGAGATGCTGCTGCGCTGTGAGAAACCGCTTCGTCGCGATCGCCCGGTGCGCGTGCGCATCACCTCGCAAACCATCAACCAATCCGCGCTGGGCATCGGCAGCGACGAACGCGATCTCGGAGCGCGCATCGACGAAATTCTGTTCGAGCACGAGCCGGCGGAGAAACGCGCGTGACGCTGGCCGCGACAATTATTATCTGCGTCGTCATCGCGGCGCTCGGCATTTGGTTCCAGGTGCGATATTCGGCGCGCGCGGTCACGCAAGGCCCGGCGCTGCTCACGATGCTCGGTATCGCCGGTACGTTTCTCGGAATTGCGATCGGGTTGTATTCGTTCAACACGGGCGACGTTCAAGGAAGCATTCCCTACCTGATCGAGGGCATTCGCACGTCGGTGTGGGCGTCGTTCACGGGCATCCTGTTCGCGATCCTAATCAAGCTGCGTTACGCCTTCGCCCAAGATGAAGACGCCGCAACCGGCGACAAATCCGACGTGGAGGTTTTGGTCGAACGTTTGGAAGCCATTCGTAAAGCCATCGCAGCGGACAACGACCTTACGGTAACGTCCGAGATCAAGCTGATGCGCTCGGAAGTCGCGTATAAGCTGGAGGCGCTGCAGCGATCCGTGGCCGAGTTGGCCGAACGCGAAACGGGCAGCAGAACGCCGTGAGCCGCCTCGGCCTGCGACTGCACGCCGACGAAGAGCATTGGATTCCGCTCAGCGATTTGATGACGGGCCTGATGTTTCTCTTTTTGCTGATCGCGTTGGCGTATATGGTCGCGGTCGAGCATCAAAAGAATCAGCCCAAAGACGTCGCGGCGGCCTACGCGCGGGAACGCGTGCAGCTCGGAGCCGCCATCGATAAAGCGTTGGCGCCGGATCTCGCGCGCTGGGGCGCGCAGTTCGATCCGAACGCGCTGAGCGTTCGCTTCACGAACAAAGCGGCGCTGTTTGCGCCGGGAAGCAGCGAGCTGCAGCCGCGCTTCAAAGCGATCCTGGACCGGTTCTTTCCGCGCTACTTGGGCATTCTCACCCAGCTGAAATATCGCGACTTGATTTCCGAAGTGCGGATCGAAGGCTACACGTCTTCGCTGTGGAAACCGGGTGCGTCGCTCGACGACCGTTACATCGGCAACATGGCGCTTTCGCAAGACCGCACGCGATCGGTATTGGCGTACGTCATGGGGCTGCCCGCAACGCAGCCCCGCAAAGACTGGCTGATGAACGTGCTCACGGCCAACGGATTATCGTTTTCGCATCTGATTCGGCGCCCCGACGGTTCCGAAGATGCCGCGGCATCGCAACGCGTCGAGTTCCGCGTTCGTACGAATTCCAGCGCGCCGCTGGGTCAAATTCTCGCGTGGAAAATCTCGTGCCGACCGTCGCGGCCACGCCGTCGCTACCATATCCGATGTGGTCGTCGCAGATGATCGGCAAGCCGCTGCGAACGTTCTTTCCGACCATCACGACGAACTGTATGGGTTACCTCGACGGCGTCGCCGAGAAGTACGCCGGCGGACGCGGCGCCCAGTTGCGCGGCTGGGGTTGGGATACGGCCGCGAACGTGGCCGTCGATCGCGTGCTGTTCGCCGACAACCTCGGCGTGGTGCTCGGTGCGGCCGGCGGCGGTGCTTCGCGCCCCGACGTACCGCAAACGCTGCCGCAAGTGCGTTCGCAGACGACGGGCTGGCAAGGCTACGTCGGCATCACGTCGCGTCCGGTTCAAGCTTGGGGCATCATGCGCGCGCCCGCAACCGTCTGCCGGTTCCCGCCGGCGTCGGCGACGGGCGGTGAAACCATGTGACGCGACGCTCGCTCTTTCTCTTCGCGCATCAAGACGACGAATACGGCGCCGCGCCGTGGATTCTCGAGGAACTCGAGTCCGGCGCGGACGTTGGGTGCATCTATCTCACCGACGGCGGAGCGCGCATCGCGCCGGCGATTCGCGACGCGGAGAGCCGCAGCGTCTTACGGTCGCTCGGCGTTGCCGAAGACAACGTCGCCTTCCTCGACAACGACGGCGCACGGATCGCCGACGGCACGCTCGCGGCGCGATCGCTGGACGGTTTAGCGATGGCTGCGAGCTGGATCGAACGCAACGCGTGGACCTCGTCGCGCATCTACGGCCCGTCCTACGAAGGCGGGCATCCCGATCACGATGCCGCGCACCTCATTGCAGCGGCGATCGCAAAACAGTTAAACGCGCTCGGCGACGCGTGGCATTTCGCGTTGTACAACGCCTATCGGCGCGCGAAGCCGTTCTTCAACGTGCTGCGGCAGCTGCCGTCGAACGCACCGTCGCGAAGGGCACAGCTTTCGGCTAGCCGGCGGCTTTCGCTGACGTTCCTCTGCCGGCGCTATCCGTCGCAGCGCAGAACGTGGCTGGGATTGCTTCCCGGCGCTTTCGTCGAGCGTGTGCTGCGGGGCCGAGAGTCGGTCGTTCGCTTTGACCTCACGCGACTGAACGCGCGCCCGCACGAAGGCGAGCTGCTCTACGAGCGTCTCTTCGGAAAAACGTACGACGAGTTCGCGCGCGACGCCGCCGCGCTAGTTGCCCTGATCGACCGGTAACGAACGCTGCGATGCGAGGTTCTTCGTCGGCATCGCGTTGATCTTCACGACCGGAATCGCGCGGCGAGGCTTGACGACCGCAAACGCGAGCAGCGACGACGGAGTGAGCGCGACGCGGCCGAGCAGCATCGCTAACGCCAACACCAACCCTGCCGCGAGCACCGCAACGCGTTTCTGATTCACGCGCGGCGGCTGCGCGGCGAAGACCGGCCGCGATCCGTTGAGCTCGCGGAGATAGTGCGCGTGCATCGTCGCGTCGGAGTGGGCCGCCGAGCGGCCTTCGACGCCGGCCACAAAATCGCGCAGCGCCGCACACACGGCCAGCGTCCGCGTGAGCTGTAAGCGCACGAGCTTGGGAAGCAGCGAGCGCATCGCAAAGTAACCGAACGCAAACGGAAGCGACTTCGGGAAGAACTTTTGAACCAGCCGCAAGATGTTGCGCACCGCGTAGTAGTCGTGCATCGGGCTCTTGAAGCCGACCGAGCGCGCTTGCTTGTGACGCACCGTCGCATCGGGGCTGCAGAACAACCGCCAGCCCTGGCGGCGCATCCGAATGCACCAGTCGGTTTCTTCACGATAAAGGAAATAGGATTCGTCCATCAAGCCGACGTCGCGAATCGCCTGCGTGCGGACGAGCAAGCACGCGCCGATCAAATGCTCGAGCTCGATGCGGCGGCTCACCGCTTGACGTCGCGTGGTACCGCGTCCGAGTTGCGTATCGTGACAGACGACCGGAACGATGTAACCGCCGCCGATAGCCTGCACGACGTGCGGCTGGTCGTAGTTGACCAGCGTGCAGCCGACCATGCCGGCCGAAGGATCTTCTTGCGCGATTTCGAGCATCGACTCGAGCGCCTCAGGCGAGACGACGGCGTCGTTGTTGAGAATCCAGCAATAGTCCGCGCGCGTGCGCTCGAGCACGTACCGCAGCCCGACGTTGTTGCCGGCAGCGAAACCGCGATTTTCGCCATTTTGAATAAACATGAGATTTGCGCCGTGCGCCGGCGAAGCCAGCGCTTCCGCCGACGAATCGAACGACTCGTACGCAATTCCGTTACCGGCAGCCCACTGCTTGAGGAAACCGAGCGAGCCGTCGACCGATCCGTTATCGCATACGACGATATGCGACGGACGGTGCGTCGACGCCATCAAGCTCTCCAGGCATTCGACCGTATCGCGCCATCCGTTCCAATTAAGAACGATGGCGGCGACATTAGAAGTAGCCCGGCATGGGACTACGTCAAGCACGTTACCCCTTCCAAAGACGCCTAGGTAGCAACCTAGGGTCAGCCTACATTCAGCACCGTCGTAAAGAGCCCCGCTGGGGCAGCTAGCCGCCCGCTTGTACTACCTTTGGCCTAGGCGTGGAACGAAAAGATCGCTGCCGGGTAAACGCTGGCGACCGCCAGGTTTGTTACGGTCCGGACGATCGTGGCGACCGAACGGGCCGGCGCCGCTGCCACAAACGTGGGCGCCGCACCGGCGGCAAGCGAACGTTCTCGCTGCACGCTTTGCAGGTCTTCGGCAGTTCGAGAGATGGCCGTTAGAGCGACCGCCTCGCCGGAAGGGCTCCCGACCAAAAAGCTTACAGGGCCTTGAGGAGCGGTCGCCAGGTTTGGAATACCCGAGGGCGCCGGACCCTGAAATTGCAGCGTTATCGTCGGATTGGTGGCCGCGATGTGCGGGGTCGTGTTGGGCAGGCCGCCGCGAACGCTGGGGTGGGCGACGTCGAGCGGCGTCTGGGTGCTGATGCGCGCGAGCGAGTCGTGGGGCGACTGGGCGGCGAGGGTCAGGTTGGCGGGGAAGGCTCGAATGTTTCCCGGTCCGACCGGCACGAGATTCTCGTTGGGGGTGCCGTACGGGGGCGCGGGCGGCTGCGGCTGCTTCCCACCTAGGGAGAGCGCCTGAAAAACTTGCGGCGACGCCGCTAGCTGCGGCGCGCCGAAACCGCTGATCCCGAAGGCCATTCGCTTCCTCGCTTGGAGGAATACGCTACCAGAGAGATGCGTCCTTGACGCTCCCCGCGGCCCCTGGCTATACTTAGTGGCTGTCTGCCGCCGGCGGTTTCTATTCGCGTGCGGCCGCTACTCAACACCGGAAGGAACCCAGTCAATGAAGCGGACGTACCAACCGCACAACCGCCGTCGTAAGCGCGTCCACGGCTTCCTCGAACGGATGTCGACGAAGAACGGGCGTAGAGTCCTGTCCCGTCGCCGTAAGAAGGGGCGTCATCGCCTCTCGGTCTGATGCGTCATTTCGCCAGCCTGCGCCGCCAAGCCGACTTCGTTCGCTTGCGGCGACGCGGCCGGCGCGCGTCGAGTTCTATCCTTACTATTTATCGCAGTGACGCATTCCCGGGTGATCTCGGATCGCTCGTGGGCATCACCGTGAACAAGTCGATCGGAAAAGCGGTGGTCCGTAATAAAGTGCGACGTCGCCTCGCCGCAATCGTCAACGATGCGCTCGAGGGCCAGCCGCCGATGCGGTTGCTGGTGATCCCGCAGCCTGCGGCAGCGCAGGCCGAGTTCGGTGCGTTGCGCGCCGCGACGACGACGCTGCTCGAGCGGGTTCGCTGAACGTGCGCGTCGTTTTCATCGCGGTGCTGCGCGTGTATCGCATCGTCGTCTCGCCGCTGCTCCCGCCCGCTTGCCGCTTTTATCCCTCGTGTTCGAACTACGCAATCGATGCCATCGCGCGATACGGCGCGTTGCGCGGAAGCTGGATGGCGCTGTGCCGCTTGGCACGTTGTCATCCGTGGCATCCCGGCGGTGTAGATTTTGTCCCCGGAACGGAAAGGTAATCGTTGCATCTCCTATTAGCCGCGTCGTGGCTGGATCCAATCGTCAACGCACTGTGGGCCGTGGTATCGGCAATCGACGTGCCGATCAAAAGCTACGGCTGGACGCTCATCATCCTGGCGGCGCTGATTCGCCTCGTCTTCTGGCCGCTCAACACGGCGCAGTTCAAAGCGTTTTTGAACATGCAGAAGATCGCGCCGCAGCTCAAGCGCGCGCAAGCGCGTTACAAAGAAGATCCAAAGCGCCTACAAGAAGAAACGATGGCGCTGTACCGCGAGAACAAAGTCAATCCGCTCGCCGGCTGCTGGCCGATGGTGGTTCAGTATCCGGTTATCATCAGCGTCTACTACGTCGTTCTCAACCACAAGTCGCTCTTCGAGAACCAGACGTGGGGATGGATCGGCAGCGGTCTGTCACACTCGCTTGCAACGCTGACGATGTTCGGTCAACCGATCGTCGCGCAAAGTCTCGCGCATGCCGACTTGGTGTTGATCGTGCTCTACGCGCTCTCGATGTACCTGAGCGTTCGTTACGTCAGCATGCCTGCGACCGATCCGCAGCAAGCGCAAACGCAACGAATGATGGCGGTGATCTCACCGCTCATGCTCGGTTTTCTCGGCTGGCGGTATCAGTGGCCGTCGGCCATGGTCCTCTACTGGTTCGCCTATAACGTCTTTACGATGGGGCAGCAGTTCTATCTGCTGCGGCGATACCATCAGCCGCTCGCGCTGATCGACAGCGAGCACGTGATCACCGACGACGCGAACGGCGGCGCCAACGCGAAAGCGGCGCCGGCCGGCGCGCAGCCTGCGACCAACGGGTCTCCCAAGAGCGGGAACTCCGGCTCGCGGCGCAAGCGAAAAAAGAATAAGAAAGGCGCTTAAAACAAGCGATGCTTTACGAAGACGATTTCGAGTTCGAAGAACAACCCGCCAACATTCGCGATCGCGCGATTCCCGGTAAGGGCGGCGGTGGTGGCGGCGGCGGCGGTGGTTACCGCGGCGGCGGCAACGGCGGACGGCGCGGGCGCCCGGGCGACGCACGGTCCCGGCCGCCGGGCCGCCGCAGCTACGGCCACAGCGCGGGAGCGATCGACCTTCCGGATCAGGCCAAACCGGCGATGGAGCTGCTGCGCGAGATTCTTTCCCGAATGGGAGTAGGTCAAGTCGACGTCGCGTACATTCCGAGGCCCGAAGGCGAGTATTTAGAAGTTAGCGGTCCGGATCTCGGCATGCTGATCGGCCGTCACGGTAACACGCTCGAAGCGCTGAACCTGATCTTCAACAACATCCTCAACGCGGGCGTGCGCAGCAACCGTCACTACTACACGATCGACGCCGAAGGTTACCGCGCGCACCGTGCCGATCAGCTCAAGTCGCTTGCAATGCAAACGCTCGAGCGCGTGTTGCGCGACGGCGCGGCACAGAAACTCGAGCCGATGCTGCCGTCGGAGCGTAAGATCGTTCATCTGGCATTAGCCGAGGACGAACGCGTGCGCACCGAATCCGAAGGAGAAGAACCCGAACGCAGAGTGGTGGTTTTTCCCACGTAACCAACGACACCGTCGTTGCGATCGCGACGCCACCCGGTAAGGGCGCGATTGCGGTGATTCGTACGAGCGGACCGTTGTCGCAAACGCTCGCTGCGCGATTATTTCGCGCGTCATCGGCTTTGGAACCGCGCGTCGCGCGGTACGGAACGGTCGTCGACGAACGCGGCGCGACGATCGATCGCGGGCTTGCGATTTTTTTTTCCGCGCCGCACAGTTACACCGGCGAAGACGTACTCGAGCTGCACGTGCACGGATCGCCCGTCGTCGCGCGTGAAGTCGTGCGCGCGGCGTTGTCGTGCGGCGCGCGCAGCGCCGCACCCGGTGAGTTTACCCGCCGCGCCTTTCTCAACGGCAAAATGGATCTGCACGAAGCGGCTGCGGTTGCCGACGTGATCGACGCGGAGACGCGATCGGCCGCGCGCGCCGCGGTCGCCAATCTCGGCGGCGGCCTAACCGGCGAGGTGAGCTCGCTCCGAGGCCGGCTGACGGCAATGCTCGAGGAGCTGTCGGGCGCGATCGATTTTCCCGACGAGGTGCCCGACCCCGATCGCGGCGCGCTCGAAGGCGTGCTGGCGGCAGTTGTTTCCCGGCTCGAAGAGCTGCGCCGCGACGGCGAACGCGGACGGCTGGTCCGGGAGGGGGTCACGGTCGCGATCGTCGGGCCGCCCAACGCCGGAAAGTCGTCGTTGCTCAACGCGCTACTCGGCGAAGACCGTGCGATCGTGTCCGACGTTCCCGGAACCACGCGCGACACGATCGAGGAAACGATCGCGGTCGACGGCGTTCCCGTGCGGCTGGTCGACACCGCCGGAATCCGGGCTCACGCCGATAGGCTCGAAGCCGCCGGCATCGACCGGACGCGCCGGACGCTGGCCGGGGCGCGAATCGCGCTCGTCGTGCTCGACGGCAGCCGCGAGCTCGACGCGGAGGGACGCGACATTCTGGAGGCCACCGAGGGCCGCGAACGGATCGTCTTCATCAACAAGGCGGATCTCGGGGTCCGCGCCGCGCTTCGACGAGCTGAGGGCGACACGGTGGTTGGCAGCGCCTTCGATCATGCGACGCTGGAGATGCTGCGGGCCGCAATCGCGCGCGCGGGCTGGAACGGCGAGCTGCCCGACCTGGAACGCCCGCACCTGGCCTCGATCCGGGAGTTCGATGCGGTCAACGAAGCGCTCGACGCACTCGAGCGCGCACGTACGACCCTCGCCGCGGGCGAGCCGAGCGATCTCTGTGCCGGCGAACTGACGCGCGCCTTTTCGGCGCTGGGGCATGTGTGCGAGAGCGTGGCCGCCGAAGAAGTGCTCGACGGGATCTTCTCCCGTTTCTGCATCGGAAAATAGTTCGTTCGCTGAAAGGCAGGGTCTATGTTTCGAACACTCGGTATCTTCGCAGGCGCCTTGGCCCTCTTGGCCGGGAGTGCCCAAGCATCTACGTACGGGCAATACGGCGTGACTCTTACTAGCTGCACGGTCAATAACAACAACGGATCCACCAACGGCGTCAACGTCGTGTATTACAACACGCGTCAATCGCCCGCGACCGAAGTAGACTTTTTCGTCGCGTATCACGGACATCACGCGATCATGCCCGATCGCGGCACGTTCAGTAAGGGAGCCGTGATCAACCACGATCTCCGCACCGCATTGGTCGGTAATGTTTGGAAGGGCCCGAATCCGAACCAATGCTACGTGTATCGTACGTACCTCGCCAACGGCAAGTCGTTCGGACCGTAGCGCCATGGTTCTTCACGCACTCGCGCGCAACTGGTGGGCATTATTGATCCGCGGAATCGCCGCGGTGATCTTCGGTATTCTCGCGTTCGCGTGGCCGGGCGCGACGATCGTCGCGATTGGTATTCTCTTCGGCGCCTACGCGCTCGTCGACGGTGTCTTTGCGATCGTCGGCGCCGTGCGCGCCGTCGAATCTCACGAGCGCTGGTGGCCGCTAGTGATCGAAGGCGTTATCGGCCTGATCATCGCAGGCATCACGTTCTACGACGTGGGGATCACGATCGTCGCGTTGTTCTTCACTATCGCGGCCTGGGCGGTACTCACCGGGATCTTGGAAATCGCCGCCGCCGTTCAACTGCGTAAGCAGCTCGCCAACGAGGTGTGGCTGATTCTGGGCGGAGTTCTCTCGATTCTCTTTGGCGTGCTCATGGTGTGGCGGCCGGTCGCCGGCGCACTTGCGGTCATTTGGATCATCGGCGCCTACGCCATCGTCTTCGGCATCATCATGATCGCGTTGTCGCTGCGACTGCGGTCGCACGCGGCTCCTGCATAGCAACGGCATGTACAACGACGACGCGGGTGTGATCGTCGTCGGCGGCGGGCACGCGGGCGTCGAGGCCGCGCTCGCCGCCGCCCGTTTGGGCGTTCCAACCGTGCTCGTCACCGGCGAGCCCGAAAAGATCTGCACGCTGCCCTGCAATCCGTCGATCGGCGGAAGCGCAAAGGGGCAGCTCGTTCGGGAAATCGACGCGCTCGGCGGCGCGATGGCGCGCCTTGCGGATCGGTGCAGCCTGCACTCGCGGTTTCTCAACGAAAGCAAAGGGCCGGCGGTGCGCGCGCTGCGCCAGCAGATGGACAAACCCTCGTACGCGCGGCTGGCCATCGAAGAACTACGCGCGCAGCCGGGTCTGACGATCGTGCGCGGCTTGGTCGACGATCTCGTCGTCGAAGCGGGGCGCGTGCGCGGCGTTGCGTGCACCGACGGAACGCGCTATTTCGCGCCGCGCGTCGTGCTGGCAACCGGTACGTTTCTCGGCGGAAAAACGTTTCGCGGCGGCGTCGTACAAGATGAAGGCCGCTTCGGCGAGGCGCCGGCGGTCGGGTTGGCCGCGGCGCTGCGGCGTCTTGGATTTCCGACTCGGCGCCTCAAAACCGGCACGCCGCCGCGCATCGACACCCACACGGTCGATCGCAATGCAATGCTGCTGCAGCCGCCCAGCGACAAACCGCTGCTTTTTTCGTATGCGAGCGAAGCGCGCTTCGGCGGTCCGCAGCTTCCGTGTTACGTTACCGAGACCAACGCTCGCACGCACGCGCTGGTGCGCGACAACCTGCACCATTCGCCGCTCTATGGCTTGGATTTGATCCGCGGCATCGGGCCGCGATACTGCCCGTCGATCGAAGACAAGGTCGTGAAGTTCGCGCACAATCCGAGCCACCAAATCTTCATCGAGCCCGAAGGTTGGGACGAGCCGACGCTCTACGTCGGCGGTTTTTCGACGTCGCTTCCGGGCGAGATCCAACTCGAGATGCTGCGCACGCTGCCGGGCTTGGAAACGTGCACGATGCTGCGCGCGGGATATGCCGTCGAGTACGACATGGTGCCGCCGACCGAACTGCACGACACGCTGGAAACACAGCGTATTTCGGGACTCTACCACTGCGGACAACTCAATGGGACGTCGGGCTACGAAGAAGCGGCGGCACAAGGGTTGATTGCCGGCGTCAACGCGGCGCTGGCCGCGCGCGGCGACGAGCCGTTGCGGCTCGAGCGCAGCAAAGCGTACAT
>DASRSM010000196.1:0-23285 GCA_035656415.1 Vulcanimicrobiaceae bacterium | reverse complement strand
GGCTCGCCGCAATTCGCTTCCACGACGCGAAGCAACGCCTTCAACGGAAAGGGCGACGTTCTGATCGCCGATCAGTGGAACAATCGCATCGTCGAAGTCGACAAAGGCCATCACATCGTTTGGCAGTTTGGAAGTGGTTCGGCAAAGGCCGGCCCGGCGTCGGTCGTCGGTCCCAACGACGCCGAACGCTACGGCGATCTCACGCTCATCGCGGCAACCGGTTTGCCTGCGGGGACCATTCCCGCGTGCAGTAAGAAACCGTGTCAGGACAATCGTGTCATCGTCGTCAACAAAGCCGGTAAGATCGTATGGCAATACGGAAAAACGGGCATTCCCGGATCGAAACCCGGACTGCTCAACGCTCCGGTGAGCGCGGTCCATCTCAAAAACGGCGACGTCCTCGTGACCGACCAGGGCAATCAACGCGTCGTCGAGATTTCGATGAGCAAACGCATCGTTTGGCAGTACGGCACCACCGCAAAGAGCGGCGCCGGACCCAATGAACTCAAGGACCCCAACAGCGCCCAGATGCTCTCGAACGGCAACGTGCTCATCGCCGACGAGAGCAACAACCGGGTCATCGAAGTAACCAACGCCGGAAAGATCGTCTGGCAGTACGGCAAGCCCAAAGACACCAAGCTGCTCAACGGCGTCGGGTTTGCGAGCCGCCTTCCCAACGGCAACACGCTCGTCACCGATTCCGGTCACAGCCGCATCGTCGAGGTGAGCTCGACCGGCAGCGTCGTGTGGAGTTTTGTCACCAACAAACAATCCGGTAGCATCGGCTCGCCGCAACCCTCGCACGCAGTCCGTTTGAAGAACGGCAACACGCTCATCGCCAATCAAATCGACAACGAGGTCATCGAAGTCGACAATGCCGGACACATCGTTTGGCAACAAGGCAAGGTTGCGAAATCGGGAACGAAGTTCGACGAACTTAACTGGCCCTACGATGCCAAGCGCATCGGCGACTTTACGGGACTGACGCCGCCGTAGCGTAGCCAGCCACTTTTGTCGCACCTGCGATGTAAATATGGCGCGGCCTCCGCGCTGCTTGGTAGAGTATGCGTTATGCACTCGAAGCTCTACGACGGACACGATCGCCGCCTCGGCGATCGCCGCCGCATTGCAGCCTCTTCGGCGCCGTTCACCGCTCTCGGTTCCACCGAGCGCCGGCAACAGGGACGCCGCATATCGGATCGCACGCGCGCGACGCCTCGCGAGCAACTGCTCGACATCGCGCGTACGTTTTTACTCGAAGAAGAAACGCCGTAAGTCTACGGCGTCAAGAAGTGGCGCGCCCGGAGGGATTCGAACCCCCGATCCCAGCCTTCGGAGGGCTGTGCGTTATCCAGCTACGCTACGGGCGCGTGTAACGTTACGGCCGGGGCGACTCCGGCGAGCTCCCGGCACTCGGAATGTGCTTGAACAGATCGAGCTTGTGGTCGACCAGCGTGCGATAGAACTTCCGCACGCAATCGGGATGACCGAAGAAATAGGTGCGCGCATAGGCGAGATCGTCACCCGAGCTGTCGGGTACGTAATGTGAGATTTCGATCTCTTCCATTTGTCCCCGATCTACCGGATGGGGGCAAAAGTCGCAGGGGATGGTCGACATGATGGGTGGTTACCTCGGGAATGGAACCGGCCGCCGGACGACGGCGGCCGACCCTCTTCAAACTTGACTCGGGTAGGATTTGAACCTACGACCTAGGGCTTATGAGTCCCCCGCTCTACCACTGAGCTACCGAGCCACGGCCGACGAGCGTCCGTTTCGACACCGTACGATACCATGACCCGTCGTGCCTCGCAACCGCCGCGGCCGCTTTGCCCCCCAGGGTAGCCGCCGGCGGCCTCAGAAGCCGATAGGATCTTGCCTCGCCTTACCGTCTTTCTGACGGTCGTTTTGACCGTTCTCTCTATTTCCGCACCGTCGCGCGCCGCCGACGATGCCGCGGCGGCATTGCTCGCAAAGCACCACGCGTTTGCCGGTTGGCAACTCGGCGACGGCACGTTCAAAACGCTCCGGCTTACGCGCGAGTACGCCAACGAGAGGGGCGCGGTCATCCGCCGGCGCGTCGAGCTGCGCATAGGCCTGGGGTATCGAAACATCAACACGAATCTCGAGCGTAACGTCTCTTACGAAGACGGCTTCACCGGAAATATTTTCTGGAACAGCAGCTGGAACGGATTCACGACTCCCGAGTACGGCGACGCAGCCAAATACGATCTGACGTACGCGGCATTCTTCAACGAGGGTCTGGACACGCTGCCCGGTACCATACACGGTTCGGATACCGTCGCGGGAACGACCGTTCAAATCGTCCGCCTATCGGTGCCCAGCGGCGACGTTATCGATTTATACATCGATCCCGCCAGCGGCGCATGCCTTCAGGCGGTTATCGATCCGGGCGGCGAGTACGAGACGACGATAAACGCGATCCAATACGCCGAAGTGCTTCCCGGAAAACAAATGATTCATTCCTTCCGGTTCGGCGGCGGCCGCCCGTACGTGTACGCCAAGATCGAACCAAACGTGCTGTTCAGCGATCAAGAACTGCATCCGCCGGCGCCGAGCGCTACGTGGTCGTTTTCGAATCCGCAACCGTTCCCGTTCAAGGTGAGCTACGATCGCTTCTACGTCGACGCCGCGATCGACGGCGTGCCGGGACGCTTCATTCTCGACACCGGATCGAGCTCGATCTATTTGACGCAGCGATTTGCAGCCAAAGTCAAACTGAAAACGCTGTGGTCGTCGACGACGCTGGGCGGTGCGATCGGATCGGAAGCCGTCAAGAGCGACGTCGTGAAGCTCGATACGGTGACGATCGGAGGCAACACGCTGTCGAACGTTTTGGCCGAGCTCAACCGCAGTAACTTCAATGGCGATACCGACGCTCCCGACGGTCTCATCGGTTTCGATCTCTTCGGCGGCGCGCTGGTAACGCTCGATACGGCCGCCTCAACCATGACCATCCGGGATCCGTCGACCGAACTCGATACGTCGCAGGGTATTACCGTGCTCGCCGATCTGTCGGCGGGCGTACCGATCGTCCCGATGAAGCTCAACGGCAGCATCGACGTTCGCTCGATGCTCGACTCGGGGACCCCCGAGCACGTGCTATTCTCCCACGAACTCATCTCGCGTTACGGACTGAGAATGGCCGTCGACAATTCCGGCGTAGGCTACCTGCAGAGCCACCTCTACTTTGGCGGTGTCGCGGGCACGGATTTTCAACCCGCGGAATGCGGGCATCTCGATTCCTTGGCGCTAGGTCCGATTCAATACGCCGGAGTCAACGGCTGCTCTACATACGATTTGAGCGGTCGAGACGTGCTCGTCGGATTCGATTTTCTCAAGCACTTCAACATCATCTTCGATTATCCGCACGCGCGAATGGTCATGATCCCGCACAAGGATTAACCGCCCCACACGACAATGCATTTCAAAACAAAGAAGCCTCGCGTTGTTGCGAGGCTTCTTCTTACAATCGCGGTCGGAGGGACTCGAACCCCCAACCTACAAGTTCGTAGCCTGTTGCTCTATCCAATTGAGCTACGACCGCGCGTGTTTTCGTAAACTTCGGAGAGAGAGGGATTCGAACCCTCGATACGGTTTAAAGCCGTATAACGGTTTAGCAAACCGCCGCCTTCAGCCGCTCGGCCATCTCTCCCCGACCCGACGACCGACTATACCACGGTTGCGCCCGATGTCCTAGTTGGGGACTCCCCAACCGGTAAGCTAGGGATTCGCTGGCGAGTTGGGGTCCGTGGGCGGAGGCGTAATCAGCGGCGGTTCGGGCACGAATTCGGCACGCACGTGCTCCACGCCGCGGCGCGACCGCCCCAGAAGCGCGTCGATTCCGAAGGCTCGTCCGGTAGGCAATACGAGATTTATCGCAGAGAGTAAGAACATCGCGAAGTCCGGCGTTGCCAACTGCCCCGACGTCACCAAGGGCCCCTTCGCGGCCATGTAGTTGAGCGTCAAGAACATTCCGACAAGACCACCGAAGCGTGTGAAGAGTCCGAAGACGAGCACGATTCCCGTTAGCATTTCGCCGAGGCGCACGAGTTCGGCGAAGAGCGCGATGTTTGGAAGAACGACGTTGGCTAAAAACGGCTGATAGACGTGCGAGCCGTGCTGTGCTCCTTGCGTGACGAGGGACACGATAGAGCCCTTAGGCGGCATAAACGATTCGCTCTCCAGGAACTTCGGGAGCGCGTGCGCGATCCAAGCGACGCCCGTCAACATTCGGGCCAATGCGAGCCAGCGCGCATACGTCGACGCCGACGGCAGAGTTTTCATCAGGCAACGACCTCCTTTCCCATCCGAATCAGCCGAGCGATCAACGACGCCGCTTCGCCGGCCGCATTCGGCCGCGCCACGCGCGCTGCCGCGGCGAGCATCCGCTCGCGGCGACGGCCCGGCGCCAGCACCGCGGTTACGGTGGCTGCAAGGTCGCCGGCGGTACGCGACCGGACTGCCGCGCCGGCCTCGCAGAGGATGCGGGCGTTTCGTTCCTCTTGCCCGGGAAGCGCCTTATATAAAACCATCGGAAGCTGCGCGACGAGTGCTTCGGCTGCCGTAAGGCCGCCGGGTTTGGTCACCAAAACGTCCGCAACGTGCATGTAGTCGTAGACGTTGTCGACAAAGCGCAACGCACGAACGGGATAACCGACGGCCTCGGCGGCGGCAAGCACTCGCCGTTCCATGCGCTTGTTGCGACCGGCGATAACGACCGCCGCGATCGGCAGCTCAACGTCGTCCAGCGCGCGCATCATTCGTTCCAGCGGACCGATGCCCAACCCGCCGCCCATCAAAAGCACCACCTGACGATCGAGCGGCAGACCAAGGGTTTCGCGCAAACGTACGTGTGCGTCGACCGGCCGCGTAAACTCGCTGCGTACCGGTATCCCCGCCGCCACGACGCGCTCCGGTTCGATTCCGCGCGCGATCATCTGATCGCGGATCGAATCGCTGGCGACGATGTAGCCGTCGATGTTCTTGTGAATCCAGAATGCGTGCACCGCAAAATCCGTCACGATGCCGACGACGGGCGGCGAGCCGTCGAAATGCCGCTTGTATTCTGCCATCGCGCCGCAAGGAAATGCGTGCGTGCAGACGACCAGATCCGGGCGCTCGCGCTCGATCAGCGGTCGCAGGTTGCCGGCGGTAAACTGATGCGCCCACGTTCGAAATGGCCCGACTTCCGTTGCGCGCTCGGCGCGATTGTAGATGTAGCGGTACATCTGCGGGATCGTTTTGACCATCTGCAGGTAGCCGTCCGATACGACGCGGGACACCACGAGCGCGGCGTATTTATACGAATCGACGACGAGCGTGCGGGCCGACGGATCGATCTTGCGTAGTCCCGCGCACACCGCGTTCGCGGCCGAGACGTGACCGACGCCGACGTTCGCCGACAGAAATAGGACGCGAATTACGCCTTCGCGCCCCCGTCGTCGCCCGCTTCCTCGGCGAAGACCAAGAACTCGTCCAAAATCTCTTGCGCGAGCTCTTCGTCGTCGACCAGATTGCCCTCGAGATCGGTAACGATGAACTCGCCTTCACTTTCTTCTTCCGGCTCGTGCATCAGTACCGCGTACGAGCTCCCGTCGTCGGGATCTTCCAAAATACCCACGACTTCGAACGGCATCTCGGCGCCGTCTTTGGTTTTGATGTAGAGGACCTCGCTCAGCTCGAGCGGGCCACTCGGACGTTCACCATTATCGGACGGCATTTCCAGAAGCTCCTTAATGCAGACAGCGTGCGACGTTGGCTTGATGTACGGTAAGCGTTTTCGCGAAAACGTGACGGCCGCTGCCGCAGTAGACGTAATAGAGAAAATCCGTCTTCGACGGAGCGAGCGCCGCCTCCAGCGAGGGGAGCCCGGGATTCGCGATCGGCGTCGGCGGCAGACCTGCGTGTATATACGTATTGTACGGCGAATCGATACGCAAATCCGCGAACGAAAGCTCGTTTTTATGGGCCGGGAGCGCGTATTCGATCGTAGCGTCGACCTGCAGGGGCATTCGAAGGCGCAGGCGGTTGTAAATAACGCTCGCGATCAGCGGCCGGTCGGCGTCTGCCTTCGCTTCGCGTTCGACCAACGAAGCGACGGTTACGGCTTGAGGTAACGTAACGCCCAGCTTCTTCGCGCGTGCCGCAGCGTCGTGCGGAAGCTTTGCGAGGAACTCGCCGGTGAGCTGCGACTCCACTTGCCGCGCACTCGCACCGAGCGAAACGAGGTAGGTACTCGGAAACAGAAAACCCTCGAGGCTCCTCGTGCGGACGCCGCCGACGAGGATCGAATCGTGCGCGAACTCGCTCGCAAACGGCGCCGCCGTTCCGACGCCGCTCTCTTGTAGCCGCGCCGCAATCTCTTGTGCGGTAAAGCCTTCCGGTATCGTCACCCATACCGCGACTTGGGCGCCGCCGGTCATCAGCGCCTCGAGCACGTCGCTTTGCGTCTGGTGTGCCATAAACCGGTACTCGCCCGCATGCGCGCCGCTTTCTTCGCTTCGCATGCGCGCTAGGGAGCGGAACGCGGCGTAGTTGCCGATGACGCCTTCCCTCGCCAACTGGCGCGCGATCTCGTCGAATGTCGAGCCGCGCGCGATAACGACGTGCGTTTCTCGCACTGGAAAGCTGCGGTCGCGGTATACGGCGTTGTAAAACCACGCGGCGACGCCGCCAGCGACGACGGCGGCGACCAGTATCGTCCAGCCGAGAAATCGGAAGAACGTTCTCACGGCGACTCGTGCCGCCGGCGAGCGAGATACGTTTCGAGAATCAACGCGGCGGCCATTGCATCGACGGCGCGCTTACGTTTCGCGCGCGAGACGTCGGCGGCTATGAGCGTTTTGGTTGCCTGCGCCGTCGTCATCCGCTCGTCCACACGATGGATCGCGCCTGCGTAAACCGTTCGGAGGCGTTCGACGAACTCGTCCATCTTTTGCGCGGCGATGCCGCGCTCGCCCGAAAGCGCGACGGGATCGCCGATCACGAGCTCGTCGACGCCGTACTCTTCAACCAGCGAGCGCAAACGCATGAGATCGGCGTTGAGGTTCGTTCGCTCGACGGTCGTCGCGGGCATCGCGAACGTACGGCTTGGATCGGCGACGGCCACGCCGATGCGCTTGCTTCCGACGTCGAGCGCCATGATCGCCATTTGCGTTAACTAACGGGGAGCGAACTCGGCCAGATGAGCCACCGACTTCGGGCGGCGTCCGAGATGGTGCGCCAGCAGATCGTCGATCGCGCGCGCCACGTTCGGACGGGCCCGACGGCTCGCCGACGTTGCACTTTTTGGCGCGCACAATGCGGCGAAGTTCTCGCGATCGGCGGCGTCGACTTCCGCAAGATCGCGCCACCGTTCGCGGCACGCCGTATCGATGAACCCGCCGGCCTCAGCGTCGAGCCATGCAGTTCCGTCGTCCAGCGGCGACGCGCAGCGCACGCAATTGTTGGCCGGCGGAGCCAGACCGAGTAAATCCAACAGCCGCAGCGAGAAACGCGGCAGCAGCGCACGAGGTTCTTGCGAAGACGCCACGGCGCCGAGCATTCCGGAGAAAAGCGCGTACACCTCGGGCAGCTCGAGATCCGGCTCGCAAAACGCATCGATTAGCTCGGCCGCGACCGAAGCGACGGCGTATCGTTCCGGTTCGACGAGCTTCGTCCACGCCGCCGCAAGAATGTCGGCCGATACGATGACCTCGAGCGATCGTCCACGGTGCATGCCGAACGCGCACTCGTTTCCGAACTCGAGACGCCCCGCGAGATGGCTGCGCGCGCGGCGAACGCCTTTTGCGACCGCATCGAGCTTACCGCGTTCGAGCGTGAATAACGTGAAGATACGATCGGCTTCGCCGAGCGGCCGCCCGCGAATGACGATGCCGCGCGTCTTATAGGCGCGTGGTTGCGTCGGTCGTCTCCGCTTCGGACAGCGGCTTGGGTTGGCGGACGCCGTTGGTAAACACGCGCACCAGTAAGATCCGTCGTCCGCGCGTGCGATCGACGCGCAGACGCGTGTGATCGTCCGCGTCGATTTCTTCGCCTTCGGCGGGCAGGCGGCCGAACAAACCGACGGTATATCCGCCGATCGTCTCGAAGTCGTCGCTCGGAATCGCCGTCCCGAGCTTTGCGTTGAGATCGTCGATGTTCGTACCCGCCTCAACGACCGCTTCGGTCGGTGTAACCACGTCGATGGCTTCCTGTTCGTCCACGTCGTGTTCGTCGCGGATCTCGCCGACGATTTCCTCGAGCAAGTCTTCCATCGTCACCAAGCCTGCGGTACCGCCGTATTCGTCGACGACGATGGCGAGCGTAAACTTGTCGCGCTGCATCTCGCGCAGCAGCTCGGCAATTTTCTTCGTTTCCGGAACGTGCACGGCCGGGCGCATGAGCGCGCGTAAGCTGGTGTTCGCGATCGTGCCGTTGGCCAGCGAAACGAGCAGCTCGCGGTCGTGAACGATGCCGACGATGTCGTCTTTGGATTCTTGATAAACCGGCAGCTTCGAGTAGCCTTCGGAGATGACGACTTCAAGCACCCGGCGCGGCGGATCGTCGACCGACACGGCGACCATAGCCGGACGCGGCGTCATCACTTCGCGTACGATCGTATCGCCGAACTCGATGATCGAGTGGATCATCTCGCGTTCGTCTTCTTCGATAACGCGCTGCTCCGCGCCGACGTTGACGAGCGTGCGGATGTCCTCTTCCGTTATATAGATTTGCTGTCCGTGCTTCACGCCGAACGGCTTGAGCAGAAGCTCGGTTACGTACTGAAACGTGCGCGCGATCGGCGACAGCACCATCGCGAAGAAGTACATCGCTTTACCGAGCCGCAGCGCCCAACGTTCGTTGTCGCTCGTGGCGATCGTCTTGGGGATGATCTCGCCGAAAAGCAGCATGACGATCGTCAGGACGACGGTCGAAAAGACGGCGGCGGCCGGGAGACCCATATTGATCGCAACGTAGGTCGCAAGCGAATCCGACGCCAGCAGCACGATCGTGTTGCCGACGAGGATCGACGTGAGGAACCGGTTCTTATCCTCGACGATCGAGACCAGCGTATCCGATCCGCGAACGCCACGCTCGGCAATGGATCGGGCCCGAAGCCGGGAGATCGAGATCAGCGCGGCTTCCGAGGCCGCAAAGAACGCGGCCAGGAGCACGAACGCCACGAGGGCGGCGATCTGGAAAACTAAGGCTTCGGGACTACTTCGGGACGGGTCGTTATTCAAGACGGCGCCTATTATAGCATGAGGTGGGCCAGGTCAAAGCAGCACGTGGGGCCGGACGATGACGTAGATGGCCATGGCGACAATCGTTCCCAGGGCCGCCCCCCAGAAGGCCTCAAAGACGGTATGGATGCGGGCCTCTACCCGGCTCTGAGCCACGAGAAAGGCGATTACGTAGCCTAGGATCGACGGGAGCGGCTTCTGATAGAAGAACGCCAGCATGGTGGCCGCCGCGAAGGCCAGAGCGGCGTGGCCGGATACGGCGCCCCCTTGCAAGGGCGATCCCCGGCCGACCCAGGCCTTGGCAAAAATGGTTGCGATCGAGGCGACGGCCAGCACGATCAGGGCTACGTTGGCCGGCACCTGCTGCACGGCCTCGAAGACCCTCGCTCCCCCGCCGACGATGCCCTGATAAAAGATCAGGTAACCGGCAAGCGCCGAGGCGATGGCGGCTATCAGCACCGCACCGGCCGCGGCGTCTTTGGCCGTCTTGGCCAGCGGATGGTGCGCGACGGTCAGCAGGTCGACGATAGCTTCGACGGCCGTATTGAGCAGCTCCAGGCTGAGCACCATCGCGATCAGGATGATGGTCGCGATGACGTAAAAACGATCGAGCCGCAGAACGAGCGTCGCCAGCAGCACCAGCGCGGCAATAACCAGATGCACGCGCATGTTCGGCTGCGTGCGCGTCGCGTACAGAATCCCTTCGAACGCGTGGTAGAACGAACGGCCGAACTTGCTCTCCGAGATCGGAACGTATCCGCGTTCGCCGCGTCGCGATTCTTCGGCGGGATGCGGCATTAGTTCTCGCCGTCGTACGGCCATGGAAGCGCGATCGCTCGCGCCAAGCGCCGCTCCGCCGCCACCATGACGCGACGCTCGCCGGCACGCTCGTGGTCGTGTCCCATCACGTGTAGGATACCGTGAATTAGCAGCCGGTAAAGCTCGGCCTGCAGCGACGCGTCGTATTCCGCCGCCTGCCGGCGTGCGGTATCGACGGAAATGACGACGTCGCCCAAAAGTCTTTCTGGGGGCCCCACGGGCTTTGCCCGTGCGGGGCGCGCAGCCATGGATGGCGGAGCGCCTGTTGAATTCTTGGGCACCCATTCGTGCGAAGCATGAATGGGAAAACTCAGCACGTCGGTTGGCTTGTCTTTTCCGCGATGCTCCCGATTGAGCCGGCGAATCTCTCCGTCGTTTACGAGCGTCAGCGAGAGCGACGAAGACGGCTCGCCCGCGGCGAGAAGCAATTTCTTCGCCGTGGCGACGAGCGCGCGACCGTTGACGCCGCTGGCTTTAACGCCGTTGCGATAATAGATCACTTCGCGCGAGGGGCGCTGTACGCGCGGATGATCTTTGCCACCAGCGGATGACGCACGACGTCGCCTTCGTCGAACTCGATGATTCCGACGTCCTCGAGACCGCTCAGCCGATTTGCCGCATCGCGCAGCCCGCTGCGTTCGCCGGACGGCAGATCGATCTGCGTCTCGTCGCCGACGACCACCATTCTCGACGCGGAACCTAGACGTGTAAGGAACATCTTGATCTGATCGCTCGTCGCGTTCTGCGCCTCGTCGAGAATGACGAACGCATCGGAAAGCGTGCGTCCGCGCATGTAGGCAAGCGGGGCGACTTCGAGCGTTCCGCGATCGATGTGCTTGTCGACGACGCCCTGGCCGAGCAGATCGTTGAGTGCGTCGAACAGCGGCCGCATGTACGGATCGACTTTTTCGCGCAAATCGCCTGGAAGAAAGCCGAGCTTTTCACCCGCTTCTACGGCCGGGCGCGAAAGGATGACGCGCGAGACGTCGCGATTGCGCAGCGCGCGCACCGCCATCACGATGGCGAGATAGGTTTTGCCCGTGCCAGCCGGACCAATGCCGATCGTCAGCGTCTTCGATTCGACGGACTCGACGAAGCGGCGCTGTCCGCCCGTCCGCGGGCGCACGCCGCGCCCGCGCTGCGTTTCGATAAGCGTTTCGGGCAACGCGCGGCCGCCCGCAGTCTCGCGCACGTCGCTAAATGCCAGCGACACGTCGTCGGGCGTCACGTACGCGCCGCCGCGCGCCGCATCGATCATGCGGCGCACGACGGACTCGGCGCGTTCGACGTCCTCGGGATGACCGCTGACGCGAATCCAATCCCCGTCCGCCTGCACCGAAACGTCGAGCGCTTCCTCGATGGCCGACAGGTTGCGATCGAACTCGCCGAAGAGGCGCACGCGGTCGGGCAGATCGTTGAGCTCGATCGAACGCTGTGTTGAAGTCAATACGCCGTTATTCGTCGCGCAGTGCGAGAGGCTTTCCCAGCACTTCTGCGGCGATGATGCCGCGCGCGAGGTCCGTGCGATCGGCAAATAACCCGCGCGAGCGAGACTGCGGCGGCGGGCTCACGAGGTGCCGCGGCGCCGGCACGGCGGGCACCGGCGGAGGCGGCGGCACGGGTTTGGCCGGTTCAGGTTTCGGCTGTGCTGGCGGCGGTGCCGTCATCGAGGTTAATTGCGATGGCATCTGCGCCGGCGGTCGCGGAACCGTCTGAACCGTCTGCGCCGAGCCAGTGGTACCCCTTGCACGTCTCGCACTCTTAACGATGCTCGAAATCACCGCGACGAGCACGAGAACGATCCAAACGAGTCCGCCGATATCGCGCACCGCTAGAAGCCTACTTCACTTGCGGCGCGGGTGGTTGTTGTTGATCGGAGGTGCCCGTATCGGGGCTGCCGCCGATCGTGGAGCGCATCTCCGTATCGGCTTGAATGTTCTTCAAGCGATAGTAATCCATCACGCCGAGATGACCGCTGCGAAACGCTTCGGCGATGGCTTGCGGAATTTGCGCTTCCGCTTCGACGACTTTTGCGCGCATCGCCTGCGTTTGCGCCTTTTGCTCTTGTTCGGAAGCCATCGCGGCGTATTGCCGTTCCGCTGCTTTAGCTTGCGCAATCCGCCGATCGGCTTCGGCTTGACTCGTCTGCAGCTCGGCGCCGATGTTCTTTCCGACGTCGACGTCGGCGATGTCGATAGACACGATCTCGAACGCGGTTCCCGCGTCCAACCCCTTAGCGAGAACGGCCTTGCTGATGCGATCGGGAAACTCCAGCACTTCCTTGTGGTCGATGGCCGCGCCGACAGCCGAGACGACGCCTTCACCTACGCGCGCGACGATCGTAGGCTCGCTCGCGCCGCCGACGTACCGGTCGAGATTCGTGCGCACCGTGATCCGCGCTTTGACGTTGAGCTGAATGCCGTTCTGCGCGACGCCTTGGAAGATCGGCGTCTCGATGACTTTAGGATTGACCGACGTCTGCACTGCTTCGAGCACGTCGCGTCCGGCCAAATCGATCGCTGCGGCGCGCTGCCACTCCAGCGGAATTTGCGCGCGCTGCGCGGCGATCATCGAAAACGTTACTTTGTCGACGTTACCGCCGGCCAAGTAGTGCGACTGCATCTGGTCGACCGTCAGGTTCAAACCGGCTTTGCGCGCGCGCACGTAATTCGCAACGATCAGGCCGGGTGGAATGCCGATCAGACGCATCCGGACCAGCGAAATGATGCCGAGCGGAACGCCGGCAGCGATCGTTCTGATCCACATTCCGATCGGGAAGTAGTATAGAAAGATAAAAAACGCGACGATGATGACGAATATCAGAATCGCTGCAGCGGCACCAACCACGGTTAAGCCTCCTCTACGAAGACGCGAGCGCCCTCGACGCGCGCGACGCGAATCGGGGTTCCCTGTGCGATGAACTCACCCTGCGTCAACACGTCGACGCGGTGTCCGTCGATTTGCGCGATACCGGCGGGACGCAGGTATGAGGCCGCCACGCCAGTCCTTCCGCGCAGCGTCGAAAAATCGGCGCTCGTGACGTAGTCGGGACCCTGGACCGCCGCTAGCGCCAAGCGATGCGCCCACGCATTTTGCGGTATGGCGCGGACCAGCAGCGAGAAAGCGATCGCGGTGAGCACGACGGCAGTCGCAATCGTTTCGATGGCGACCACGAAGAACTGCGTTCCGAAGGCAAAGAGTACGGCGCAAAAGAGCGCGATCGCGCCGAGTATTCCCGGGATTCCGTGCCCCGGCAAGACGTGCAGCTCCCAAAGAATTCCGATGACGCCCAAGAGAGCCAAACCTGCGACGAGGCCGTTAGAGAATCCGGCGTAAATGTGCGAGCCGAAAAACAGCGCGAACGCGGCGACACCGATGACGCCGGCGATTCCGTGCATGGTCTGCATCTCGATCAGCAATCCCAGCATGCCGAGCGTCAGCAAAAGACCGCTCACGACGGGATCGGTAGCAAAGCGTGCGAGCTCTTCGGCCCACGTGTAGCTCGCCTGCTGCCGGGGATTGGAACCCAAGCCTTGCGCGCTCAGCGCTGCGTCGAGCGACCGCTCAACGCTGTCGGCGATATGGGAGCGTACCGCATCTTGCGTGTTGAGCGTAAGAAATGCGCCGGCCGGCTTGTAATCGGGAACGTCGATCGTCCGATCCACCATTGCGCCGGCCAGCTTGGGATTGCGATGGTTACGTAACGCCGTCGACTCGAACTCGGCCTTCAAAGCCGAAACGGTTTCGCGCGTATCGGGATGCGGCTCGGCGGATCCGATCGACGCGCCGGGAGACATAATGATGCGGCTAGAGGATAACGAGATCAACGCTGCCGACGAATAGGCTCGGCCGGAAACGAAAGCGATAACGGGTTCGTGCGCCGACTGCACCGCGTCTTTGATTTGCAGCGCGGCGTCGACGATGCCGCCCAGACTGTTGACGTCGAGAACGACCGCCGCCGCGTTTTCGTCGTTGGCTTTCTGAACCGACCGCTGCACGAGATGGGCCATGCCTTGATCCACGGTGCCGTGAATGGGCACGACGACGACCGGACGTCCCCCTTGTGCGAACGCCGCGGCCGCCAGGCCGCCGAAGCCACACAGCATCAGACTCAACGAAACCCAGGCCCGCAGGCGCCGACTCCACATACCGCTAGCTACCGCCGCGGTGCCGGAAAGTTACTTGGAGCCCAGCTCCTCGGTGACGATTTGACGGACCAAGTTGCCATCGGCGATGCCCTTGAGCTGCGGCATTACGACCTTCATGACCGCGCCCTGATTACGGTTTTCCGCGGGCAGCTCGGCGAGCACGCTCTGGACGATCTCGCGGATTTCCGCGGCCGACTTCTGTTGCGGAAGATAGGCCAAAAGAATCTCTCGCTCGGCACGCTCTTTGGCCGCGAGTTCCGAGCGGCCGGCCTTCTCGAACTCGGAGACAGAATCGGCGCGCTGTTTAACCAGCCGCCCAACGACGTCGAGCTCGTCGGCTTCGGTGAGATCGCGCCCCGCCTCGGAGCGCTTATAAGCGAAACCGGAAAGCGCGGAACGCAGCGTATCGAGGCGCAACTGGTCGCGCGCCTTCATCGCCTCCTTGAGATCGGAGGCGATGCGGTCTTTCAGCGAGGCCATTTTAAGACTAGCTGCGGCGCTTGCGAGCGGCTGCCGACTTCTTCTTTCGGCGCACGCTCGGCTTTTCGTAATGTTCGTGCTTGCGCGCCTCGGCGAGAATACCCGCCTTTTGGGTGGCCTTCTTGAAGCGGCGTAGCGCGCTCTCGATCGATTCGCCCGGAGCAACGCGAACTTCCATTCTGTAACGACCCCCCTTTCAAGGCGTCCCTATAATCTCAGGGGCGCACGCAAAATCAGGCCCCCAAGGGCCCGAGCACCTACCCTAACATAGGGCGGCATGGGCGTCAACGATACGACTCGCGATAGACGAGCCTTCCGCCTTCGATTGCGACCCCATCGGTGAGCCGATGGCCGGCCTGTTTGCCTGCCACGAGGTGCTCCACGGGTGTGTTCGCCAGCAAAACGCTAGCGTCGGAGATCAGTCGCCGATGGCATTTCCACCACGGCGTTTCGGCGCACACTATGGCCGTGCGGCGCTCTTGCGACTCTTCGACGACGCGAAGGAACGCCTCGCGAAACGTATCGCCGAGCATCCAATCTGCGTATCCGCGAAAACCTTCGTTGCGCAAACCCGCGTTTCGAGAATCCAGCTTTGGGCGGCGGCGGCCGCCGAGATCCTCGGCGTGACGATAGGCGACGCCGATACTGCGTAGCGTTTCCGAAAGTGCTGCGGAGCCGAACTGCGGATTCCGGCGGCTGCCGGGAAATCGCCGCACGTCGACGAGCGATTCGATTCGCGCGTCGCGCAGATAATCGGCGAACGTCCCGATATCGACGATGCCGTGGCCGATGGTAAAAAGTGGGCGCTTTAGCCCGGGGGCCACGTCATGTGACGGCCGGCGAGCACGTGAACGTGCAGGTGATCCACCGTCTGGCCGCCGTCCGGCCCGGTGTTGACCACCAACCGGAATCCGTCGCCGCCGCGCTCGCGGCCAAGACGCGACGCGACTTCGAACAGTCGTGCTAGCAACGAAACGTCGTCGCCGCCGGAAAGCGCCGCGATGTTGGGATGGTGCCTCACCGGCATAACGAGCAAATGCACCGGCGCCTGCGGATTGACGTCTTCGATCGCAAGCACGTCATCGTCGCGATGAACCGTCTTGGCGGGAATCGCTCCTGACGCAATCTTGCAGAAAATACAGTCGTCGTTCACGCGCTCACCCCGATGGACGCAAATATTCGAATGCGATGCTGGTATCCGGACTGGGAATGTACCCCGCAATCGACGTTCGCATCGCAACCGGAACGGCCGAGTGGACAATCGGAACGGACGGAACCATGTCGTGGACCATGGCATTTGCTCGCTCGTAAATGAGCGCTCGCTGCGCGGGATCGCTGGTTGCCTGTCCTTCCAACATGAGCTGATGGTACGCTTCGTCTCGCCAGAAACTGTAGTTGAGCGCGTTCGGCCGCCGCGCCGAATCCCGGTCGAGCAGCGTGTAAAGGAAGTTGTCGGGATCGCCGTTGTCGCCGCTCCACCCCGTCAGCACCATTGAATGCTCGCCGTTGTGGATTTTCTCCAAGAACACGCTCCAGTCGTAGGGTTCGAGTTTGGCGTCGATGCCTACGCGATGGAGCTGTATTACCACTTCTTTCGCGACACCTTGCGGATCGGGCATGTACGGACGCGGAATCGCCGGGTAGAAGAGCTCCGTTTTGAAACCGTTGCGAAGACCCGCGCTTGCGAGCAGCGTCCGCGCGCGCTTGTCGTCTTCCCGATAGGCTTTGACGTTGCGATTTTCGCCCGACATTCCCGGAGGCGTCCAGTTATCGGCGACCTCTGCACCACTCGGGAAAAACTGCTTCACGATAGCGTGCACGTCGAGCGCGTAGGCGACGGCCTTTCGAACTGCGAGCTTCCCGAACGGCTTGCGATCGAGGTTCATTGCAAGGTACGCACTGTTGTTGGCCGGCTGGTAGTAAACGGTGACGCCGGGCGTATCGGCAAGTTGCGCCGCACCCGACGGACCCGGATCGGTCAACACGTCGACCGTTGTGTCCATCATTGCTCGAACGCCGGCGCCGGGTTCCGCGATATCGCGAATGACGACTTTCTGGTACGTCGGCTTCACCGGATAGGACGGGTTCGCGCGCAAAACGATGCGATCGTTTTTCACCCACTCGACGAGTGTGTACGGGCCCCATCCCACCGGGTGCAACGAAAAGCCGGCGAGATCGTTGCGAATCGCCGTCGGCGAGCCGATACCGAACGACGGTAACGCGAGATCGTGCAAGAACGGCGCGAACGGGCGCGCGAGCGTGAAGACGACCGTGCGCGAATCAGCGGCGCGTACGTCTTCAATCAATCCCGGAAAACCGCCGAACTCGGAAATGTAATACGGATAACTGAAACTCGAATGGTATGGATTACTGATCAGCCGCCAGCGGTCGAAGTTGAACTTTACCGCCTGCGCGTCGACGGGCGTTCCGTCCGAGAACTTCAACCCGGGCTTGATGGTGAACGTCCAGCTGCGTCCGCCCGATCCGACGCTCCACGACTCCGCAATGGCCGGCTCGATGTCGAAGGTGCCTTGTTTGAACTGCACGAGACCTTTGACGATCTCGCGCGTGACGTTCAGCGACATACCGTCGCTGGACTGCGCCGGATCCAGCGACACTGCGTCTTTGACACGTGCCACGACGAGCACCGGCGCGACGAGGCCCGAAGCGGCGTATGCCGGAGGCGACGCCGGCGGCGACGCGCACGCGCTAAGAATCGTGGCCGCTAAAACGGCCCCCGCTAACACTCGCTCGGCTCGGTTACGCACGTCGTTCCCTCCGCCGTCACCGCGACTTAATGGAAAACGTCCAAGACTTCGTGGTGACGTTCCCGGCCCGGTCTGCGATCCGCACCGTCACGCGAACCGGGCCGTTCGGATACGAATACGACGGGAGGTATTGAATGAACTGCGCGGTCCGCAGGCAATCGGCGGTAACGTCGCGTCCGTTGACCCACAACACCGCGCTCGACTGATTCACCGGTACGGCGCCGGCCGAAAACGCGGCGTAGATGCCCGGATGGGAGCCGTTGATCGTTACTCCGGGCTGCGGAGCAACGGCGGAGATGCCCGGAGCGGTGCTCGCCGCAGAGACGGCTTGGTCTGCGGCTGCGTCGGCTGGTGCGCGCCCGGCGAGCTGCAGATGGCCGATCACGGGTACGGCCGCAAAGTTTGCGCCGCGCGGAATCGTGTAGACCCCCGTATACGTTCCGGCCGGTCCCTCTTGCATGGCGATGTTCGTGACGTACGAACCGATGTCGAACGTCGCCGAACCGCCCGGCGCGCCTTTGATCGTAACGTTGAGCGCGTCGCCCGGACGCAGCGGATGGTTCGCGTCGTCGTGCACGCTGGTAATGACCTGCGCGTCGCCGCCGGCGCTTGCGACCTGACGACTGGCCAAAACTTCGCGTACCTCGTTGGTCTCGACGTTGTATCGCACGCTCACTTCGTCGCCGGGCTTTAAGTCGGCAAACGAGGCGGCGCGTCCGTTCAACGCGACCTCTGTCGTGCGTCCCGCCGCCACGACCTGGCCGTCGTCGAGGACGAACTGACCGCCGCCGACGGCGACGATCTTGCCGTAGTGCGAGCCAAACGCGTCGACCACGCGCTCGACGCGGCCTTTGTGACCCATTTCGATTCGCGCGAAGTCGCCGGGGCGAATGTCGCCGAGCTCGCCGGGCGTCGTCACGTTCGCACCGACGTCTTCCATTTCGACGATCGCGTTGCGCCCGATAGGAATCGTCTTGGGACCGCTCGCGTAACCGAGCGTAATGGTCGGTGGATCCGACAGAACGTCCACTGCGGCGACGGTTCCTACGCGAAGGAAGCCTTCGCGCGTCGCGGTCAAGCCGTTGGCGGTGCGGCCGACGAGTTGCGCGACGATCGTCACGACGTTTTTATGCCGGTCGTAACTCGTCTGCGCGCCGAGAACGTCGCTGAAGAACCGTAGCGGAGCGTAGAGCACGTTTTTTATCTCGATCGTCGGCGCGACGTTGACGGTGCGCGCGCCCACCTGCGTCGAGACGCGTTTCCCCTCGGCGAAGAATGGAAGCCCGAGCGCCTCCAGCGTGTGACGGACCGGAACGTACAGCGTGTCGCGAACCATCCGAGGAGGCGGATCGATCGGAAGCTTGTCGCCGTTAATGACGATCGCGATCGGCGGCGCCGCGCCGAGCAATCCAAATAGCGCAACGATCGTCCAAATGCGTTTAAACACGTTTACGCGCAGCCCCGAACACCTCCCGATAAACGTCCGCCGTCGCCCGCGCGCACCGGTCCCACGTTAGCATGCGAGCGATTCGCCGTCCTGAGTTGACGAACCGTTCGCGGAGCCCTGCGTCGGCAAGCACGTCGTGTAAAATTGCCGACAGTTCGCCCGCGTCGCGAGCGGTGAAGGTCAGTGCGGCCGGCTCGAGGATCCGCGGGACCGCGTCCTCGCAAGCGACGACCGGACAGCCTACCGCCATCGCCTCGAGCATCGGCAGACCGAATCCCTCGCGCAGGGCGGGCTGAACCAACGCGCGCGCGCCGGCATAGTAGGACGCGAGGCTTTCGTCGGGGACGTCCCCGAGCGCGAGGATGGCGCGGCTCGTCGACGAGCGCCGCTGCAGCTCGTCGCCGAAATCGTCGGGACCGGTAACGTAGAGATCGACTGCGTCCGATTCCGGCAGCGCCGACCACGCGTCGAATAACGTCGGCAGATCCTTGTGATGCCTATGGTTTCCGACGTACAAAACGTAAGGACGCGCGGCGGCAAACGGCTCCGCCGGCGCGAGAAACCGGTCGTCGACCCCGAGCGCGATCACGCGGATCTTCTTCCGGTCGACGCCGAGCAGTTCGTGCAGATCGTCGACGGTTCGCTCGTCGTCGGTGATAACCGCGTTCGCTCGCGCGCAGGCCAGGCGAACGACCGTTTGATAGTACGGGGCGATTTTTGCTTTGAAGTACTGCGGAAACCGCAAGTGGATGAGATCGTGCACCGTTACGATCGACGGAGCCGCCGCAACGAGCGGCACGTAGATCGAAAGGAAATGCACCAAATCGACGCGCGAGCGACGCATCGCCCACGGCAGGCGCACTTGCTCGTCGAACCCGAAATTGCGTCCGTCTGCAAACGCACTATACGCGAACTCGGGGGCGACCTGAGGAAGGCGCGCCACCACCTCGCGCACGTAGGTTTTCATTCCTACCGACATCTGAGCCGTCAAACGCGCGTCGAGTCCGATGCGAGGCGTCAACGGCGCAGCGCTTTCCAAGCGACTGCAACCGGATACGCCGCCGAACCGTACGCGACGTAAATGCCGCTCAATCCGTCGAGCAGCGCACCCTTCACGAACAAAAAATATAGAAAGCGCGCCGCGCCGCGCACGATCGCGCCGAATAGCTCCGCCAGCGACGCGCGCGAGCCTCGCGCTTCGATTTCCGTATACTCTGCGAACTTCTTACGGTACGTCGAAACGTCCGGATACGAATAGTGCAGCAGCGTTCCGGTGAGATCGCCGGTGGTACCGTCGACCACCCAGCGTTCGTGCAGCGCGGCGTCCGCATCGGTGGCGGGTGCCGCCTCGAGGCGCGCGCGCTCGCGCTTGAACAGGCGCAGCAACCGTTCGTCGCGCCACAGCCGCATCGGCTTGCCGCAGAAATACGTCGTGCGATGCACGCGGTAACCGTCGATCGCGGGATCCGCATGACTTATCGCGTCGCGCAGCACGTCGTCGAGCGCTTCGTCGGCGTCGAGCATCAGCACCCACGGCGTGCGCACGCGCTCGAGCGCGAAGCGCCGTGCTTCGACGAAATCCGTCCACTCTCGCTGCACCACTTCGGCACCGGCGCCGCGAGCGAACTGCACCGTGTGATCCGCCGAACACGCGTCGAGTACGAAGACGTGCATTCCGCGCGGCAAACTCGTTAACGCACGAGGTAAGTTACGCTCTTCGTCACGAGTCAAAATGACGGCGGTGACATCGGCGGGATTCACGGGTGGTACCGAGCGGACGGAGCTTATCGCGTTAGCGAACGTTCGACCGCGCCGCGCTTGCCGTCGGCGGTTTCTCCGTGCGCGAGGGCGGCGCCGATGAAATCGCGATAGAGCGGGGACGGACGATTCGGGCGCGACTTGAACTCCGGATGCGCCTGCGTGCCGACGAACCACGGGTGCAGATCGGGCGGCAGCTCGATGACCTCGACCAGCCGCGTCTTGCCGATCGTATGGTGCCCGCTGAATCGCATGCCGTGCTCTTGGAAAATCGGACGATACCGGTTGTTGAATTCGTAGCGGTGGCGATGGCGCTCGCTGACCTCGAGTTCGCCGTACGCGTTCGCTGCCTGGCTTCCCGCCTCGAGCGTGCACGAATACGAGCCGAGACGCATCGTTCCGCCGTACATTTCCAAATTGCGCTGATCGGGCATGAAGTCGATAACTGGATCGGGCGTCGTCTCGTCGACTTCGCTGGTCATCGCGTCGGGCAGCTCGCAAACGTTACGCGCAAACTCGATGCAGGCCAGCTGCATGCCGTAGCAGATTCCCAGGAACGGAATCTTCTTCTCGCGTGCGTGCTGTATGGCCCGCAGCTTTCCTTTTATGCCGCGCGCGCCGAATCCGGGAGCGACCAGGATGCCGTGTGCGCCGTGCAGCCGCTCTAAGCCTTCTTCTTCGATGTGCTCGGAATCGATGCGCTTGATCTCGACGGCCGCGTCGTGAAACACGCCGCTGTGATAGAGCGCCTCGTTGATCGAAATGTACGCGTCTTTGAGCTCGACGTACTTCCCAACCAGCGCGATCGTTACGTGGCGGCGCGGGCGCAGCATGCGCTCGGCGATATCGGCCCATTCCTCGAGCCGCGGCACCACGGTGGGAAGGTTCAGTTTGCGAATCGCCGCCTGCGCCAGTCCTTCGCTTTCGAGATTGAGGGGAACCTGATAGATCGTCTTGGCGTCGCCGTTCTGCACGACGGCGCTGGGCGGAACGTCGCAGAAGAGCGCGATCTTCTCCTTCAGCTCGATCGGCATGGGAGCCGAAGATTGCGTCCGGCAGACGATGGCGTCGGGCGAAATACCGATGCCCCGCAGCTCGCGCACGGAGTGCTGCGTCGGCTTGGTCTTCAGCTCGTCGGCCGCACCCAAATGCGGCACCAAGGTGAGATGGACGTACATGACGTTCTCGTCGCCGACGTCGTAACGCATCTGGCGAATCGCTTCTAAGAACGGCAGCGATTCGATGTCGCCGACCGTGCCGCCGACTTCGACGATGCACACGTCGGCGTGACTGGATTCCGCGACGCGCTTGATGTGTGCCTTGATTTCGTTGGTAATGTGCGGAATGACTTGAACCGTAGCGCCCAAATAGTCGCCGCGGCGTTCCTTTTCGATGACGGAGTTATAGATCTGACCCGTCGTCACGTTGTTCGCGCGCTGCAGATTCTCGTCGATGAACCGCTCGTAGTGCCCGAGATCGAGATCGGTCTCGGCTCCGTCTTCGGTAACGAAGACCTCGCCATGCTGATAGGGGTTCATCGTGCCCGCGTCCACGTTGATATACGGGTCGAGTTTTTGGATCGACACGCTGATTCCGCGAGCTTTGAGGAGTCTTCCGAGGGATGCGGCCGTTATGCCCTTGCCGAGCGAACTCACGACACCGCCGGTGAAGAAGATATACTTCGCCATCTCGGGACGATACGTTTCGCTGCGAACCGTGAGCGGGCCTTGCACTTTTATGCGGGCGCCACGAGTTTTACGTAACGAGCTAACCCCGCGTAGTCCTCGGCGATCTCGAAATCGACGCGAGGGAACGCCTCGCCGACGAGCAACGCCAGGCCGTCGATCGTCGGCGGCGCAGCCTCCATCAGCAAGAGGCCGCCGGGCTTGAGCAGCGCCGGCGCCGAGGGCAGAAACTTCCGGTACGCCTCGAGGCCGTCCGGTCCACCGTCCAGCGCTTCGCGCGGTTCGTAGCCGGCGGGCTCCGGCGGCCGCGGTACGTCGGCGGTCGGGACGTAGGGCAGGTTCGCGACTACCACGTCGAAGCTGCGTTCGCCCACCGGGTTCGCCAAACTTCCATAATGAAAGCGGCAGCGCGAAATGACGTTGAGCCGGCGCGCGTTGTGTTGCGCGACTTTCAGCGCGGTCGACGACGTGTCGGTGCCCTCGACGAAGATGTTTGCGTTCTCGGCGGCGATGGTGCACGCGATGGCACCCGAACCGACCCCGACGTCGAGCGCGGTAACGAACTGCTTGGGCAGGTTCGGATTTACGCGCTCTTTGGCAAACGCCAACGCCTCGTCGACCAAATGTTCGGTTTCCGGTCGCGGTACGAGCACGTGCTCGTTGACGGCAAACTCCCGTCCGTAGAAGCCGGAAAAGCCCAAGATATACGCGAGCGGCGTTCCGGTCGCGCGCACGTCGCATAGCGACGTAAACTTTTCCGATTGCGGTTTGGAGAGAAACGTTTCGCCGTGGGCGACCACCCACGCGCGATCGCGCCCTAGCACGTACGCGAGCAGCAATACCGCGTCGGCGCGCGGCGAGTCGCCGTTTTTAGCCAGCGCCACGATGCCGCGCGCGATCGTTTGCGCGGCGGTCACCGGCGGGTAGGCGCTGG